>NZ_LR214950.1:716558-1074838 GCF_900660495.1 Mycoplasmopsis gallinacea | reverse complement strand
AGTTTTACATTTCCATTTTCTAAGAATTTAGCATCAAAAATGTTTGAATCACCAATGAATTTAGCAACTCAAATATTAACTGGGAAATCATAAATGTTTTTAGGTGTATCATATTGCTCAATTTTTCCATCACGCATAACAGCAATGCGATCTGAAAGTTCTAAAGCTTCGTTTTGGTCGTGAGTAACAAAAATAAATGTAAGACCAAGTTCTTGTTGCACGGTTTCTAAGAAGAATTTGCATTTTTTTACGGATTTTAGCATCAAGAGCACTAAGCGGCTCGTCTAAAAGTAAAATTTCAGGCTCAATAACTAAGCTACGAGCAAGAGCAACACGCTGCTTCATCCCTCCTGAAAGTTCGTTGATGCTTCTTTTTTCATTTCCTTTAAGACCAACAATTTCAATGATTTTGTTAATAGCTTCTTGTGTTTCTTCGTTAGTTAATTTACGTTTAAAGTGACGGTTTTCAAAAGCTTTTGATTTTTCGCTTACATAATTTTCTCAATATGAATATTCAAAATCTGAATCATCAAGTCAAGTAAGACGTTTTTTGTATTCTTTTGTCTCTTCATTTAAGGCTTCAAGCTCTTTTTCGTATTGGTCTTGTTTTTCTTGTAATTTAGAAATTTTAGCAGCTGCTTTAGCTTCTCATTGCACAAGTTTCTTTTGGTATCTATCGATTGTTTTTTGACTAATTTTGTCTTTATCTTTTGGAACTCTTTTTAATTTAAGTCCATACATAATGTTTCCTTCAACATTTAAGTGAGGGAAAAGGGCATAATCTTGAAAAATTGTAGAAACGTTTCTTTTGTATGGAGCAAGATCTTTAATATCCAGTCCATTAAATTTAATTTCACCACGGGTAGCTCATTCAAAACCACCAAGTAATCTTAAGATAGTAGTTTACCACTACCACTAGGTCCAAGAAGAGTTACAAACTCTCCACGATTAATGTTTAAATTAACTTCATCTAAAACAGTCTTATTACCAAATTCTTTGGTAACTTCAACTAATTCAATAACATAATTATTCTTTTTTGTGTTTGTTTTAACACTTTGCATATTATTTTCCTCCTTTATTTTAAATTGAATAATTAATTATTCAACTGGGAGGCACAATCATAGATATTTTCGCAATATTCTTCTACAAATTTTTCAAGCGCAGGGTAGTGAATATCGCAAAAATTAATCAATATCCATTTAATTGCTAAATGAATATTACGTCTTACCATATTTTTCATAGATTGAATTTTACCAAAATGTAAAAAATCGATAATCATTTTATCCAACAATTTTGCTCTTAAAAAGTTTTGAATCCACTGCTAAAAACATACTTAAATTATCGACATTTTCTTAAGTAAAATTAAAAGTTTTAGAAACGATTTTTTTATATCTTATTTAGGCATTAGCATTTATAAAAATTAGGCTTTTTAATAGCTAGGTGAAAAAAGTTTATAAAACCAAAAATAACAAAAAAGCTTACTTTTCATTTCTTTTTTAAACTTTTTGCATTAAAATTATATCCATGAACACACAATCAAGCATAAAAGCTTTCAGTGAGAAAAACTTCATTTTCTTCACAATTAACTTCATAGTGGGATTTGGTTTTGTTAGCACCATTTTGACTATTACTAATTTAAAAGCTCTAGGTTTATTAACTATTTTATTAACTTCATTTATTACCTTAGGAATTGTTCTAGTTTTTTCAAGATTAGCAGCAGTATATAGCGAAGAATATGGCGGATCATATTACTATGCCAAAAAGATAGGGGATTCTAAAGCTAAGAAATTATTTGCTTTTTGAGTTGGTTGAAGTCAATTTATGCAAGGGCCAATTCTTTCAGCAGCTGGACCATTATTTTTAGCTACTGCAATTTCGGTAGTTACTGATAATCAAATGGTAATTTCAATTGTTAGAGGAATTTCATTTTTATTTTATATTTTGCTTATGTTTATTTCCACATTTGGGCTCAAATTAAGCACAAAAGTTATCTATCTTTCAGCAATTATTAAATGAACCATTATCTTTTTAGCACTTCTACTGTCAGTTTATTTAGCTTTTAAAAACCCAAGTTACTCAACCAATTTTAGCGGGTTAATTGATAAACCTAAAAGTGAATATGCTTATTTAATTTTCAAGCTCAGTAATTTCATTTATGTATGCTTTTTGGTGGTTTTGAAAGTATTGCTGCAATGACTAAGGATGCGCAAAACTAATAAAATTAAAAAAGTGCTCTTTTTATCTTTCGGATTTATTGTTGGGTTTTACTTGGTATTTTACTTAGTACTTTTAGGGATAAACTCAAGCGTTTTAAATGGGCAATTTAGTAATATTTTCCTTAAAACCTGATCAATTACTGGACTTGTTATTTTTGTAATTGGGACTATTTTTAATCAAATTTCATCAAAAATTTCAACTGTCTTAGTTAATTCAAGGCAATTAATTCCGCTTGCAGAAGATGGATATTTGCCTAAATTCTTAATCAAAACTAATTCACGTGGTGAATATCGCAATGCTATTTATTTTTCGCTTGGACTTACTATTTTTTCATTAATAGTGTTTTGGGCTCTTCCTGAGTTTTTAAATCTTAAAAACTTCTTCCTTTCAGTTATCGAGATAGGAAACGATTTCATTTTTAGTTCAATATGTGCTCACTTTCATCACAGCGCTAATTTTAGAACGCAAAAATAAGGTAATTACAATTCCTTGATATGAAAAAATCATCTATTATTTAGTGATGATTTTGCTTATTAGCTTAATTGTTATTTACCTATTCCCAATGATTGTAGGTCATTCCTGAAGTGTTTGAAAATACTATTGTTTTAGTTTCGTATCTAGCTTCATTAATCATTGGTGGAATTTTATTTGTTATAGCTAAATTTAACAAATAGCTAGCTTTAAGTTGCGTGCAAAAGGTGCGTAACTTTTTGCTTTCTGCTCTAAAATTTAGAATTATTGAATCTTTAATTTTAAAGTGTTATAATTTAAAAAATTATTAATGTATAAGGTTAATTATGCTATCTAAAAGCAAAATAAATCAAATAAATACCAAAGGAGGTTTATTATGATAAAGGTATTTAAACTCTTGCCAAAAAAAAGTAAAAACTCTATTTTTAATAGGTATTATTTTGATTTTAATTAACGTTGTTATTACGATGTTTTTGCCAATTTTGCTTAGTCAGTTTCTTTCATTGATTGCTCCTAGCTCAAATGAAGCTAGTCAAACTTATTACATAGTGCTATTTAACAAGGTTAATTTATTCCCTTCAAATACGCAAGCCCAGGCAATTACCAAACTAATTATTATTGTTATTTTAATGATTGTTTTTGGGTTGATTACATCAATTGGTAGCGTGCTAATTACTACTTATGCTGGCGAGCTTAGTTCAAACCATTTAAGAAACACTTTATTTGAAAAGTATCAAAAATTAAGCATTAAAGATATTGCAGAACTTAAAACCGAAACTTTAATTACTAGAATTAATGATGATGTTGCCATCTTTTGAGACTTTTTAATGAGTGCTTCAAGTTCATTAGTACGTGCTCCATTTTTTATCATTGTCGGGGTAGTATTTTCATTTTTAACTGATGTAAATCTTTCTTGAGCAGCTATTGGGGTTGTCCCGGTTCTTGTGTTTGTGCTTTTACTTATTTTTAAATTAGTAAATCCACTGATTAAGAAAAATAGAAAAAACTTAGACCAAATTACTAAAGAAGTAGAAGAATCAATTATTGGTTCAAAACTTATTAAAACTTACAATTTAGAACAAAAACAAAAACACAAGTTTGATTTAGCAAACAAAAGGTGATCAAGTGTGGAAATTAAAACTTTTAGCTATTTTGCAATTGGAAACCCAGCCTTTTTTGCGATTATCAACCTTGTTATTGTTGCTATTTACTATATTGCTGCATACAATTTAAATGACATTAGCGGTGATAAAAGACAATTTTTTGCCACAATTAACGTTTTTATTGAATATGAAGTACTTATTTCATTTGGTATCTTAATGCTTTCACAATTTTTAGGAATTCTTTTTAGAGCTAAAACTAGTGCCGGAAGAATTGTTGAGATTTTAGAAAAGCCTTATGATGATTTAAATGTAGCTAATGGACTTACTTTAGATAAATCTTTACCTACTAAAGATTTCTCAGTTGAATTTAAAGATTTTAACTTTAAATACTATAAAAATTCACCCGAATACATCTTAAAAAACATTAACTTTAAAGTTAATGGAGGAAAAACTTTAGGAATAATTGGTCCAACCGGCAGTGGTAAAACTACAATTGGAACATTAATTGCCAATAACCTTAAATATACCGAAGGAAGCATTTTAATTAATGATAAAGAACTTAATCAAATTAATTCAAAAGATTTAAGCGAATCATTAGCTATTGTTTATCAAGAATCGCAGCTTTTTGCAGGTACAATTAGATCGAATTTACTTTTTGCTAAGCCAGATGCAACTGCAGAAGAAATTAGTAAAGCTTTAACTGCGTCTTGTTCTATTGATTTTGTTTATCGCTTTGATGATGGACTGGATCATCCGGTGTATCAAAGAGGGAAAAACCTTTCTGGTGGCCAAAAACAAAGGCTTTCAATTGCCCGTTCACTTTTAGTAAATCCGAAAATTTTAATTCTAGATGATTCAACTAGTGCTTTAGATAATTTAACTACTAAAAAGCTAATTGAAAACATTAAAAAATATTACGATTGCACCACAATTATCATTTCACAAAAAATTAACTCAATTAAGCATTCTGATGAAATTTTAGTCATTAACGCAGGCGAAATTATTGCAAAAGGAAAACACGAACAGCTAACTAAAGAATGTAAGTGATACAGAGAAATTTACCATAATCAATTAGAACAATAAAAGGAGAAAAATGGAAAAATTAACTTTAGAAAAAGTTAGACAAGAAATAGCTCATTCTAGCTCTAAAAGTAATAACCTTTCTTCTTTGAAGGTGTTTAAAGTTCTTTGATCGTATTTAAAAGAAAGTAAGAAATATTACTATTTAGGTCTACTTTTTGCAATTTTAAACTCACTTGCTTACACTGCGGGAAGTATTTTAATTGGGCAAATTTTGCATCTTTATTTTGAACCATATATAAATGGTGCAGTGCCAATTTTCCAATGAAATCAATTCTTTATTTTCCTTTCTTGCCTTGCTTTAATGTTTATTTTATATGGTATTTTTAAATATTTAGAAGCTCTTTTTTATGTTAAAGCTTCATTTATTGCAGCAACTAACTTACGTTTAAAAATTATGCATAAACTTTATAAAATGCCTATTAAATACTATGATTCACAAAAGGCTGGTGATTTAATTTCATCATTAATTAATGATGTTAACAACGTTGGTAATTCACTTTTTCAAATCACTAGTCAAATTTTTAGTAGCTGCTTTAACATTATTTTTTCAGGTATTTTCCTTTGCCTTATTTCGCTTAAACTTTCATTAATAGTTATTCCATTAACATTAGTTTTATTCTTTTCAGTGTTTTTAATTATTCAAAAAGCACAGAAATACTTTACTCAAACTCAAAATACCTTTGGTTTGCTTAATGCTTTTGTCGAAGAATCACTTAATAATACAATGGTTACTAATTCATTTAATCAACAAAAATTTGTTTTTAGCAACCTTAAAAAAATTACTAAAACAATTCGTCAAATTGCATTTAAAGGTGATACTATTGCGCGTAGCTTTGAAACCTGATATAACTTAATTTCAAACCTTATTATCTTAATTATTTCAGGAATTGCAGCTATTTTCTACATTAATAAAGTTTCAATGTGAGGACTTCCATTTTTTGGATCTTCAGAAAGTGGGATTGCTACTCCTTCACTTATTATTACTTACGTTTCACTTAATTGAAACTTTATGGGACCATTTCAAAACCTTTTAAGCTTAGCTTTTAATGTTCAAGTTGGAATTGCTTCATCAAAAAGAGTGCATCGCCTAACTGAATTAAAAGAACCTGATTTAAGTAAAGAAAAATACACCTTAGATAGAGAAGTTAAAGGTGAAATCATATTTAAAAATGTTTTTTTCAAATATAATGAAAACCTTGAAAATTGACAATTAAATGATGCTAGTTTTAAAGTTAAGCAAGGCCAAACAATTGCTATTGTTGGACCAACTGGAGCTGGAAAAACCACAATTATTAACCTTTTAAGTAAAATGTATGATTATAACAAAGGAAGCATTTTAATTGATGGTTATGAACTTAATGAAATTAAAACTGAAAATCTAAGAGATAATATGACTGTTATCTTGCAAGACTCGTTTTTATTTAATGAAACCATTAGATATAATCTTAAAATTGCTAATCCAAATATTTCTGATGAACAAATGATTGCTGCAGCTAAATTAACTAATGCGCATCACTTTATCGAAACTATGAAAAATGGATATGATACAGTGATTGAAAGTAACGGAAACAACATCTCTCAAGGCCAAAGACAACTTATTGCAATTACTAGAGCGATGCTTTCAAATCGAAATATCGTAATTTTAGATGAAGCTACTTCAAATATTGACTCTCAAACTGAAATTATTATCCAAAAAGCGATGCTAGAGCTTATGAAAAATCGCACTTCATTTATTATCGCTCACCGTCTTAGCACCATTAAAAATGCTGACAAAATTTTAGTTATTGATGCTGGAAAAATCATTGAAGAAGGAACTCATGAAGAACTTCTTGCTCAAAAAGGATTTTACGAATCTCTTTACAGCGCTCAATTCAAATAAGAAAAGCAGGGGAATTCCTGCTTTTATTTTCATTGTTTAAGTGTGCTAAATTCCTTTAAAATTTGAGCAAATATTACTATCTTATACTTATGTTTGCTATAACAAAAAAAAAAAAAAAAAAACGGTTTTCTGACTTATTTAAGACTCATATAATTATATTGAAATATACTTTCATAAGGAGATAATATCTTTAAAAATACGATCTAAAAATTGGAAAAGTGACGCGCAAGTTAAGTGGTAAAAAATAACAATGCTTTTTTAATGTTTAAATTATAAAAAAATTAGTGCAAAAAATGAAGAAATAGTGACAAAAGCAAAATCAAAAGCGCAAGCCCTTGTGGCTTGTTTTCTTATAAATTTTGAAGTTCTTTTGCTTCTTTTCTGCGAAAGAAAAGGAGGCCCGTGCGGCAGCACAATCATTGAATCTGTGTCTAAAGATAGACATAGCACAACACCGCAAAAAAATAGCATTTCACATTAAATGGGCTTCAGTCACTAAAATCTAGTTTAGGTCTCAAAGACCAAAGTTTCCCTTTTACCCATATTAATTTTGAAGTTCTTTTGCTTCTTTTCTGCGAAAGAAAAGAAAAGAAGGCCGCGTGCCAACGCAATTAATGTATTTGTAACAAAAGACTGTCATTACAAGACTATTCTTATTTAAACTGACATTTACACAAAAAATAGGTTTTATTCACATAAATTTAGTTTAGGTCGTCAATCTTGAACTTAGCATTTATCGATATTAATTTTAATTTTCTATCGCTAATATTCTTTTGTATTCATCGATTTGTTCTTTGAGTCAAAACACATATTCTTGTGTGAGTGAATTGAAACTTTTACCCTTCGGAATAAATCTTCTAATGTATCTATGAGCATTTTCAATTGAACCTTTTTGATATGAAGCATAAGGTTTACATTTAAATAATTTTTTCTTACCTACCACTTTATGAAGAAGTGTGTTTTCGCTACCATTATCTACTGTCAAAGTCTTTATTTCAAGATTGTATTTTCTTATTAACATTTTTAATGCTTTGTTAATTGATTTTGCATCTCTTTTGGTTAAAGCGATATATAACTCTCTAGTTTTACGGTCTAAAAGTGTAAAAAGAACAAACTTATCTTCTCTTTTACCTATTACTGTATCAGCTTCAAAATGCCCTTTTTCTAGCCTTAAATCCGCTTCTTCAGGTCTATATTTTAGGTCTCTAGCGTGTATCAAGGATTTTTTACCTTGCTTTAATGTAGTTTTTGTATAGCCACCTCTTGATAAATATAAAAGCGGGTCAAGAGGAAGCTTTATTCTTTGTTGCTTTAGAGCTTTGTAAATTGTGCTAAATGTAGGACAAAAAGTATCTGGATTTGTTTGTTTGAACGAGTTGACCATAAATTTCACAGACATTTTACATTTAATGTTTTTAGAGTTTTTGCTTGCTTTTTTTCTTAATTCTTTAGTTACATCGTTTCAATATTTCTTGAAGTAACTTCACTTATTTTTTTGTGATTCTGACACTATCATTAACCTTTTAGTTTTATAACTGAGTAAATGATTTGCTAATTTTCTAAAGGAGAGAAATTTAGTTATAAAAATTTTGTCTCCACAATTTTTGCAAATAAATTTATTTTTTAAGCTTTTATGATAGTCATTTTTTTCAATCATTATTGCCATTTTTTGTTTAATTGTTCTAGATTGATAACCAAAATATTTCGCTGCTTTTGATATTGAATTCAACACTAGAACTTTTAAAATAATTTCTCACATTAATAGTATAGATATTTGTTTATCTCTAAGCAATCTTTTAGAAGAAACATTTGAGTGAAGACGTTTTATCTCATCATCTGTTTCTTTTATGATAAAGTGACGTGAGTTTTCAGCATTATTTTTTACACAAATAATATTTAGTTTAGATAAATCTATCAATTTTTTCATATAATAAAAATGTGTCCTTTCTTTGCAAGCATTATTATTTTACACAATGGACACAAAAAAGTCACATGCATTAAATTTGCGTGTGACTTTTCTAATTTATATTAAAAATACGATCCTAAAAAAATTTATTAAAGAAAAAAAACTATTAAAACAAAGGAGAAAAAATAAATGATTACACAAGTTATCCGTTATTTTGAAACAGATTATGATTGAACAAATGCAAAGGCGAAAGAACTTTGAATTACATCCATTAGAGGATATTCTATTGCAAAACTTGTTTTAATGTATGTTCTTCCGGTTATTATAGCAATTGCAATTGTTTTATCTATTTACTGAGGATTAAAATACAAATTCTCAACTGAGCAACATCAATCTAAAAAAGGACTTTTTGTTAAAATTGGTGGTGCGGTATTAGTAGTTGTAGCATCTGGAATTTTACTTGGAGTATTAACACAAACACTTTTCCCAGGCGAAGTTAATAAATTACTTGCCGAGGGGGTTAAACAAGACTTTATTACTCTTAGTGGAAATGCCGTGTCAAATAAAAACTCAGCGCTGTCAGCGGAGCAAGTTTCTACTCTTGCAAGCGCACTTGGTCGTTTTGGATATTACGTATCATAGGCCACGAAATATGGACACATCCATATTTCGTACTTGAGTTTAATCTCCAACGCAACAAAAATACCGTTCCTAATGCAATAGGGAATGGTATTTTTGTTGCTTTTTTTTCTCTTTTGTTTGTTCTTTTCCACTTTCTGCCTTTTGAAAAATCTTTAATTTTATAATTTTTAATAAAAGCGCAATATCTCTTAAATAAACACTGCTTTGCCGTTGTTTTTGAAATAAATTGCTTTTTTCATTAATTATTTTTTCCTTTATAAAAAATCACAAAAACCAAGGAAACAAAAACACAAGAAAAAAAGTGTGACATTTAGCCGTGCTTTTTTTCTTGTGTTTTTGAACCTGCCCGTGTTGCAACGAAAATTACAATCGAGCTTCAAAGACGGTACTTTGAAAAGCAACTATTACTTTAACCAAGGTTTTGAAAGAACTCTTTATGGTGATAAAGATTATTCTATTGCAACCATCAAAATGAAAGGTGAAAGAGATAATAAATTAGAAAATCAAGATCTTTGATACGAAAGCGAGCAAGAGTGAGAAGTTACATTTAACCGAATCGCACCATTCTTACAAATCGAGGGGTATGATTTTGATATGTGAAGCAGTTCACCACGCTTTGGTATTGTATTATCTAAAGCGCTAGAATTTGTGGAAGACAGTGTAGAAATTACAGTTTATAAAAGCACTCAATCTGAAGAAGTTTATGAAAAACTAAAAGCTCCAAGAATCACAAATGATCTTGAGAATCTTGAGTTTAAGATGAATAATATTGTTAAAGATATTCCTATTCCAAACAAATATAATTCAGAATGATTAGGTTATTTAACTAGCTACAACAGATGAACATCTTCACTTGTTACTTGAGAAGGTGATGATCGAAAAAGATTAGAACCTACTTGAAAACCTAATCCTATATATGAAGATCTTTTAACTGATTGACGTCACGGTGCTAGTGCAGATTCGCAACCAATTAGAGCTTACTTTATAGACAACTGAAGAAGTGAACTTGAAGATCTTATAAATAAAAAAGGTGGTAATAGATTTTGATATCCACCTAAATCAATTGTTGATGGAACTGTTAAGTCAGGTAAGAACTGACCCAATAATTGACAAATGAGTAAAAAATTCCGAGATAACGTAGGTACAATTCTTGGTTTTGGTTACAACACCGGCCCAAAACCTACATTAGATTTCAACGATCAAAACTGATTTAAAATTACATTCAAAACTCGTAAAAATCAATTGATGTTTGATAAGAAAAATACTGGTGGATTAGCTTATGTAATGGCTGGTTGAACAACATATGATAAAAATGTTGATGTTTATAGTTTTAACTGAAAAGCCGCAGATGTAAATCCTAATCGTCAAAATTATTCAATTGATATCAAAGAATTCAAGGAAAAAGATTCAAAATACAAATTACCTAATTCAGTTTCATATCAATTGGTAAGACCTGCAGGAAACGGATTAGAAGAAGCTATTGTCCCTGAACAGTCAATTACTTTAAGTGATAACGGACAAAGAAATAATGTCGATACTTGATATTCACGTATTTACAATTCTTTTGATAAAGCTGCAAATCCTACTTTCTGAACAACTCAATACAATGGACAAAATAAAAATATTTTTGAAACTTGACAATTAAAACCAACAATTTCAATTTCTGAAGAAGATATTTGAGATATCATCACAACATCTAAAGTTGATCCAAATGATTCAAACCGTTTAATTTTTGAAGTGAAATATGTAATTAACGATCTTAAATTGCAAAAAGAAAACCTGAGACAAAAACTGAAAGAATTCAAGTACTTAAATACCGTTCAAAAAGAGTTCTACATCAATAAACTTAAAACTATAAATGATGCTAATGATCTTAAAAAACTTTTAGATACAGAAAATAATACAGGTGAAATTAAAGATCTTGATGACAAAATGGGTGAATTAAAAGATCTTTATGAAAAAGCAAGAAACCTTAGAAATGGTGAAAATTTTGCTAATTATGATCAAAAATACAAAGCTGTGTTTGATGAAGTTTTAAATAATATTTCAACAAAGATTAGTCAAAACTTAAATAAAAGAGAGGTTCAAGGGCTAATTGATGAAGTAAAAACTCTTTGAGAATACTACAATTCATTAGAAAAAATTGCAACTTTTACCAATTTAACCAAAGACCAAAAAACTAAATTAAACAAAGAAATTCAAGATAAAATGGCTGAGGCTAATGCTAAAGACGCTGATAAAGTAAGTAGCTTTAAAACTACTTCTTCAAAAGGTGATTCAATAAATCAGTTAATGAAGCAATTAACCTCATTAAAAGCTGCTGCGGAAAAAGCTAAAAAAACAAATAACTATAAATTATCTACAGGTGATAAAAAACCTAATTTTGATAACGCTTTAGCAGCTCTAAGTCGAGCTAATACATCAGTAGATAAAAAGCAAATTACAACTTTAATTACTAATTTAAGAAATGCTTTAGATGCTCTTAATGGTGATAAAACTCTTAATGATGCTAAAGCAAAAGGTAAAGAAGAATTAGCAAAATTAACACACTTAAATGAGAGTCAAAAAACTTTAATTTCAAACAAAATCAGTGAAGCTCATACAGTAGAACAAGTCAAAGCTTTAATTAAAATTGAAGAAAACGGTTCTAAAGGAAGTGCAAATCTTCTTAATGAGAAAATGCAAAAACTTAGAGAATTAATTACTTCAGGTCAAAAAGCAACAAATTCTGAAGATCAAAACTACACTAATTATGATCAAGCTACAAGTGATAAAAAAGCAACTTTAGATAATGCGCTAAAAAATGCTAAAGATAATTTAAACACAGTTGGAGATAGTTTAGAAAAAGTTACAGATTTTGTAACTAAACTAGAAACCGCTTTAAATAAACTTGATGGAAATACAAATCTTCAAACAGCTAAAGATAACGCGATTAATGCAATTAATAATCCGCAATTTTTCCCTAATTTAAATCAGGCTCAAAAAGATGCTTTAATTGCTTTGATTAATTCTAAAAATACACTAAGTGACATTGAAACTATTGTAGGATCAAGCGAAAATAATTACATTGGTACAGCTAAAGATCTTGACAATGCAATGAAATATTTAAAAGAAGAAATTGCAGCTTCTGAAGCAATTAAAAATAATGATAAATATTACAATGCTTCAGTTAAAGTTAAAAATGATTTTGATACTAAATTTAATGAAGTTAGTGGCAAAGTAAATGATAATTTAACTTTAGAACAATCTACAAAACTTAAAGAAGATCTTAAAAATGAAAGAGAAGCTCTTGATGGTGTATCTAGTGACATTTTAAGAAATGAATTAATTTCTAAAGTTAGCGCTGATTCTGCTCTTTCTCCAGTTGAAAAACAAATTCTTTTAGATAAAATCAACAAAGCTAAAAGTAATGATGAATTAAACAAAATCAACACTATAATTGATGCACTTTCAGCTAAAATGGGTGAACTTGTTCAAAAACAAGTTAAAGCCAATGCAGCTAAAAATGGACTTGATTATGAAAATGCTACAAATGCATTTAAGAAAGCATTTGATGATCAAATTGAGAAAAATACTAAATTTCTAAATGATGCAACTAATGATGAACCGTTTTATAACCTTGATAATCTTGAATTAATTAATGCTGAAATTGACAAGCTTAAAAAACAAACTCAAGATGCAATTGAGAATTTAAAAAATAGTGCTAAAACCCATCTTGCTGAATCTAAAACAAATGCAGCAAGTGCAATTGAAGCTCTTGAATACTTAAATAATGCTCAAAAAAAAGCATTAAAAGAGCAATTAAATAATGTAACAACAATTGCTCCTCATGAAGAAACTTTAGATAAATCAGTTGATGAAGTTCTTAAAGAAGCAAATGATGTTAATGGTTCTATGAAAGCTCTTAGCGATTTCATTAAAAAGCAAATTCAGAAAGGTAATGGAAGTGATCCATTAGTTGATTTAAATTACGTCGATGCTGATTCAAGACTTAAAACTAATTTCGTAACTTCATATAACAAAGCAAAACAAGCTTTAAATAAACAAAACGGTAAAAACTTATCTAATGATGAAGTAAATGCTCTTTTAGCTACACTAAAAAATGATTTTGCTGCTTTAAACGGAAAAACTAACCGTCAAAATAAAGTAAATGAACTTCAAAACTTAGTAAATGGTGCTGCGGATGTTAAAAATGATGAAAAATTCCAAAACTCATCAGCACAAAAACAAGAACAATACAATAATGCAATTGCAAATGGTGAAAAAGTCTTAAAAAATAAAGATAATCAAACTCTTAATCAAATCAAGGAAGCAATAAACACAATTAAAGATGCTCTTTTAAAAATCCAAAACAACAAAGAAGATCTTAAAAACAAAATTAATAATCTTCCAAATCTTAACAATAAAGAAAAAGAAAAATTTATTAGTGAAATCAACAAACACCAAGAAGATGATGATCAAATTTACAACATTTACAAAGATGCTCTTGATAAAAATGATAAAAAACAAAAACTTATCGATTTAATTGATGAAAAAGAAAATCTTTCAGAAGAAGATAAAGCTCAGTTAAAAGAACACATTAAAAATAGCACTTACAATAGCGAAGAAGAATTAAATGAAGCAAAAGAAAATATTAATAATTTAGACGCTTCAATTAGCGATTTATTAAGTGATGAAAATGAAAACTTAACTAATGAAAAACTTGATTCAATCATTGATCAAATTAGTAATATTCATTTAAATAATAATGATTACCTTAATTTAGTTAAGTTATTAAAATCATTAAATGGTATTAATGATGCTTTAACTAAATATCAAGCTTCATCAGTATCTAATAAAGATTACAATGATAAAAAGAAAAATCTTGAAAATTCTATTAAAGAAAATCTAGCTTTTGTAGCTACTGACCCTAGAGTAGTTCTTCAAAGGGACAGATTAATCAGACATCAAGAAGTATTTGTAAAATTATCTGAAGCAGAAATTGGATTAGTTGATGCTATTTTAAGTGCAAATAAAGAAGCATTTGAACAAAATATGGAAAACTTAAAACAAGTTGCTCCTGAACAATATGTAAACTTCGCTAAACAAATAGAACAAGACAAATTCTTTGAAATTGTTTCTAAAAAATCAAAAGTTTCAGCAAATGAAAAACAACAATTATCTAAATTAAGCTCAGAAGGAATTTCAAAAGTTCTTTATAGCGCTTACAAAACCAAAGTTGATTCATTAAAAGTTGGTTCAGCGGCAGCATTAAAATGATTAGTTATTATGGGTGGTGTGCTTCTTACAGCAGCGGTTATAATTTTTGGTATTGGTTTTGCTAAAAAACGTAAAAAAGATAACTAATTAAGAAACTAAATTAATTATATAAACACAATTTAGCTTATGCTATTTTGTGTTTTTGTTTGCGATTTTACTGATATTAAAGCAAATAAATCCTGAGTTTCCAAGTTGATACACTATAAAAAACGAATACATCTATAAATAAGGTGTATTCGTTTTTTATATTTAAAATTACACACATAGAATTAACTCATACATGCGATAAAATCTTTATAAATTTTTATATTTTCTTTATGGTTTTCATCCAAATCATTAATTATTTCTTGTACCACTTTTCCATTTACTTCTTTTTTTGTTATAGTCATCATTCTTAATGAATCCACAAATAAATCTAACGTCACTTTTTGTACTTCTCCATTGATTTCATAATATTTCTTTAATTTGTAAAGACAGTATTTTAAAACAACAAGAGCAATGAAACATAACAAAAGATGCGCAAGTATATGCTGTTCATTATGAACAAAAACAGGTCTAACTTGTAAAGAAGATTTTAATGTTCTGAAATTTTCTTCTACTTTTCATTGTTTTCTGTAAATTTCATTAGCTTTTTCTGGTGTTAAATCTAGAATATTGGTTTCAATAATGTAAAAACCATCTTCAGATTCTTTTTTCTTAATTTTCTCTCAATTTAATTTACCCACTGTTTTGCCATCAATGTCCATGTATTTCTTTTTATATTCTGGAACTAAAGAACTAAGTGGTAGTTCTCCATTTACAGTTTTCTTATTCAATTTATCAATAAAATTATTTCTTCTTAATTTATCTAAAGTCTTTTTCCAGGACTGAAAAACACACATCATTTTCTGTATTTACCGTTAAATCTATTTTTATTTCAAATAGATTCAACAATTTGTTCTTTTCAAAACATTTCATCTCTAAAAACATAATGTTTGTCTTCAAGAATGAATTTTTTCATCCCAATACTTAATGTATCTAATCTTTTTTGAAATATATATTTAATTCCTTTTTGTTCTAGGAAACGTAAGTTTGTGTTGTTATTTATTCCACGATCTGCAACTATTGTAATATCCTTTATTTTATAGATTGATTGAAGTTCTAAAACGAAGGATAACATTGTTTTACCATCAGCTGTGTTACCTGGAAAAACTTTATAGTGTATTGGTATTCCGTTTTCATCTACAGCCATTGCTATGACTACTTGATCTTCATTGTGTTTTCCGTCTTTTGAAAAACCGTTTTTTCTTATTCCTTCTCTTGTAAAGCTTTCAAAATAAACTGTTGTGTTATCGAAGTGAAAAACTTTATTGTTACGATTTGTAAATTCATTTATTTTTTGAAATAAATTGACTAAAACAGAATTCTTATTTTCGAAAATAACATCAAGATAGTTATATATTGATGATTTTTTAACATTAATATCATTTATAAAATCACTTTTATTTTTATATTGTGACATATAGCTTCTTGGAAGGATAATTCTAGTTGCTATGAAAAATTCCAAAACCTCTTCTAACGATTTATGTTTACTTTTTGGTAATGCTGAAAATAAATTTAATTCTTTAATAACTTTATAAATTAAATCAACTCCAATATTTTGGATACTTGTTTTTACAGAAGTGGGTTTTAATAATTTAAAAAATTCTTCTTTTGCAACAGCTTTATCTAAAGATGTATCTACTTTTTTTGCTATTTCTTTCATATCTTCAATTGAAGATAATCCATACTTTTCTTTGATATCTTCTCAGTATCCTAGACCAATCTGATTTCCATAACCTTTTTTAAAACCTTTAGAAATAGCTAAAACTAAATAATATTTTCCATTTTGTTTTTTCTTGCATAAACTGTAACTCATGCTCTTATTATATCATTTTATGTATGTAATGTAAGTAAAAAAATATTTTTTTCTTTAGCTCATATATCTTTGATATATGTATAAAAAAATGAGCCTAAAAAATAGGCTCAACTTGGAAACTCAGGGATAACTAATTAAGAAACTAAATTAATTATATAAACACAATTTAGCTTATGCTATTTTGTGTTTTTGTTTGCGATTTTACTGATATTAAAGCAAATAAATCCAAAATAAAAAGCTTGCAAGAGCAAGCTAAGATTATGAATTTTTCGGATCAAGATATAAATCAATTTTGATCGTTAAAAACTGAAAAGTAATAAAAAAGGTAGTTAAATAAAGAGCAGGAAAAACAATTTGAGCCCAGTTTATAGCTCGATATTCTCAGTTTTTTTGGAATAAAACAGCTACATTGTTGTCAAAATGATATCCGTAAAAATGAATTGTTGCAATAAAGAATATAATGTAATTAATTCTCCGAGCAAATAAAACCAAAAGCTTTCCAACGATGTTTTTGAAAATATACTTATTTATTACTCTGAGTTTATTTCCATGAATATAAAGCATATTTTTAAGTATATCTTGCCCTATAAATTCTAATGTGTAATTATAGCTTCAATAGCTAATTCTAATTGTTCCGGTTATAAAAATAACAATATAAACAGCTAATTTATTTTGAAAAATTAAAAGTGCAATTAAAATTGTCAAAATATCCGGAAGTGAGATAAATAAGTTAAAACCTTTGATTAAATTTTTAATAAAGAAAGATTCAGAAAAAGCTAGATAGCTTCCAAGATAGAACCCAAAGAAAAATTCCAAGATAAAAATAGCAATAGCGATACTTACACTTACACAAAAAAGCTGCAATGAGTTAATTAAAACATCTTTACCTTGTGCATCAGTTCCTAAAATTAATCAGTGATTAAAACCTGTTTTTTCTAAGTATTCACGATGATTAAAAATAATTCGATTAAAAGGCATCGCCTCAATTTTATAATTGATTTTGTGCTGCTTTAAATTATTGATAATTTCATTTGATATTGAAGAGTTATTATTAGCTAAATAATAATCTTGATTGGAGCTAAAAATAGGCTTTACTAAGCGAGATATTTCAAAATCATGTTCATTTTTAGTAAAATGGTCGTTTGTAAAAAAGAGACTAATAAATGCAAAAAATAGCATTAAAAGTAAAATAGCAAGAAGAATAATATTGATTTTAGATCTGAAAAATCGCCTTAAAAAACTGCTTTTTTCAACGTGATAGCGAATATTATTTCTTTGTTTATTTGGAGCAAATTTGAATAAATTCTGGCTCATTATTTACTTCTTTCTACAAATGGATTTAAAATGATTCTAATTACTTCACAAGCAAAATAAGAAATTGAGAACGATAAAACAATTAAATAAATTAAAACGCAAATTGGTCCAATTTCTTTTTTAATTAAAATTCCGTAAATATGTTTTCAATTTCCAGGAATATTAAAATAAGTTTCTAAAAATACACTTGAAGATAAACTCCCTACAAGTAAAAAAGGAAATAAAGGTAATAGAGCAACAATAGTATTTTTTAAAATAGATTTTCGAAAAATGGATCATTCTGAAAATCCTAAGCTTTTGTAATAAGTATAGCTAGGATGCAATAATCCTTTAATTGTTTCACCCCGCACTATCTTTACTATTGCTGATTGCGAAATTAATACAATAGTTACAATCGGAAAAAGAAAGGTTGAAATTTTTTTAGGGTTGTAATTTACAATAATTCCAAAAAGGTATTCAAAATGAATTACAATTGGGATTACAATTAAAAGTGAAGTTGATAAGAATAAAACAGAAAAAAAGTTAATTAAATAATCAATATAGCTTCTTTTTTTATAACCTGCTCACACACCTAGTAAATAACCTATCATAAAACTTAAAAATTGACTAAATATAATAATTAAGTAATTAACTTCATTGTTAGATACAAAGTAAGTTCAAGCATTACGATCATTATTAGAAAAAACCGCAATACTTGTATCTACCTGTGAAAATTTAATTGCACTAAAAGTAATTAATTTTCACAGAAAAAGAAATGATTTAGTAAATGCGGTTTTATCTAAGTTATATTCTTTACTTTGTTCCACTAAATTTATGCTTCCAAATTCATTAGATGTAATTTTAATTTCTTCATTTAAAGGTAGTGGGTATAAAGAAATTAAAATTAAATGCACTAAAAAAGTAAAAGCTATAACAAAAGTAATAGAAAGAAAGAATTTTTTTAAAATTAATAAAAAGATTTTATTTTTGAGATTTAACTTTATAGTCTTGAACATAAATTACGTTATCAAGCGGAATTACTAAATCTAAGTCTTTATGAGTAATTAAGTATGAGCTTGTTTTAATAAATTTAAAGATGTCGATACCAAATGATCTTCAGATATTTAAATCTTGAAGAAGTTGTACAACTGTTTCATTTGTGTGAGATTTTAAAAATCTAATTGCAAATTCTTTTGATGTATTAATGTTATGAACAAGTCATTTGTTATCAACTATTAAATAACCAATTCCTGCAGGCCCATTTTTGTTAGCATATGTTCAACCATTTAATTTTGCATCATAAACACTGTTTCTATATAATTGCATCTCTTCAAAAGAATTAAATTTATCTAAATCATCTCAAACAATATCACGATAATTTCCCTCGACACTTGGGTCATAAATTTTTGCTAATCTATATTTCTTAGATTCAAAATCTTCTTTCATAGCTTTAGAAAAAGCATATAAACCAGGGAATTCAACTGCTAATGGGTCATTTTCATTTAAAATTGAAAACTTATATCATAATGCAAATGGACTCATTCCGATACCGTGAGTTATTTTATCTAAAAATGAATATTGAGATTGCCCACTTTCATAAGAATAAACTATCTTTTGATCAATTGAGTTATATCCAGCACCATTTTCTTCACCTAAAGCTTTGGTAATTTCTTCTGAAGTTGTAAGTTGAACAAAAACAGGTTCTAATCTAGGGTCAATTGATTTAATGGTATTAATTATTTGATTATAAATTTCTCTTTCTTTTTCATTAATGATTCTTGAATTATAAATGTATCATTTAACTTTTTGACCTCTTTGATCAGCACTTAAAGATTTGTAGAAATTATCAAGTAATTTTTTCATTTCAGCTTTAATAAGCTCAAAATTTGCACTTTCGTATGATTTAGTGTTGTTGTTATTTTCTAAAGTTTCTACTGTTCCATCAGCAAGAATTACTTTTAAGGTATTGATAGTTTCATGAGCATCACGTGGAGATTTCACTTTTGATGTTTCTTGGTTATTTCCACCAATTAATGCATCTGGTGCAGCATTTGTTAATCAAGGAATAATTTGTGAACTATTATCTGAATTAACTTTTTCAGCTACTCATTTTCAGTTAATTGCACCGTTAAGTAAGCTTCTAAATGATACAGAACGTGTTTCAAAAAGTCCACTAGAAATTGATTTAGATCCAAAAACATATCCGGTTTGATCATCTGTTTGCTTTTTAAATCCACGTTTGATATCATCAATTGTTGCATTATATACTAATTTAGCATACACATTGTTAAAAGCGTGGTTTTCGTAATCTTTGCTATAAACTTCATCTTTAGTGATAATATTTGGGGCTGGTGTGATGTTTGTTCCGGTTAATCCTTCAGATTTGTTTTTATTGATATTTTGAATGTAAGTAATGTTGTATTTACTTAAATCGCTTAAATTAAGTTTATGTAAATCATTTTGTGAATAATCATTAGAACTTAAGATAGAATTTTCACCATTAAGGAAGTTATTTAATTTTTGAGATTTATCCGAAACATTTGCATTTAATTTGATTGTTTGTAAAGATTTTTGTGAATTTACAAATTTTGTATCTCAGTAATTAGGATTTTTCTTAAATGATAAAGAATTAGTTTTTGAACTTCCTTGATACGGAACGTAAGCGCTAGCATAAAGATTTTCTTCAAACCCATTCACACCATAGAAGTAAAGACCAAGTTTTTTAACCATTTTATCACCATAAATAGGTGCTTTAAGGGTTTTGATTTCTCCATTTTTTTCCAATGAGTATTGGTAGTCAATTGTTTCATTAAATTTAGGTTTTTGTGATGATTCTTGAATATATTGACTTGGCGCTGCTGAAAACAAATTCGAATCTTTAAGTACTAAATTTCAGAAAGTTAAAAAGTCACCATTATTTTTAGAAGCTTCTTCATCTGTTTGAAAAACTAATTTACCATCTTTGATTGCATTTAACGGATTTAAATCTTCATTAGTCTCTCTAAATAACTTAACTGAAACTTTATTTGATGTAAATAAGTTTTCGTTAGTAAATAATTGATCATTGAATCTATCATTTACCCCAATTCTACTCATTGCTTTTTGATCAAGGAAACTAGATAATTTTTTGGCTAATTCAGCTTTTTTACTTTGTTTTTGCTTTTCATCAAGATTTTCTACATCATTATTAAATAAATCTAAATAAGAATTTTCTCTATTGGTATGCCCAATGTGATATGAACGCATTCATGAGAATCAAAAATCTTCTGGCACAACTTTGTATTTTGTTTTAGTTCCTTTGTTATCACTTCAATATACATTATCTCTTACTTTGATTTCGATTTTGACAGCTTGTTGCATTTTTTCTTTAAAAAAGCGACTGTTAATAGATTTTGGATCTTCTGAATATAGTTGTTCGTAAATAAAATCTGAGCTAAATGTCGATTCTGAAACATTATCATTATTAAATGTATTAGATTTTTCTTTAGCATCATAAACAGTAATTGATTCAGCTAAATCTAAAGCAAATTTGTAAGTTCCTTTTTTAACAACTTCACCATTTTTATTTGGGTCAATAATTGGTGAAGTAATTGTTTGGTTTCTGAAAAGTTTTGCACTTGAAATGGTAGCTAAAATATCATCACTTTTAACACTACTTTGCGATTCCGTTGAATTATCAAGAAAAAGAGGATTAAAAGGAATATTTCCTTGGTAATTAATAACTAAAGTATCTTTAGCAGCAACTTGCTCATCTCCACAAGAAATAACAGCTAAAGGTGAAGCAAAAGATGTTGCAATAATTGCTGATGAGAGTAAAAATTTATATTTTTTCATTGTCTAACCTCTTCCATAACCGAATTTAGATAAAGTTTTTTCATCATCAATTCATTTTTTAGCAATTTTAACAGTTAAGTTTAAAGTTACGCTAACACCAAATTGATGCATCATTTTTATACGTGCGTTTCTACCTATTTCTTTTATTTTAGAGGCACCTGCCCCAATTACCATCCCTTTTTGAGAAGCTTTTTTAACATAAATGATTCCCTCAATATCAAAATGTTCATCACTTTCTACAAACTCAGTAACTTCAACAGCAATTGAGTGTGGTAGTTCTTCTCTTAATGCATTAATAGCTGCTTCACGAATGATTTCTTTAGCTAAAAAACGCATTGATTTGTCTGTTAAGTAATCTTCATCATATTGTGCTTCCCCTTCATAAGCATATGATTTGATTAATTTTATAACGTCATTAATGGATTTAGAATTATTTACATCTGTTGAAATGATGTGATTAAAGTTGTATTTATTTAATTGATCAACTTTAGCAACAATTTTTTCTGGTTGAGATTTTACTTTATCTACCTTTGAAATAACTGCAATTTTGTTTTTTACATCTTTAATTTTCTCTAAAATCATTTCATCACCTGAACCCAGTTCTTGATCTGCAGGTGTTAAGAATAAAAGTACATCGATATCTTTAAAAGTATCATAAGCACTTTTGTTTAAATGTTCCCCTAGTTTATTTAAAGGCTTGTGAATACCTGGTGTATCTGTGAAAATTATTTGATATTCATCATCAGTATAAATTCCTGTAATTTGGTCTCTTGTGGTTTGGGCTACATCAGTCACAATCGCAACATTATATCCAATAATAGCGTTTAAAAGAGAACTTTTACCTACGTTAGGTCTTCCAATAATTGAAGCAAAACAAATCTTCATTATTTAATATCCTTTGCTCTAATGCTAAATGGAACAAGTTCTTCTACTGTTGAAATTCTAGCGCTGCTTCCATCGTTTTTGTATTGATAAACTTTGGCATCTAAAGGCATAAATTCAGTCATGACTTGTCTACATCCAGCACATGGGCTAATATAATCATCTTTTTGACTAATAATGTGTATTTCTTTGAAGTTTCCAACCACTCCCCCATATGCTACTGAACCAAAAAGAGCGCTTCTTTCAGCACAAAGTCCAGATGGGTATGCTGCATTTTCAACATTTACCCCATAGTATTCATTTCCATCATTATCAATTGCAATTGCAGCTACTCTAAAATTAGAATATGGTGCATATGATTTATCAAGTAATTTTTTTAATTTTAAAATATCCATATATTCCTCATTTCTTGTTATATTTAAAGGATTAAAAATATCATCCACGATTTTGTTCATCACTTCTCGTTCATCTTCTTGTTCATGATCATATCCTTGAAGATGCACTAGACCATGTGTGAAAAGGTAACAAAATTCTCTTTTTAATGAATGATTAAACTCTTTAGCTTGTTTTACAACTTTATCAAAGCAAATAACAAGTTCACCAAGATGATAAAAAGGTAATAAATCGTAAAGTTCATTATCTCTAAAATCAAAAGATAAAATATCAGTGACATAATCTTTGCCACGATATTCATTATTTAATTTTTTAATTTTTTGTTTTGAAACAATAGTTACATCTAAATGAATAGGTTTTTTGATTTTGAAATATTTTGCAAAATTCTTAATGATTTCAATCATTTCATTTTCATAAAAAATATAGTTTTTTACTTCTGAATGAAAATTTAATTCGATATTTGATTTATGCATATTTTTAATTATATTAAGAAATATATTTTTTGGTATTAATAGTAACTAAAAATTAGATTTTTTTAATTAAAACATAATAAATATGGCATTTTTTCACATTTAATTACAAATTAAAGAGAAAAGTAAAGAAATTAACTCTTTTTAAAGTAAGAAACACCTTACACTGATAGCAATTATTGAGTTTCATTTGCTCTTTGAGAAAATCTGATTCAATTAAAATGGTATTTTCACTTTGATTAATAATCTCAATTTTGGTTTGATAATGCAAAGAGTCTATTTCAAAATTAATATTGTAGCTGCTTTGAATTTCTTTACCTAAATTGATATTCTTTAGCTCCAATTCATCATTTTGAAAAATAACTATCGCAGGTTCTTTTTTATCTATTTGAATAAAAAATAAGAAAACTAAAATAGCTCCAAAAAGAAAAAATAAGAAAAGAAAGAATAAATAATAGTTTTTGTTATTTGATTCCATTGATTGTTATCCTTTTTGAACTTGGGAAAATATATCTTTGATTATGTGAAATTTCAACAACTATTTTTGAAGCTAAAAGAATTTGAAAATACTTTTGAAAAATTTGAAAAATCTCTATTGATAAGTTCTCAAAAGCTTCATCAAAAATAATTACATCGTATTCAAAAATAAATAATTTAAGCAGCTTTACAAATTGAAGCTGACCTTTTGAAAGTTCATTAATCATAGTTGTTTCAAAATCATAAATGCCCACTTTGCTTAAAAGAATATCTAATTTGGTTTCTTTCAAAAGCGAATGGAATTGATTTAAATTATCAACTGATAAATACTGAGTTAAAGAAATAGACATTTTTTGCTCATTAGAATCAATTAAAGCAATTTTTTGTTTAACTAAGTTATTCTCAAAAGGTCTTACAATTTGATTGTTAATAAGAATTTCTCCTTCGTCAAAATCATTCACTCCGGATAAAATTTTCGATAAAGTAGTTTTTCCGCATCCATTATTACCTTCAAAAATGCATTTTTGATCAATTATGAGATTGTCTATATTTAACTTTTTATAACTAGAAAATTTGTATCCTAAATAGCTAATTTTGATGTTTTCAATTCTTTGTTCAAAAACTAAAGAACTTTTATTTTTCTCATCAATATCTTTTGAATTATGTTCAAAAATTCTTAAAACTTCAAGGCAATCCTTATATTTTTTATAAGTTTGTAAATGAGATGTAACATTCTTTACCGGTTTAATAAATAAAGATGCACCTGTTAAAAAGAAGATAAGCTCTGTTTTCGATAATTTATTATGTCAAGTTAGAATTGCTCCAATTAGTAAAATGAAAATAGGTGCAATAATTGAAAGAAAACCTTCAATTGAGCCATAATTAATGTTATTTGAGTAAAAATTTGAGACTATTTTGTAAGAATTATTGTTTTGATTTAATCATTTTTTAAGTAGAGTTTCATTTAAAATTGGGTCATTGTTAACTTTGAAACTGAATGATAAATTATTAAAGTCATTTCCTTCTTTTAATTTGTTATTAATGATTTGTCTATAGTTTTGGTCGTAATTTGTTTTGATAAAAAAGCAAATTATTAATGAAAAGATGCAGTAAATGACGACTATTGAAATTAAATAAATGTTAGTAAGATAAAAAATAACTCCAGAAATTACAAAAGAAAGAAAATCAGCTAAAACATCACTTTTAAATGTAAGTTTATAAAAAATGAAAAATTCATAATTTTGCATTCTTTGGTAAATTTCCAATTCATCATATTTTTGAAAGCGCTTGTTATTTAAAGTAAATAAATTGAGAAAACTTTCTTTTTTAGCCAGGCAAAATTGATTAAAGCTATACTGGTATAGTTTCTTAGTGATAAATGATTTTAAATAAGCATTGAAAAGAATAAATCAAAATAAGATCAGAAAAAGAGATAAGGCTAAATAAAGCATTGATTTTTCAATCAAAATTCCAAAAAAGAGTTTATTTGCATAAGCAATTCCTAAAGTAACTAAAAAATCAATCATTAAAACACAAAAATAAAAAACACTGATTTTTGTGCTTAAAAAACTTAGTTTTACTTTGGATTTTTGAGCTTTTTGTTTTGGAGCTATCTTTTGGAAATCTTTATTTAGTTTAAATTCAAGAACTACGTTTTGATAAATGATTTCAAAATCTTCAAGTTTCATTTTGACATCACCTTTTTTAGGGTCATAAAAATACACTTTTCCTTTCCTTATTTTGTGTAATATTACCATATGATTGAAATTATTTTCCCTAATAATCGTTGCAAAAGGAAATTCATCACTTTCAAGTTTTTGTAAATTATCAGCAGAGCATTTAAAGAAATTTACTTCAAGATTGTTGCTACTTGCTAATTCTTTTAATTCAGAAAGACTTAGTCCTTTAGAAGAAAGGTTAGATTCATCTTTAAGCTTTTCAATTGAAATTTTTTGCTTGGTAAATTTTTTGATAAAAAATGATAGCACAATAAGTGCGCATTCATTAGAAGAAATTTGTTTTGCTTTCATACACTTATAATATAAATTTTGGATGATTTAAGTATCAAAAATGAACTAAAAAAACAAAAAAGGTAATTTTTTCCTTTTTTGTTTTTTTGATTGATAAAAATTATTTAGTAACTATTTGAATGTCAAAATTATATTTTGAACTATAAATAATTTGCACTATCTGATTGGTTTCGATTGCATTTAACTGGGGTTGGCACAATCTTTTAAATTCAATTAATGGTCAAGCAAAAAACTTTCCTTGCTCAATACTTTTTAATGATTCTACTGGGATAATTAGTTCTACTTTAGGTAAGATTTCAAAGCTAAATTGTTTTTGATCCGCTTTAGGTTTTTCTAAGAAAATTTTGGTATTTAACACTTTTTGAAATTCGTTGAAGAATTTAAAGTTAGGATCTTTATTTATGTCAATTCAAGTTCTTTCATGAATTGCTTCAGTATGGCTCATAAGTTCATTTATGCTTTTATATGGTCTTGATGCTCATTTGCGAATTGATAAGGTTCATATTGATGGGTAATATCAAAATCTTCCATCAATATAGTTGATTTTCATTTTTTTAACCCGTTTAATCTTCATAGCCATTTTTTGCTAAAAATTTAGCAACTCCTTCATTATCGTTTGTATCAATAACAATTTTAGCTACTTTTTTAACTTCTTTAACTGCATTACCCATCGCAATTCCTCAGCTAGCATTTTTAATCATTTCAAAATCATTTAAAGCATCGCCAAAAGCGTAGCTATTTGATATATCTAAATTTATATATGCGAAAGCTTTTTGTACTGAATTTCATTTATTTGATCCTTTTGGCATTATATCGATGACAGAACTTTGAGATTTAACAAAATAAATATTTGAAGATACTTTTTCAATTTCTGCTAGTGCTTTTTCTAAAATTGAAGGTTCAATTTTCTGTGCAAGAATTAAGAATTTTATAAATTTTAAATTTTGAGTTTCTTTTGAAACTTGTGTTTCGGTGTATTTTCAAGAGTATTTATAGCTTGGATCTTTCACTTTTGGATAAATCATTTTTTCAAATCATAAAGGATTGTGAATATTTTCTCCAAGCATTTGATCAAGTGCATAAGCTAGAAAATCGATTTGGTATTTTTCTAAAATTAAGGTAATTTGTTCTGCATCTTCTTGACTAAAAGTGTTACTATAAATTATTTTTTCTGTATTTGGATCGTAAATAGCAGCTCCATTGGCGCTAATAATTGGGGTTTGGATATTTAATAGATCTATAATTTCCTTATTCATATAATAAGGTCTACCAGTAGCAATAAAAACTAAATGATTTTGAGCTTGTAAAAGGTGAATTTGCTTAATTGTTTCTGTAGTTAAAACTTTATCACTTGTTAAAAGTGTGCCATCTAAATCGAAAATGAATTTTAAATTAGTGCTTTTCTTGTCCATATGTAGCGTTTTTACCATGTTTACGTAAATAGTGTCTTGTGATAAGCGCATCTTGCGCTTGGTGTGAATCTGAATTTGAAACAATTAAGGTGTTAATAGCCATTTCAGCTACCGTTTCAAGTGTAAGAGCCATATTAACAGCATCTAATGGTGATTTAAAGCTTCATGCAAATGGTCCATGTTCTTTAACAAGTGTTGCTGGAGTTGCTTTAAAATCTAAGTTTCTATTTTTAAATGTTTCTAAAATAACTAAGCCAGTATTGTGTTCATATTCTGAATCAATTTCTGCTGGTGTAAGTGCTCTTGCACATGGCACAGATCCATAAAAATTATCTGCATGAGTTGTTCCAAAGCAAGGAATATCTTTTCCTGCTTGCGCAAAAGCTACTGCATGTTTACTGTGAGTGTGAACAATTCCCTTCATATCAGGGTTTGCTTTATATAAGAGTGTGTGAGTAGGAGCATCTACTGATGGTTTGTATTTTGAATCGTAAATATTATTTTCTAAATCAGTAATTACCATATCATGGTAAGAAAGTTTATCGTATGAAACTCCACTAGGTTTAATTACCATAAATTTGCGATCACGAGTAATTCCTGAGACATTACCTCAAGTATGAATAACTAATTTGTAATCAACAAGCTTTAAATTTGCTTCATATACTTCTTTTTTAAGAAGTTCAATTTCATCTTGGTATTTTTTTGGTACTTTGTAACGCATTAATTATCTCCATCTACATTGGCTCAGCATTTTTCATAAAACTCTTTTGCATCTAAAATGTATTTAATAGCTTCTTCTTTAGTTTCATTTGGATCATTTAAAGATCACATTTCAATCATAATCGGTTGATTTAATTTGTGTTTTTTAAGAATTTTAAGCATATATTCAAAATCAACAGTTCCACTTCCAAAAGGAGTGTCTCTAAATTTACCCGGAACTGTATCTTTAAAATGAAAAGCTACAAGTTTATTTTTAGCAATAACAAGTTCATTTTCTAAATCTTCTTTGTGAGCTCATTGATATACATTTCCTAAATCTGGATAAATTCCAACGTAAATACTATCAAGTTTATTAACTCAAGTTAAAGCTCTTGAAATAGTTCCCATAAAGCGAGTATCCATAATTTCAAAAGCCAGCATAACTGAATGTTTAGCAGCTATTTGCAGTGCTTTTTGCATTCCTTGATAGAAGTATTTTTTAGTTTCTTCATCAGAATTTTCATAATATACATCATATCCAGCTAATTGAACAGTTCTAATACCAAGTTTTTTAGCTAAAATAATAGCTTTTTCCATAATTCAAAGAGCTTTTCTTCTAATTTTTGGATCTTTTGAGCCAAAAGGATATTTACGATGACCTGAAAGAGTCATTGAATTAAAGTTAAATTTATGTTTAACTAAAAGCATTTGTACTTGTTGAATTTTTGCATCGCTTCAAGATAATCTTTTTAATCTCTGTTCTGATTCATCAACTGAAAATTCCATAAAATCATAACCAGATGCTTTAGCAATTAAAATTTTCTCTTCGAGTGAAAATTTATTATTAATTGCTTTTTCATATATTCCGATAAGTCTATTCTTTTTCATATTAACTTCAATATTTGTCAAATTCATCTTTAAATGCTTTAGCTGCAAGTTCTGGATTTTCTGCATCCCTTAAGCTACGACCAGCAATGAAAATGTAAATTGGAATATCTTTGAATAATTTAATATCTTCTAAAGCTACACCACCTGTGACAGTAACTTTGAATCCCATTTTTGAAAGGCGATCAACTGCATTAATATCTTTTTCACCTCATTTAACACCAGAAGCTTGTGAATCTCTACTTCTGTGTCATACAACTTGTGGAACATTAGCTTCTTTTCAAGCTTTTGCTTGTTCCCAAGTAAAGTTAGAAGTCATTTCAATTTGAACTTCATTTGTATCTTTGTATTCTTTAGCAACTTTCATTGTTTCTACAATAGTAGGAAGCTCAGCTGCACAAATACATGTAGTATAATCTGCTCCATTTTCAAAGAACATTTTTCCAAAAACTTTTCCTGCATCAGCAATTTTTCCATCTGCAACAATGATTTTATCTGGAAAGGCTTCTTTAAGAGCTTTAATAGCTTTTTTACCTTCTGATGCAATTAAGATTGTTCCAACTTCAATTACATCAATGTATTTTTCAACTTTTTTAGCTGAATTAATAGCATCTTCAATAGTTAAGTTGTCTAAAGCGATTTGTAAAAGTGGTTTTCCCATTTTTGCTCCTTTTTATTGAATAACATATTTTGTATAATCAACAGATTTGATTATTTCGACAACTTCTTCTTTAGTTTTTGAAGAAGCTATTTTGTCAATGTTTGTTTCATCTTCAAAAACAGCTACAATTTGTGGAATTGCTACTTGTGTATGCACTTCTCCATCTTTTGCTGCAAGACACATTAAAATTTTTACTTCTTGCCCATCATCAAATTTAACTGGTTCTTTTAATGTTACAAGTGAGAATCCATTTGATAAAACAGCATTTTCTGTATCGCTAGCATGTGGCATTGCAAAGTTTTTGGCAATTATGTAGTAAGGACCATATTTTTCTGTTGAATCTAATATTTCTTGATAGTATTTTTCAGTAATAACTCCAGCTTTTTCAAGTGGTTTACAAGCTAATTTGATTGCTTCTTTTCATGAGGAAGCTTCTTGTTGAATTTCAATTGAATTATGAGCAAGTAAACTTTCTAAAAGATTTAATCTTTCCATTAATTAATACCTTTTTCTTTTGCATCATTAAGAGCCGCTTTAATTTCATCTAGATTCATAATATTTTTAAGACCATAAACTTGAGCTTTTGTATTAACTTCTGAAACAAAGTTTTGTGTACATAAAATAACATCATAGTTATTTGCCACACTTTTTCCTTGTCCAAGTCCAAGAGCTTCAACTGATCCGTTAATTCCAAGTTCTTTAAGAGCTTGACTAACTTTCATTTTGATGATCATTGAAGTTCCCATTCCGCTTCCACATAAACATAATACTTTCATAAGTACTTCCTTTGAAAATTTAATTTTGTTACTAATTTTTGTTTTTGTTTTTTTATTTAAATTTACTAATTAAATAAATTAGTCTATCTAATTAGTGGTTGTATGTTTGAATGTTTAATTTAAACATTTTTTGTAAGAATGTAGGTTCTGATTGTCTTCCTGAGTCAACAATTTGTGAGAACGCAACAAGTGATCCAATAGCACCAGTAAATACAATTCCACCTACAACTGGGTGTAAGCTTCCAAATCCCATCATTGGAGCGAAGAATACGTTTCAATCGAACATTCCTAAGTATCCTGTTCCAAATACGTGTGCTGCATCGCTAACTTTAGGAGCATTTTGGACAAATGCTTCATGCATTTTAAGCAAGCTAAGACCAAGTGATGATAATAAGATTTCACCAAATCCAAAGATTGCAGGAACAATTAAAGCAGCTTTGAATCCACCAGAAGCATTAGCGAATACCCCAATTGATCCAGAGTTGAAGAATAATGTAATAAATAATGGGATTGTGATATCTAATTTAAAGTGTGGTCCAAAATTAATTTGTGAAAGACCAATTAAAAGACCTGTTGCAATAAATTGAGCGATTGTTCCACTAACAAATCCATATGTTACTGAGTTTGAAGAGAATCCATATGTAGCAGCAACATCAACTGCAACCACAGCACCTGGAGCAACTTTTTCTGTAATACCTTGGAATGATTGTTGTAATTCGCTTACGAACATTCTAACTCCTGTTTGGATAACAAGAATACTTCCTACAAGTTTAAGAGCTCCTAATAAGATGTTAAAGATAAAGAACACATTTCCATCTACTGCTCAGTTAGGTAATAATACTTTTGTTCATTTGTATGATTGACCATCAAATACTGATCCGATTGGGTTTTTAGCCGCAATAATAGCGATTAAAATTGTGAAAAGAATTAACATAATAAGTGATTGAGTAAAGATATTATCTTCAAACACTTTTAATTTTTTAGGAAGAACCATATTTTCAGCTGATTGTTCTTTTTTACCAAAGAATCTTCCGATTTTGTAAGCAAGTGAAAGACCTAACATTTGTTGGTGACCAACACAGAATCCAGCACCTTGTGTTACAGCATCTGAACCTTTAATTGTAGCTGTTGATCCAATTCCTCAGTAAAGACCTAAAATTAATCCTGAAATAAGAATAATTCCAGTTTGTGCACCATAACTTAATGCAGTATTACTTAAGAAAAGTGAAACTGTTGTTCCGGCTACAACCATAGCTGATTGATGGAACATAACGTGTCCAGTTAACATAATTGAGTGCACGTTTGTTCAACGACGGAATACTACTAAAGTTAAGTTAATAGCAAATCCAATAAGAAGAGCATAAGAGATAAATGCTGAAACATTTTGACCATTTAAAGCTTTTAAAAAGTTTTCAGCAGATGTTCATCCTGTGTAAGGGTCAAGCGAAGTAACACCAGCTCCTAATTTAGAAATTTGGACGAAAATTTCTTTTGACATCCCTACAAGGATTCCTGATCCAATTGATAATACTAAGATACCGATAGCAGATTTAATGAAGCCTAAAATAGCATCTCTAATTCCACGACCTAAAACAAGATATCCAATAAATACAATTGAACCAATTAAGAACGCATTAACACCTAAGAAGTTGTCAATGATAACTCTTTTTAAATAAAATACAACTCCGGCACCATTAAAGCCTGTACCATCTTTTAAACTAAAGTGCGCAATTGTCATTGTAATAAGCATTCCAACAACAAATACATCAATTACAGCAAATAAAATAGCAAGAGTTTTAATAGTCTTTTTTGTACTATCAGTCATTTTAGACATATTTTCCTCTTTCGCAAGTTGCTAAGGCAATTTGCACATATTATTAATATTAAGATAATTTCAATTCTTTTTTAAGTTCTTTTAATTCTGCTGGAACTTTACTTTCATCATAAACTCTAGGTTCATCGAAAGCAAGAATTTCTCTAGGGTTATTTACAAGCATATCTTCGATAGCATCTTCAGGAACTCCAATTTGTTTCATTAAAGGAATGAATCTATCAAATAAGTATGCAAGTCCAAATGTTTGTTTTCCTTTGGTTACCCCATAGTTTCTTTGGTAAAGGATTCTACCTGCATCTAAACTAAGTGTAATGTGTTTTTGTAAACCTTTATCTACTAAGTATTTAATGTTTTCTGCAAGTGTTGAATCTGGGTAGTATTTAACACGGTCAGGTCCATCAAAACATAATGTCACACCTGTTTCTTTAATAATTTTTTCATAGTAGTATTTATCTGGGTTTTTGTTAAGGTGTGAGATTTGAATTTTTCTTGGGTTAGCACCAAAACCAATTAAGTGTTGAGCAACTTCAAGAGCCATTGTTCCAAGTTGTGTATGAACTAAAATTGGACAACCTGTTTGAATTGATGTTCTAGCTGCAACTTCAAGTGCTTTTAATTCAAGTCTATCAATAGCTGCATATCCTGTACCAGCTTTAATGATTCCAGCTTTAGCTTTTGAACGTTTTACAACTGGTCCGCTGTAATTGTATTCATCCATACCTTCTTCAATTTCAGCAACACACATTTTAACAATTTCATCTGTAGGTACAACTGCTAATCATGAAGATCATTTGTCATAGAATTTAGCTTTGTGGAATCCAGTAGACATAATAATGTTTGCTTTGCCTTCAAAAGCTTTAGCAATTTCTAATGTTCTGTGTACGTCTCTACCAACATTTGGCGGATCCATTGTTACGATAGTTTTTCCTCCACGTTCAAGAAACTCTTTAAGTTCTTTTTTAGATGCTTCAACATCTAACATTAAAAAGTCGATGTGTTCTTCAACTTCAGGACCACCATTTTTAATGAAGTGATCGTGACAATCGGTCACACCTAAGTCTTTTGGTGAAATATCACCTAGGACTGTTCTTACAAATTTTTCCATATTGCTCCTTAAAAATAGAATAAAAAAGTGTTTGTAGCGGATTTCCATCTACATTAATATTACATTCCTTTTTTAGGCTTATTTTTTCATAAATTTGGAAATAATTTTCACTTTAACTTTATAAAAGAATTCTAAAGCCTTATTTATCTATATATTAGTCTTATAAATGGAAATTATTTCCATTGCGTGAATAAAAAATTCATTTTATTTCCATATTTTTTCCACATTTACCTAAAAACTATTAAAAGGAACCAAAAATGATTAAAATTTTAAGTAATTATGAATAAAATAAAAAAAGAAGTCTCTAGACCCATTATTAATTCCATTTCTGGATTGTCAAAAACAGATCATAATATCATTGAATTTATCAATAAATTCCAAGAACCAGTATTTGATCTAACCATTAATGATTTAGCTGAGCTTTCAGGTACATCAGTATCAGGAGTTTCACGGTTTGTTAAAAAATATAACTTTAAAAACTATCAAGAGTTTAAAGTTCAAGTGAATTTAATAATCCAGAAATTTGAAAAAAACTACACAATTAATAATAATGACTCATTTTCTACCATAATTTCTTCACATCGTTTTGCAATTGATAGTCTTTATAATGAAGTTGTTTTAGAAAAAATCAAAGAAGCAGCTAAAATTATTAATCAAAGCAATAAAATCCTTATCCAAGGGAGCGGAAGTAGTAAAAGAATTAGTGATAATCTCTATGCTAATATTTTAAAAATTGGAAAAACACCAATTAGTAACTCTGATTTTCACGTCTTTTTCCCATCTATTTCAAATTGCAATTCCAGTGATGTTTTAATTCTTTTCTCGAATAATTTAAATACTCCAGAGCAAATTTTTTCAATTCAAATCGCTAAAGAAAACAAGTTTAAAATAATTGTTATAACTTCAAATGAAGATAATGAATATGATCAGTTTTTTGATGTAAAAATAGTGTATAATAAAATTCACTCTTCTTACATTGATGTTCCACTTTCATCAAAATTATCACAACTTTTAATTACTGATTTACTTTTTCAGGCATTGATTTTAGAAGATTCAAACCTTGAAAATAAACTTCATAATTCAAGAAAAGTAATTAATAGATGATTAGAAATTGGAAAAGAAAACATATCAAATAAAATTCACAAAAAGTAAATCTTTTTCAAAAAGCATTTTCTTTTCAAAAAGTAATTTTTGTTGTTTTAATGTTTTACTTAAAATGACCTTTTTAATTTTGATAGTGTAAGTAATAGATAGATTAAGAAAAAATGAAATTTTAAGCATAAATTTAACTAAAAAAACTTTATTTTTTAATAAAAATAAGGTAATTTTTCATATTTTGATTTTTTCTTCCTAAAAATAGTACAATTTAAATGTATAACTAGTATAAAAAGAGGTCTATTTATTATGAAAAAGTTTAAATTATTATTAACTATGGCACCAACTTCAATGGTGTTTGCACCTTTCATTCTTACTTCATGTAATGAACCAAAAACTCAAAAAGAAAATACACCAAAAAATACAACCGGTGAAACAACAACACCATCTAATCCAGGTTCATCAAATAGCAGTGGTTCAAACGAAACACCTGCGCCAACTAATCCAAGTACAGGAGATAACAACGCTACAGGTGGAACAACAAATCCAGAAAATCCTACTCCTGAAAACCCAAATAACCCTGAAAATGGAAGTGGAACAGGTACTTCAACAGATACACCTACACCAACTACTCCAGGATCAGGAACTACAACAACTAATGAAAATGAAGCTTTAGCAAGTACAATTTCAAATGAAAAAGTTGCAGCATTTGTTAGAGAACATGGAGCTAACAACATTTTCAAAGTTTCAGAACAAACAGATTGAACAAAAATGATCGAACACTTAAACAGTCCAGATCCAAAATTCGGATTACAATTCTGATATTTCCCGGAAGAAAAAACTTTTGGAGCTAGAAAACCAAAAGAAAAAGCTCTTAAAGATGGCATTGTTTTTGAAAGCGTATCTAACTTATTTACAAACGTTTCTCCAGCAGTTACAGATTCAAAATACCACACAACAAAAGCTGGCTACCCTAACACAAACCTTAAAGCTGAATACAACCCTTCTACCGGAGTTGTAACAATTAAATATTACTTAGTAGAAATTGGTCCAGATGGAAAAGCGGTTTCACAAACAGAAAAATTCGGTCCTTACACATCAACATTCACAGTTAAAAACGGTAGGAACAGCCTAGATAGCTCTTCAAACAATAACAATAATTCTTCTAACACATCTTCAAATACAAACACAGGAACAAATGACAATGTAGTTGTTTCTCAACCCAATGTCACAGTAGCAAATTTAATCTATCAACCATCAGATTACTACAATTCACTAGAAGGTAAAAGCGGTGCTGAATTAATGAAAGCATTAGTTGCCTTACAATCTTCAAAACACGAAACAGGTAGTTATGATGGTTTAAAAAATCTTTATAAAAACACAAATGCATTTAAAGATTTATACTATGAAAACGATGGTACACTTTTAGATGTTTATAGTGAAAACCCAAACGGAAATGATCCATATGTTTACCCAAATTATGTAGGTGGTAGTGGGGCAAGCACTGAAGGAAATGGAACCAATAGAGAACATATTATTCCACAAGGGTGATTTAACAAAGTGGATAAAATGAGAAATGATCCATTCCATGTGTGACCTACAGATATCAAAGTAAACAATTGAAGAGATAATGATCCGCATGATAATGTAACAAATGTTACATTAACAACAAAAAATGGCTCAAAACAAGGAAGTAACTCAGAAGTATCATTTAGAGTTTTTGAACCAATTAATGAATTTAAGGGTGATATTGCTAGAGCATATTTATATTTTGCTTTTACATACGCAAATGAATATAAATATAGCTTAAACGGACCACAAGTATTCCAAAGTGAAGCACCTTATCTTAAAACACATTTCTTAAATACATATTTATCTTGAAATGCTCAAGATCCTATATCTAAATGAGATATTGATAGAAATAACATAATTTCTGATTTTACCGACACAAAAAGACGTAATCCTTTTGTTGATTACCCTAATTTAGTAGAAAATCTCTTTGGAGAAAATCCTAAACCATTCCATAATTTAGGTATTTTAGTAGGAATTCAAGAAAATAGTAATTAAGAGTAAATTAAAACACCCAATGCAAAAGGGTGTTTTAATTTCTCTCAATAATTTCTCCAGTATCTAAGTTAATAATGGTGCTAGCTTTACCGTTTGGCTTTCCAAAATCAAACACATTGCTTACTTGTGGAAAGACATCATTTGCATCTTTAATATCAATTGGACTCATACCACTTTTATTAGCACTAGTTACGTACATAGGTCCATTTTCTTCTAAGAATTTTAATAGTTTTGCATTATCAGGCATTCTAAAACCTTGATCATTAATAATAATTGAATAAGCTCCTGGCCAATATTTTAAGGCTGTTTCTGTAGCTTTTTCGTTTCATTGATTAAAAGACTGAGCCATTTTGATTGATGAGACTAAAATCATAATTTTTTTCTCAATTGGTCTATTTTTAAGTTCAAAAAGTTTGTTTATTGATCCAGAAGAGACTTTGCAACCTATTCCGCAGACAGTATCTGTGGTAAAAATATAAATATCATCATAATTTTTATTCATAATAAATCCTTTTTTAGATAAAAAACATACCTTTAGTGCAAAAATTATAGCACTTTAAAAAGGTATGTTTTTATTTTTCATCTTCTTCATCAATATCAAGTTGATCAACTTCAATATCTCCAAAAATTGATTTTTTAACTTCTTTAAGTAATTCTTTTTGACCTTTTAAATTGGTTTTACGTTTGTTTTGTTTTGGCTTGCTTTTCTTTTTATCTTTATTGTTTGGATTTACTTGATTATTTTGCTCTTCTTCATTTTCTGAATCAGAAACAAAAGTTCTTGAGTTAGTAACCTGAGTTTCCAAGTTACAACCTGTAAAAAAACGAATACATCTACTATATAGACGTATTCGTTTTTTTGTCTTAAAAATTACTAGAACTATTTATCTAGTATGTTGTAAAAATCACTATATATTTTGTTTAACTCTTTGTGTGATGGATCTAAATTATTTGTAATTTCCGATACTACTTCATCATTTACTATTTTTTGAGTTATAGTTATAAGTTTTAAAGCATCTATAAATTTGTTAATTGTAATTTTCTGAATTTCTCCATTTGTTTCATAGAATTTTTTCAGTTTAAAGATTGAATATTTTAGAACAACAAGAGATAAGAAACATAAAAATACATGCGCTAGAATATGCTCTTCTTTATGAATAAAAATAGGTCTAATTTCAAGTGATGATTTTAAAATACGAAAACCTTCTTCTATTTTTCATTGTTGTCTATAAATTTCATTTGCTTTTTCTGCTGATAAATCAAGGATATTTGTTTCTATCATATAAAATCCATCTTGATCAGCTATTTTCTTTATTTTGTCATAGTTTAATCTTCCAACTGTGACACCATCTACATCCATATATTTTCTTTTGTATTCTGTAACCAAATCGCTTAAGCATATTGTTCCGCCAATTGATTTTTTATTAATTCTATCTATAAGGTTTTTTCTTTTTACTTTATCTAATGTTTCTTTTGAAGGACTAAAATAAACAATTTGTTTTCTGTAATTACCATTAAATCTTTTCTTATTTCAAGAAGATTCAATAATTCTTTCTTTAGAAAATATATTATTTATGCACATATAATCTTTATCTTGAACTATAAAGTTTCTTGATTCAGCATTTAAATTATCAATTCGTTTTTGAAATATAAATTTATAACCTTTTTGTTCTAAAAATCTAATGTTTGCACTTTGACTTAACCCTCTATCAGCAATTACAACAACATCTTTTATGTTATAAATTTTCTTCATTTCAACTAAAAATGTTATTAAAGTTTGCGAATCAGCTGTGTTTCCTGGAAAAACTTTGTAGTGAAAGGGAATTCCATTGTTATCTGTGGCCATTGCTATTACGATTTGATCTTCATTGTGTTTTCCATCTTTTGAAAAACCTTTATTTCTTATTCCGCTTCTTGAAAAGCTCTCAAAATAAACTGTTGTATTATCAAAATGTATAACTTTTTCATTTCTATCAGTTAACTTTTTCAATTTATCATAAAGATTTAATAGTATAGTGTTTTTGTTTTCTAAAAAAATATCTAAGTAATTATAAATAGATGACTTTTTAATGTTTAAACCTTGGATAAAGTCATTTTTATTTTTGTATTGACAAATATAACTTCTAGGGAAAATTATTCTTGTTCCTATTATAAATTCGAGCACTTCTTGAAGAGATTTGTGTTTTGAATTTGGTAAAAAACTAAACAATTCTAATTCTTTTATAACTTTATAAATTAAATCGATACCAATGTTTTTAACATTGGTTCGTACTGACATTGGTTCCAATAGTTCAAAAAATTTAGATTTTACAGCTTTTTTATCTGAACTCACTTCTATAAGTTTGGCTAGTGGTTTTATATCTTCCAAACTAGAAAGAGAATATTTTTCTTTAATTTCTTCTCAGTATCCTACACCAACCATTTGACTAATACCTTTACCATAACCATTAGAAACTGCTAAACCAAGATAAGTTCCTTTTGACTTTTTTGTTTTGCATAAAATGTAATTACTCATAATTAAATTATATCATATAGTTTGAGTAGTTTTAGTAAAAAAGATATTTTTTATTAAAAAATACTCATATACTTTAGTATATGAGTATAAATTTTTCCTGATTGCAAAGTTGCTCTTAACTTGGAAACTCAGGATAATAAATCCTTTTTTAGATAAAAAACATACCTTTAGTGCAAAAATTATAGCACTTTAAAAAGGTATGTTTTTATTTTTCATCTTCTTCATCAATATCAAGTTGATCAACTTCAATATCTCCAAAAATTGATTTTTTAACTTCTTTAAGTAATTCTTTTTGACCTTTTAAATTGGTTTTACGTTTGTTTTGTTTTGGCTTGCTTTTCTTTTTATCTTTATTGTTTGGATTTACTTGATTATTTTGCTCTTCTTCATTTTCTGAATCAGAAACAAAAGTTCTTGAGTTAGTAAAATTGATTTTGGTTTTACCAACTACACTATCAGGTTTTTCATTAGTTAATATAAAGGTCGGGATGATAATTGGATCTCTACGTTTTTCTTTGTAATAAAGAGTGCTTAAACGCTCAATAACAATTTTTTCAAGCTCAGCAATAGTTCAATTCTTATTATTTTTAATGTGATAAAGCACAGCACCATGTGCTACACGTTTACTTTCTTCAACAAGTTCTTTTGAAGTTTTGACAAAGAAAGCGCCTCTAGTGATAATTTGTGGACGAGTGACAATTGAGTTTGTTTTTGCATCAATTACAAAAACAATATTTACAAAACCACTATCTTTAAGCTGAATTCTTTGTTTTAAAGTATCACTTGAAAGAGATAAAACGGTATTTCCATCAATATAAACTGGTCCAAAATCAACTTTTTCATCAGTTGGGAAAATTTCACCTTTAAGCATATTGTAAACTACACCCTTACGGATAATAATTACATTTTCTTTTTTAACACCATTTTCAATAGCTGTATTTCCATGTGCTACAGACATCCTAAATTCTCCATGATAAGGGAGGAAGTATTTAGGCTTAGTTAATTGGAAAATTTTATCATGCTCATAACGGTAAGCATGCCCTGAAGTATGTAAATATCCATCAACACCATTTTCTTTGATGATAGCCCCAAGTTTGTATAAACGGTTTACAAGAAGCTCAATGATCATTCTATTCCCTGGAATTGGGCTTGAAGAAAAAATGACAACATCACCTTTTTCAATATTAATTGAAGCATGTTTTCCATAACTCATTCTTGATAAAGCTGCAAGTTGCTCACCTTGAGAACCAGTTGTTAAAATCACTAAATCAGAAGGTTTAGTATTTGCAAGTTGTTTTTTATCAATAATAACACCATCAGGGACATTGATATAACCTAATTTACGACCAATTTTAATTCCTTGAATCATTGAACGCCCAAAGCAAATAACTTTCTTTTTAAGCTTTACAGCAAGGTCTATAATAACTTTTACCCTAGTTAAGTTAGATGCAAAAGTTGTGATAATGATTTTCTTTTTAGCATTAAGCATATGTGCTTCAATGTCAGTTAGTATGTCACTTTCACTTGGTGAATGTTTAGGACGCATTGCATTAGTTGAATCACTTAAAAGAGCAGTTAACCCTTCTTTTCCAATTTGATCAAGACGAGCAAAGTCAGTTAAATTTCCAATTGGGGTATAGTCAAATCTAAAATCACCAGTACACATAATTGAACCATTTGGAGTAGTAACTCTAATTCCAAATGCATCAGGAATTGAGTGCTGCGCGGTTCAAAAATCAACTTTACATTCATTATTAGCAAAATGATAAACATCAGCTTTTTGCATCTCGATAAATTCGATAGGACGAGTGATTCCATGCTCTTCGAATTTTAATTTCAAATACTGAATAGCAATTCTAGGAGCAAAAATTTTCTTAATTTTTGTTTGTTTAACTAAATAAACAACTCCACCAATATGATCTTCGTGACCATGAGTAATAAAAAGACCTTCGATCTTTTTGCCTTTACCATTTAAATACTCATAATTAGGGATAATCCCCTTAACTCCTGTATTATAAGTATCTGCAAATTTAATACCTGCATCAATTAAAAAAATGTGGTTTTTGTGTTCAACAATCAGAGTCGATTTACCGATTTCTTCAACACCACCTAACGGAATTATTCTAGTTGCTTCCATAAATACTCCTATAAAAATTTAAGTTAATAATTATTAATTTGAAAATAAACATTGGTACATATTAAAAAGTTTAAATACAGTTTATATTATAATATAAATATGGCTTTATGGGGAAATTAAATAATTTAATTTCATCCCTAAAAGCTACTAAAAAGGAGAAATATGAGAATCATAAAAGACCCAATGTCTAGCAATGAATTTTTCGCCAAATTCAAAGAAGAAATGATGCCTTTTATTAAAGAAAATGTTGAAAAAGCATATAAAGGTCCTGAAGTTGCAAAAGCAAGAAAAGGAAGAATAATTGGAATTGTTGCTCTGATTGCCGGATTTTTCTTTTTAATATTAGCAGCATTAGGAGCTAGTTTTGCTTATAATTCAACTGCTTTCGGTGGAGTTGTTTTAATAATTTCGTTAATTGGACTAATTGCTTCTATAGTTGTAGCAGTTATTTTCTTTTGAATTTACAAGAAAAATAAAGACACTATTAAAAATTTAATTTTAAGAAGCTTAAATGAAGATTTTATTTATAATAAAACCTTCCAAATTTTTGGAGATGATTTCAACTATTTAACAAGAGAAGAAATTGGGGCATTAAATAGCCAAGGTGTTGATACTAACTTAGAAATTACTAAACAAGAAATGTATTACCACAATGTTTCAATTCCTAGTGATGCCAAAATTATTGACATTACACCACCTAGAAAACTTTTACTTCATAATAAATATATGGTCGTTACTCAAAATGTACTTTACCGATGAATTGAAGGAAGCGGGAAAAATCAAAGAGAACGCAATAGATGAAATTCATATATAAAAGTAGATACATCAATTTTACAAGATAGACAATTTAACTTCACTTTATTCCGTGGAAACAACCCATTGGGAGCTAAAGTTAAACTTGAAAATGATAGATTTAATAAAATTTTCAAATTAACAACTAATAATGAATTAAAAATTAGACAAATGTATACTCCTTTAGCAATGGAAACTAGCGTTTCTTGATACGATAAAGAAAGAAAAAATGTTAAATTCCCAGAACCTGCTGTTTCATCAATAGCAAGCCGTGAATATGTAATGTTTTCAAATATTGGTGAAAAAGGATTTATGAATTTAGATTTTGCTTTCTCAGTTAAATCAGAAAAAGTATTTAAAGCAATTGTTAAAGATATTTATTCAGATTCATTTAGTTTTTATTACTTAATTGCATTTTTACACTTTTCATTATACTTATAAATATATATTTATGGATAATATGGCACTTAAGGAATCTTCCTTAAGTGCTTTTATATATAAAAAGCAAGCCTTAATAGGCCTGCAAATATTATTTTTCGTTAAATCATTCAAAAGCTTCGGTAACGTTATCCACTTGACCTACAATAGTGATTTGGTCATTTTCAAAAAGTTCTAAATCTCCAGTTGGACGCATTGGAGTAGAGTTTCTTTTTACAAGAACTGCAGTAATTTCTCGTTCATTGAAATTAAGTTGAGAAAGTTTTTTGTTAAATAAATCTGGATTATGCAATGATGTGGTTCCAAAGACGAAGTTATTTCCGATTTCTTGTAAGTTTTTGCTATATTTAATAAAGTTGGTATTAGCAGCAATAAGTGCTGTCCTTACTCCCGCTTCATGTTCAGGACTCACAATAATATTTACACCAATTTGCTTAAGAACCCTTGCATGGTTTCTGCTTTTTGATCTAGCAATGATGTTTTTTACTCTAAGCTCTTTTAAAGCAGCAATAATTTCAATATTATCAGAAACAGCAACAACCACGGTTTCAACTTGATCAACACCAGCTCCTTTTAAAGCTCTAGTATCAGTTGCGTCGGCAATGATGATGTGATCAACTTCACTATTATAAGTTTTAACATTTTCTTCTTCACGGTCGATAAGTAAAATGTTTTTGTTCATTCTTAAAAGTTGTTCAATAACAGCTGAACCAAAACGACCTGTTCCAATAACACAGATATCATTAGAATATTTTAATTTCATTTTTTCTCCTATCCAATTGCAACATCATCTTCAGCATATTCATAACTTCGATGGTTATTGCGTTTTCTTTTTCACACCAATAAAGTTGAAGAAATTCCAAATTGACCAATAAACATCACAATTAAAATGGTTATTTTGGAAGCTGTATTTAAACTTGCTGTAATTCCACTACTTAAACCGGTAGTCCCAAAGGCGCTAGCTACTTCAAAAAGAATATGTTCAGTTCCATAAATAGGAACTTTTGTTCCATCAGCTTGTGAAGCTGATGTAATGATTTTACCACCATAATCGCTAAATGAGCTAAAACAAATAAAGCAAGCTACAATTACAATGATAAAAGCAATTCCAAGCACTTTACTAGACATATCAACTGTATCTTTTTTAATAGCTCTTTTGAAAATTCTAACTCTTGGTTTATCTACAACCATATTGAAAATTGACATTAAAAAGACACCAATTGTAGTAGTTCTTACTCCGCCACCAGTTGATGCTGGTGAAGCACCAATAAACATCATAATCATAAAAGTAATTATTGAACCAAGTGAAAAGTCTTTAAGGTGAACTGTGAAAAATCCAGCACTACGAGTTGAAAAGCTAGTGAAGAAAATTCCAAATAAACGGTTAAATACATTTCCGTAAAAATAATTTTGACCGCTAGAATCAAGCTTATTTCACATACTTTCAATATTAGTAGAAGTAAGCTCAAATCCTAAACTAGTTCCAAGCCCAAATAAAAAGACTAAAAAGTATACACTAAGAGATAATTTAGTAAATAAAGTAAAATGATATCTTGATTTTTTACGCTTAATTTTGTGTGAAAAATACCCTTTTAAATCAAATAAAACCGGATAACCTAATCCACCAATGATAAAAAGTGTAATAAAGCAAATTTGCACAAAATAATCTGTGTAATAAGGCATTAGTGAAAAGCCAGACATAATGTCAAAACCAGCATTATTAATAGCGCTAATAGTGTGAAAAAATCCAAATCTAAAAGCTTTAGCTAAATCACCTTTTGGTGAATTAAGTCAAACTCCATTAGCATCAATTTCACCATTTTTAGCTAAATATTCTTTAATTCCACTAGTTGTATTAATATCTGTAAAGTAAAAGTAAATGCTTAGAATAAAACCAAATAAAATAATGGTTAAAACTAAGAATTTAACTGCAGAAATAACTAATTTTCCAACTTTAGCTGAATCAGTTCCTCCTCTTTCGCTTTGAAGGAGTTTCATTTCTAAAATTGAAATATTTTTACGCCTAAAAATCCAGTTGAAAATGAAAATTTTCAGCGCAAAAATACCTACCCCACCTGCAAAAATTAAAATTGCAATAATAGCTTGTCCAAAGATATTTCAATGTTTGTAAGTATCTTTTACAACAAGACCAGTGTCACTAAAAGCACTACTTGTTGTAAAAATGGCGTCAATGTAGCTAATTGCTGTATTTCCAGAAGATGGGCTTAAATTTTGGGTTCAAGGACTTCATAAAAGCAAACTCGAAATGACGACAATTGCTATATAGACAAGAAAAAGGAATTTAAGATTCTTCTTGTTTTTGACGTGCTTGATCCACAAAAAATTACATTTATTGAAAAACGAACCCATTTTTGCTCTGTTTTTTCATAAACGTCATCTTTCTCTTAATTTCATAATTTTCCTTTATTAAAAGTAAAAAGCACAATTTACTGTGCTTTAATTAATCTTTTGCATTTTGCATTGAACGCATAACTTGTCTAATTTGGCTTTCGCTTGCTTTACGTCCCATTTGTTGGAACATTACACGAATCATTTTCTCTGAAATAGGTGGGTTTTCTTTAAGTTGCTTTTGGAACATTCTACGTACAAGGAAAAATGTTAATAAACCCGCAGCAACCGCAACCCCGATGATTACAAAAACAAGCATAAGCACAAAACTTGATGTTGCCATTCCAATCATTGTGACCTCCTTAAAATTTTAATATTAAATTGAAGTAATTTATTAAAACAAAAAACTATCTATTTTTAATTATATTTAATTTTATCATATTCTGAAGTGTTGAAATCTTCTAAAAATTTAACAAGTAAATCTTTAGCTGCAAGTAAATCACTAATTGCACATACTCCAATTGGACTGTGAAGGTATCTTTGTGGAAGTGAAATTGTAATAGTTGCTGCTCCACCTTTTGAATATTGAAGCTGTGCTGCATCAGTTCCACCACCAGCTGCTACAAATTTATAAGCATCAATGTTGTATTTTTTAGATGTATTGACAAAGAAATTAACTAATTTCGGATCCATCATAGTTCCACCATCATGCACTCTTAAAGCAGCTCCTTTAAATAAAGCGGTTGTACCTGGAATAGTCCCTATTGTATCGTGGCTAGAAGTTGTATCTAAAGCAATAGCTACATCAGGATTTACCACACTTACAGATGTTTTAGCACCTCTGGTACCTACTTCTTCTTGCACTGTTCATACTAAATATAAATTTACATCTAATTCTTTGTTTGCCATTTCTTTAGCAATAAATTCTAAAACAGTCACTCCAGCACGGTTATCCATTGATTTTCCACCTACTAAATTAGGATCCTTAAAGTGAATTGTTTCTCCTGAAAGATACACTCTATCACCAATTTCAACACCATTATCTAAAGCATCTTGTTTATTTTTAAACCCAAAATCTGCATAGATTTCTTTATTTGTAATTGCTTTTGATACTTTTTCAGCTTCCATAATGTGAATTGATGTATGTCCAAATACACCATCGAATTTTTCACCAGCATTATTAATTAAAGTGGCTTTGGTACCAACTACTACTGTAGGTCAAATTCCACCAACTGGCGTAAGAAGTAATTGTCCTTTATCATCAATCATTCTTACTAAATAACCAACTTCATCCATATGCGCAGCAATCATAACTTTAGGTGCATTAGGATTTTTTGATGGTTTATGCAAAATAAGTGAACCCATTTTATCTCTTGAAATTTCATAATTTAATGAACCAAGTTCTTTTTTAATTTCATCAACTACAGGTTCTTCATAACGGCTCATTCCATAAATTTCTAAGTACTTAATTAAACGATTTTTAAATTCTTGTTGCATGATTCTCCTTAATTTTTTCAACTTTGGTATAAGTCTTTAATTTCTTTAAATTTATCATTGAATTTAACTAAATCTGAATTTTCATTAAAGCTATTTAAGATTTTTTCATATGGATACTTATTCCCAAATTGACTTGTGACTGAATTTACACTTTCTAAAAATTGGCTATAAAGATCTTCGATATTTACAATTAATTTATGGAATTCAGCATTGTTTTGAAGTTCTGAATTTTTTAAATAATCAATAAACTCTTTAATTTTTTGATTTGCAACAGAATCATTTTGAGCAACAACAGTAGCTCATTCTTTAATAATGTTTCCAATTGCTTCTTTATGAGCAATAACTTTATTTTCACCACTAGCATCAACTTGAATTTTTTCAGCTAGAGCAGCATAATCAATTTCACGAAGTTCTTTATCATATCAAAAACTATTATAGCTATCTAAAAGATCTTGGACACTTTTATTTGTAAAAAGATCGTCAAATTCACGATCAAAAACTAATTCAGAATTACCTTCAATAAATATTCTGTCATAATATTCCCTATATTTATTACTTGTCCCTGGAGCACCTTCAAAAGAACGTTGGTTTTTTAAAGCTTCAAAATGGGAGTTAATTTGACTAAATCTATTGTAAGCATCAATATAAGTTTTAATAACATTTTCACTTAGGTCAGTTTCAGTAAAAAACCTTTGAAGAATTTGCTCTTTACCTTCAAATTCTTCATCATTAATTTTTGTATGAACTTTTTGTAACGCTTTAGATAAATCAGTAACTTTTTCCATTATATTTTTGTAATAAAAACCAAAATTTTTAGGTGAAGTTAAGCTGCCATTATCATATTTATCATCTCAGAAGTTTTTAAAGCTTTCATAATAACTTTTTAATGATGCAATCTCTTTTTTTCAAGTAGCTTCTCTTTGTTTATCTTCTGTGCTGAGTTTTTTTTCAAAAGAACCACAAGAAGCTGCAAGAGCTACTGGAGCAAAAAATGCTGCTGAAGTTAAAACTAAGAAAAGTTTATTTTTTCTGATTCAATTCTTCATCTTTTTTCTCCAATAATGTGCGAATAAATTTCAATTCTTTTAATTTTAATCTTCGATAAGCTCCAACTGGAAGTCCTTCGATTGTAAGCCCTGCAAATTCAATTCTTTTTAAATTTAAAACAGTTCGATCAACTAATTTAAAAAGTTCTTTAACATGGTGATAAGTTCCTACAGTCAAAATAACAAAGTAACTTTTATTATCAGCAACAAGCACATCTTGCTTGCTTTCTTTTCCATTAATTTGGACAGGTGTGTTTAAATACTTAAGTTCTTTAGGTGTTAGTGGTGAATTTAATCTAGCTCTATAAACACGTGGGATTTGGTATTTTGGATGAATTAATTTGTTTGCCATTTCTCCATCATTAGTCAAAAGTAAAACACCAGTTGTATCATAGTCAAGACGACCTACTGGGAAAATTTTATAAGGAGTATCAATTAAATCAGTAACGATAGTGCGATTAAAATTGTCCTTAAGGGTGCACACTGTTTTAGGTGGTTTGTTAAGTAAAAAGTACACTTTTTCTTCTTCTTGAATTGGTTTTCCATTCACTAAAATTTCATCTTTAAAACTTGCTTTATCCCCAAGTTTTGCTACTTTTCCATTAACAACAACTTTTCCTTTTTTAATTAATTCTTCTGACTCTCTTCTTGAAGCAATCCCTGCTTGTGAAAGAATCTTTTGCAATCTTTCTTGTTCTATAAATCCCATTATTTATCCTCTATTCCTAAGTATTTATCGTAAATTTGTTTAGCTCGCTTGTCAAATACTACACCTTTTTGAATGTTAAAATCATAAGTTAATTTTACTACTTCTTTAAAACCAGCTTCAAAATCTTTAAACACAAGTTCTCTAATTTTTTGAATCCCGGGAGCTTTTCTTCCATGACAAATTTTATCCGCAATAAAAAGCACTTTATCTAAGTTAGAAAGTTCATTTTCAGTTTCATCATCCATTGTAGTATGGACTTTAATAGCGTGTAAAATAGCTTCGTTTTCTAGTAAATAATACTCTTTAGCCCACAAATATCCGCAAATTTGATGAAGCTTATGAGAAGCAATTCCATTATATTCAGGAGCGTAAGCATTAATAAAATCTCTAGAAGCTTCTTCACTTCATTCTTTAGCAACATCGTGCATAATTCCAGCAAGGTAAGCATCTTTAGCACTTAAATTGATTGTTTTAGCTAAATTAGCAGCAAAATCAGCGCAATATAAGCTGTGCTTTGCTCTTAAAGCTGAAAGAGAATTATGAATAATTTCTTCAATGTAAAGACCTTTAGATTGAATGTATGTTTGAACCTGATCTTCAACCATATTTAAGTATCCTTTTTTGTAATGGGTTGAAGAATATTCAAAAATTGGATTATCTAAAATTTGCAATTTGTATTTTTTAGCATTGAGTTTGTTAAACTTCTTGCTTCTTTTAAATACCACCATATTTACGTTAGCAACAATTTCATCAATATGCTCTCATTTGTGTAATTTAGGTAAATTATCACTACCTATTAAAAAGTAAAGTTGATCATCTTTATAAAGATTTTTAAAGTATCTAATGGTTTCAAAAGTATAGCTCACCCCACCTTTTTTAACTTCAAAATCACTCACTTCCATCCCTGGTTCTAATATTAAATTAATCATATTGATTTTATCTTGACCTGAAACTGATTTGCCCTTTTGTTTAAAAGGCGAAATTGACGTTGGGATAAAAATCATTTTATCTAATCCAAGCTTTTTCATTGCATAACGAGCTATTTTAATGTGCCCTTTATGAATCGGGTTAAAGCTTCCTCCAAAAAGTCCTATTTTCATATTTCCTACTTTCTAAAAATTCTTCCACTATGTGAGAATTTATTATTTTCGCTATCACTATCATTTTGAAGTTGCAATTCTTTTGCAGTCATTAATTTTTTATTACCTAATTTACGATTAATTTGGTTTATTAAAGATGAAACATTGCTTGATTGGTTAGTTTTTTTAAGCGTGCTATTTTTGTCAAATAAATTAAGGTTTTCTTCTAAATCAAAAACACTGATAAGTCCAGTAACTCTAATTCCAATTCCTATAATTTTTGTTCCTTCAAAATTTTCAGTATATAAATTTCAAGCTATTTGGAAAATTTTATCATCACTATCAATATAAAAACCTAATTTTATTTGCTTGGTTTTTCATTTATTTGAATCTCTTAAGCGAACTACTAAGACAATTACACTACTAATAAGGAGCTTGCTTTTTAAACGATTTGCAATATTTAAACTAATATTTTGTAAGTGCTTACGAATTTCAATAATGTTTGTTTTATCATATTTTTCAAAAGTTATTTCTTTACCAATACTTTTTTCTTCTTCAAAGTCATTGCTAATTGTATCTGTTATCTTTGGATCTAAATTTTCAAAGATTTTAATTATGTTAATTCCGAAAATATTTTTAAGCTCCAGGCTTTCTTTAGAAAAGTTCATCAAATCACCAATTTTTTCAATCCCTAACTTTTTAAGCTTAATCACGCTAGCTTTTCCTATTCCATGATACTCTTTAATTGGAAGATTAAAAAACTGGTCTTTGTAGTTATTTTCGTCTGTATAGCCAATTCCAAAAGGTTTAGAAATGTTTGTAGTCATTTTTGCAAAGAACTTGCTATGCGAAATTCCAATAGTGATTGGAATTTTAAAAAGTTTCATAATTTGAGATTGAATTTTGAAAGCAAGTTCTTTTGCTTGCTGCTCATTTGAAACTAAATGAGAAACTTCAAGGTAACATTCATCAATTGAAGCTACAAGCAATTTTTCAGAATATTTATCTCCAAGGTAGTTAAAAATTTTGTTTGACAAAGTGTTAAAAAAATCAAACCTTGGCTCTTCAACTACTACATTTGGAACTTTCTTTTTAATATCAACAACTTTATCAGTTGTTTTAACACCTAAAGCTTTTAATTCATAGCTTACTGACACCGAAATAGCATTAGGACGATTATAAGCAATGGCAACTGGTTTGTCATTTAAAAATGGCTTTAAAACTCTTACAGCACTTACAAAATATGAGTCAAAATCAATATGAAAAATGACTGGTTTATTACTAAAGTTTTTCAAGGTTTTTTGGTGTTAATAAAGCACAAGCAACTCTATTTAAATGAGTTTTTACGTTAAAGAAAACTCATAAATCTCCAAGAGATGTCACTTGCTCTTCTGTAAGGTTTTCTTGATTAATAAATTGATCAAAAAGTGCATAAAGCTCTTTAATTTGGCTTCTTGTTTTATTTTTTACAAGGTTTAAAAATATCTCAGTTGCTGAGAGAAACACAGAGCACCCTTTAGCTGTATAATCATAATCAACTAAAACATCGTTTTCAAATTTAGCATAAAGAAAAATGTCATCACTACATGTTTCACTTACAAAGTGAAACACATTTTTGTGTTCTTTAGCTTTTTTGTAATTTGACATAATAATTTCACGGGCATCGTTTGGATTAAAACGCATAAAAATCACCTCCATTTGCGATTGCTTCAACTAATTTATCAATATCTTCATAATTATTATAAATACCTAAAGAAATTCTTAAATATGAATAAGAATCTTTGATATTTCTTAAATACGGAGCACAGAAAATACCTGCAATTGTGTATATTTCTTTAGTTCCAAGATATGTAGCTACATCTTGTGCATTAACATCTTTAACGTTAATTAAAGCAATAAAATCACCTGGTTTAGAAAAAAGTGCTACATTTTTAAGTTCAGATAATTTCTTATGCAAGTAGTTGCTTAAATCAGTTAAAATTACTTGAGTTTGCTCATATCCTACTGAATTAAAGAATTCTAAAGATTTTTCAAACATAAAAAATCCAGCAATATCAGGAGTTCCTGGCTCAAAGAAGTTAGCTCCATTACGAGCAATTCAAATTCCATTTTTTTGGATTGCGCTAACTGATCCTCCCCCGAATTTAGCAGGTTTTAGGTTTTTAAGCAAGTTTGATTTAACCGCTAAAACACCCATTCCAGTAGGTCCATAAAACTTGTTTGTGCTAAAAACGATCACATCAAAAACTTCTAAAGATACTTTTTGATGTGAAATCGATTGAGCAGCATCACAAAATAAAATAACTCCATCTTGCTTAGTTTTACTTACTAATAAATCTAAATCATAATCGATATTAAAATTATTGGTTTCATGGCTAATTGAGACTAATTTAGGCTTATACTTGTCATAATCATCAATTAAATTTTCAGAAATAATAATTTGTGTCCCGCTTCTTTTTCCAAGTTCAAGCCATGGGATAATATTTGAAGAGTGATTATAAGCACTAACTAAAATCACATCGCCTTTGCCAACTTGCTCTTGGTACATATAGCAAAAAAGGTTAATTGACTCAGTTGTTCCACTAGTAAAAATAATCTCTTCGGTTTGTCCATCAAGTAAATTAGCTACCATTTTTCTTACCTTAATGATTGTTTGATTAACTAAATTACCCCTTGATGTATCAGCAGTTCTTGAAGAAATGCTGATATTTTGATAAAAATTAGTCATTGCATCAATAGCAACTTGCGGTTTTAAAACTAGTGCTGCACTATCAAAATAAGTGATTTGATTTGCAACCGGAAAGCTTTTACGAATTTTAGTATTGTCAATCATCTTTATTTTATCTTTCTTAAAATTAATATAATTTTTTGATTATCAAAAAATGGATAAGTTCGAATTTGATCTAAAAAATTGTAATAATAAGATCTTTTTAAATTATTTGTAGGAATAACATTTTGAGTTTTATTGCTATATGGCTGCATTTTAAAAAATGGTAATTTAATTTGTTTTTTAAAAGCACGATAAGTAAGCTCGTAAAAAACATAAAATAAAAAATTATCTACAAGGCTTAAATATTGATCTTCCTTGATAATTATGAACGTTTTTCTAAAATCGATCACAAATTCGTTAATTGATGGTCATTTATTTTTTGAGAAAAAATCATTAATGTTGTCTTTAAAATCAAAATCAATAACACCAAATGATTTAAAGATGTTAAGACAATAAATAATCTTTCTTTTTCACATCAAAAAATAAATTTTGTATTTAAAACGTCTAAGGGCAGTTGCAATCCGGCTTGTAATTTTACTTGTGAATTTCTTCATTTTCAGCTTGATCCATTTTAATTGCATCAACTTCTAATTTAACTAAAAGTTTGTAGTAATTTTCGAGAATAGCATTAACGAATTTGTAAAGCTTGGCAGCTTTTGAATTAGGTTCATCTTTGTCATTTCCTAAAAATAACTTAGTAATATTAACAGCTTCATTAATCACGATTTTAGGTTGAATTGAGAACATTTCAGCTGCTGCATTAATTAAAATCGCTCTTACAAGAGGACTTACTCTTTCTCATTGTCAGTTTGTATTGAAAAGCTTAATTAAAGTTGATTTTAAAAATTGATAATTATTAGCAATTTTTTGTAAAAGTTGAATTTGACACTGGTCTAATTCTGAGTGATTTTCAAAAATTTGCTCAATATTTAAACTTCTTTCTAAAAGTTCATGTTGATAAATCACATTAATAACTTCAATTCTCGATTGGGTTCTTGTTTTCATTTATTACTCCTTAATAATATTATTTCAATTATATATTAATTTAAATTAATATATAAAATAACAAGGTTGATAAAGCTAGAAAATAGCAAATTTTTGAATGGTATAGCTTTATTAATTTATTTTAAATTGTTTTATTAATTTTTGTATAAAAAAAGCAAGCTAGGCTTGCTAAAAATTAGTTAAATACTTCTTTTGAGTTTGATTAATTTAACTTTGGTTATTATATTCTTCTAAGACATCGAATTATTAATAATTATTGTTAAATCAATCTTCATCATCATTTTCTTCATCAAATTTTTCTGGTTTGTCTCATTTATCTTGGGAATCATCATCCACATTTAAGATTCCGTTAATTTCTTTGGTTTCTGATAAATCGCTTTCAATTTCAGGTCCTTGAACAAGATTTTCTTCCTCTGGAAAACTAATGACATCTTCGTCTTGACTTGAATATCCGACAAATCCTTGTTCTTCTTCGCTAAATTCTTCTGTAAAATCATCATCGTCATCACCATCTGTAAATTGATCAAGGTGTTTAAGAGATTGTTCTAATTTTCCTTCAACATCAACGCTTTCTTCTTCAAGAATGAACTCTCCTGTATCTGGTTGTTCATTAACGTCGATATAAATTGGGCTTGGACTTTGATAATTATTTTGTGAGCTTACTGACAAAGAATATGGGTCTTTGGCAACGTTTTCGCTTGATGTTGCTGTAGCAATAATTGAAACTTTAAATAATTCGGTTTTATCTTGTGTTTCAACTTTTTGTTGACCAACAATACATTCAAATGGGTTGTTTTCCGCTTTTGGGTCGGTTCCAAATTTTTCATAAACACGGTTAACCGCATCACGAATTTCTGCTTGTGTGGTTTTTGAATCATGGGTAATGTTAATTAAAACTCTATTTGCATTAGTAATATCGTTTTCATATAAACATTGTTCGAAAGCTTTATCTACAGCTTTTTTAGCACGATCTGTTCCGTTACCTTTTCCAATACCAACAGCTGTTAATCCACCGTTAGATAAAATTCTTTTTACATCAGCAAAGTCAATGTTAATTGTACCTGTATTATAAAGAGCATCATTAATAGCTAAAATAATGTTTTTAAGTGAAACATTGGCCATTTTGAAAAGGTCTTCAGCAGGTACTGATGAGAATTTTTCAATAAGTTTTTCGTTTGAAACAACGATATAAGCATCTACTTTTTCTTTAAGTTCATTAAGACCAGCTTTTGCTACTCTCATTTTTCTTGTACCTTCGTAAATAAAAGGTGTTGTAACAACAGCAATTGTTAAAGCTCCAAGTTTTCTTGCAGCATCCGCAATAACTGGTGATGCACCTGTTCCGGTTCCACCTCCAAGACTAGCTGCAATTATAATAACATCAGCTTTATCTAGCTTTGTTGTGATATCTTCAAGAGATTCAAGTGCTGCATTTCTCCCAACTTCTGGGTTACTTCCCGCACCTAATCCTCTTTTATCTTTACCAAGATGAATTTTATTATTACAGTTAACTTTATGTAAGGCTCCAAAGTCAGTATTTGCAACTAAAAATTCTACATTAGGGAAGTTTTCATTAATTGTCATTCCAACAGCGTTGTTACCTCCACCACCTACACCGATTACTTTAAGTGATAATTTATTTGCATCAACTTTGTTGAAATTTTTCATTTTATTGTTCATATTATTTGATTGTCTATCAAATGAACGATTTTCGAAATTCATATTTTACTCCCTTCCCTAATTTTTGGTTTATTTTCATTACTTGATTTCGTTACTTATTTTTATTGTTTATTTTAAAAAACCTATATTTTTATGTGTTATTTGTTCTACTAGTTAAAATAATTAAATGCGCTTTTTAACTAAAATAATCTTCGAACGATGCGTAATTTAGCACTACGTGAACGTTTGTTTTCTTCTAATTCAACCTTTGAAGGCTTTATTTGTTTAATAAAGTACTTATCTTGTATCATGATAGGCATCTTTGAAGGAATATCATTACGAGAAATATTGGCATAAAAGTTTTTAACAATTTTATCCTCGATAGAATGAAACGTAATGATTGCTAGTGTAGCTTGAGTTTTGAGAAGACTCAATGCATCATTAAGCATTTGTTTTAATGATTCAAGTTCATTGTTTACTTCGATTCTTATAGCTTGAAAAACTGCTTTAGCTGGATTTTTGGCACGTAGCATTTTTGCTGGGTAACAACTTTTAATAATTTCAACTAGTTCCATTGTAGTTTCAATTGGTCGTGAATCACAAATGGCTTTCGCAACTCGGTAAGCGAGCTTTACATCAGCGTAATTAATTAGGATTTTTTCCAATTGGGTTAATTCGTAACCATTTACAACTTCATATGCTGAAAATTCTTGCGTTTGATCCATTCGCATATCTAATCGTGCGTCTTTATTGTAGCTAAATCCTCTTTCTGAATTATCAACTTGTGGTGATGAAATTCCTAAATCAGCAATTATTCCGTCAACTTGGTATATATTTCTTTTCGCTAATTCTGATTTTATTTCTTTGAAATCACTTTTAATTAGCTCATATCTATCTGAGACTTTTGATAATCTTATTCCTGCTTGTTCCAAAGCGAATTCATCTTTATCAAAAGCATAAAGTTTACCCGTTGTTAATCTTTTTAAAATTTGCTCTGAGTGTCCACCCATTCCTAAGGTAAGATCCACGTAAATTCCATCTGGTTTTATATTTAATGCATCAATGGATTCATTAAGTAAAACGGAGTAATGTTCATTTTTCATAAATTAATTACCCCTTATTGTTGAGATAGCAATTGTGCTATATTAGATAATTCATCATTTGAGATTGAAGATTCGTGTTCTTCAAGAACTTCTTTTGATCAAAGTTCAACTATTGAACCTGTCCCGATAAAGACAACTTCTTTTTTGAGAGCTAACGAGTCAATAATGTGTTTTGGTAATGAAATTCTACCTTGCTTATCAAGTTCGATTTCGAAAGTATTCCCCAAAATAAATCTTTTTAAAATTCTGACGTTTTTGTCAAATTCAGATTTACCATTTAAAATGTTAATGTATTGATTAAACACATCTTGACTTCTGATTTCGACGTTTTTATCTAAACCGATTGTTAAATAAAATTTTTCGCCTAATTCTTCTTTAAATGGTGATGGCAATACAACACGGTATTTATCGTCAAGATTTCTATTGTGTCTACCAAACATACCACTTCCTCCCACTCTCTACCAAAATTTTACAATATAAAAGATGCCTTATTAATAAATAAAATTTATTTTTTTTCAAATGTGGAAATTTTCCATACAAAAAAATCAACTTTCTGGAGGCTTAAAATTGCTTAATTTTCCTAAAAAATAACCCTTATTATTAATAATAAAAACACACAGCAAAATTGGAATGAAATTCACAATTATTGCTGTGTGTTTTAACTTATTTTATTTATATACATAAATAAGAATTATTTGGTTCTAGTTAAAAATTCTCTCATATCAATTCATTCTTTAGGAGCTGGGAATGAACCTGATGCAACAAAAAATTCATAGACACTATTCATCTGTTTAGTGTTTGCTTTTTTTGCTTCATCAGGTGTAGCATAATGAATATCACGCTTAACAATATCAAAAGTGTTAGAAAGTGGGAAGTTTTTAATATCCACAAAACTTTTCACCTGTTCATCATTTCATTTTAGAGCTTCTTTTAAGAAAGTTATTGTTGAAAGAATAACAGTTGTAGTTCCTTGAATACCATAAAGGTGAGTTTTTGATTCTCCATTTTCAGTAAATAAAATTGATTTATTATTTTTAATTTGCTCATAATCAACTGTAAGCATATTCTCTCAAGCTATGCTTGAATTTAAAAGAATTGCTTTATTTGATAAATCACCAAGTAAGAAATTAATATATTCTTTTGATTCATTTTGGTCATACACTGGGTGCAATTTGAAAAAATAATTGTATTCAGATACTGGATAAAGTTCTTCTATTTTTGCAAAAAATGACTTAATTTCATTAAGAGCATATTCTTGAGTTGCAAATCTTCACTCGCCAGTTTTTTCATTTTTTCTAAAAAGTGATGAACCCATAAAAATTAAATTCTTTTTATTAGGGTCATAAACTTCTTTTCCTTGAATTACAAAATCTAAGAAAGATTTTTGATAAAGGTTATTTAATTTTAAGTAATCCTCAACAATATTATTATTTTGCAAGTTTAAATATTCATTAATTGTGTTTGGATTTAAAGGGTATTGGTGGATTTTTAATTGAGCTCAATCAAGACCACGATTTCTTAATTCCTCATTAAAAGGTTCAATATATGAATTATTTAGGTTGAAAATCTTAATTTTTTCATCTAAAGTGTAAAAGAAATGATAATTAATATCTATCTGAACACCAGGGCTAGCTTTATGTTTGTTTCAATAATCAAGAAGCTGCTCTTTAGTGTAATGAACTTTCTGATTTTTAGCTCATTTTATGTAATTGTCACGAATAAATTTATACGGTTGAGCATTACCATCACTTAAAAGTGTAATTTTGTTAGCGTGCTTAATAATTCAACTTCTTACTTCATCATTCATACCAACAAATGAAATATCCGGAATATAAAAATCAAATAATTTAACTCCTTGGGATAAATATGGAGCTAAGTATCTAACAAGTTCGTTAAGAGTTCTAGGAAAAATGCTATAAGCATTGTTGCTGCTTGAAACAAATTTTGTGTTACCTAAAATTCCAATTTCACCATTTTCAAGATTTAAAGTTTTATTTTTTCCAAAAACATCACCAAATTTGTTAAATAAGTAATCAAAATTGAATCTTGAATTGTTTGTATTTGCATAATCAAAGACTTTTTCGTCAATTAGATAAATTGCATCATTGTATTTATCTAAGCCTTTTTTAGTTAAATTTAACTGAGTTAAAAGCTGCATAAAGCTGGTAATAAATACCTGCGAAGCATTTCTGGCAAGAAAAACACTTGGATAATCATTTTGTACTGATTCAAGTGTGTCTTTAAAAAATTCATAGTAAGGCATATCTTCAGTTGCTTTTAAAGTTCTTGCTACATCAAGTGAAAGTACTTGTGAATTTTTCATGCTATCATAATTGTATTTTATTTCGCTGTTTGCACTACAATCACCACATGAAAAAGCTCCAAATGCAGAAAGAGAGCTGATTGTAAGTAGTGAAATATTTCTCAATCTTCTTATTATTTTTTTATCCATATTTTTCATTATATAATTCTTTTTTTTTTTTTTTTGTTGAGAGTGTAGGTATATTGCTCTAAATTACGGAAATATTTACACATTAATTGTCATAAATTTTATAAGCTAGTTTAACCTTAAAAATCAAATAAAAAATGTAAAGCTTATCGCTCTACATTTTATTTTTATTTTACATCTTCGTCTTTGACTAAAAGTTTTACCAAAGCAAGTCCAAGTACAGAAACTGCAGTGAGAACCGCAGAAACAATAGCAAATATTTGTGCTGTATTTAATCTTGATTCTAATAATGGAATTTCTTTAATAAGAAGTCCTGTTTGAGAAACTTGTGTATATCCATCTTCAATTAATCTAAGGTATTCAATTTCTGATGAATAGAATCTTAAGTGGTTAATAAGGAAAATTAATCACGCAGCAAAAGAAATAACAAATGCTCCTAAGAAAATTATTGAAAGGATTTTAAAAATTTTCATTAAATTGTTTTTATTCATTGTCATTTTTTGTTCTCCTATATATTTTAAATTGTGAATTTTTTAAAATTTTTATACCAAAATAAGTTTAACACTAAAAAATGTAATTTTATCAAAAAACTTTTGGTCTAGCTAGTTCAAAAAGTTCTTCAGCTGTGCTGGTTCCGTTATTTTTTATCCTATTTTTAAGGGTTTTAAATAAATCAAGTTTGCTTTTTAAATCATTATAAATTTTAGGTTTAAGATCTTCATTTTGAGTATTTTTTCATTCAAAATTTTTTGTTTTTCAGAACTTAAGAAGATTTTGTTTATAGCCATTGTAATAATAGTTATAACTATTATTAAGCGCATTAACAATCTTTTGAATTTCTACTTGTTGTGCTTCGGTTCATTTATTTTTATCATCATTTAGTTGCTTTTGAACTGATACAAAAATTTCCTCTACTTCATCATTATTTGGTAATGATAAGAATTTGTAAGCTTTGATTGCATCTATTTGCGCTTTTTCAGAAGCATAACTAGAAGTTGGAAGATAATTTCCAGAATCATTTTTTTCTTTAATTGTTTTAGCAAGTTGCAATAAAGCTTTAATTCATGCTCTAAGTTTAACTCGAGTTTCGTCTTTGATATTTGCGTTATTTTTGACTCCATCAATTGCTTGCTCAATTGAATTTAAATAATGTTCCATTGATCAAATTAAATAATCATATTTATTATTTTTATTAGTGTTTTTAACTTCTTCAAGCAAATTTTTAAATTCTTTTTTAGTTCCATCAAGAGTAAATGAGCAAGAAATAAAAGTGCTTAATGGAAGTGAAATGCTAACTAGTGCACCTAGGTTTAAAAATAATTTTTTCATATCTATAAATAATTATAGAATAATAAAAATTAATTCTAAAAAATCTTAATTTTTATATGGTGATTTTTTAGAAGTCATTTTTGAACTTTTAACCTAAAAAATAGGGACTAAAAAAATTATTTTTTTTGCTACATTTTTTCAAAAATTATTAAAATAATTCATATCAAAAAATTAATTTAATATTAAGGAGAAATAATGGAAACTAAAGAAGAAAAACCTCAACAGCGTTTTTTTAAAAATAAATGAAAGAAAGTGGCGTTAGTTTCCTCCGTCCCGATAATAGCAGGTGCTATGATATCACTTGCAGTATATAAATATTCAAAACCTTTTAAACCTGCTTTTTATAACTATAAATCTTATATGTATCAAGGTAATATAGATAAGATCAATAATAATTTTACTTACAAAGTATTTGACGAAATTATCGAATTCACAACCGCTCTTACTAACCGTAAAGTTAGTGCTGGTATTGGAAGTGAATTCCAAGCAGTTGGTTTAATTAAAAAAGACTTAATTCGTCCAATAAACTTTCAAAAGTTTTTCCAGCTTGATCATAAACCAAATAAAACCGAGCTTGAAGCAATGCTTAAAAACATTTACACTGAGCCAGTTTGAAAACATTTAGCCTCATATGATAAAGATGTAAATGATGCTAAAGACCTTAATGAAGAGCAATGAAACGAGTGAAAAGAGAAAAATCCAGATTCAGTTAAGCACTTATGGGAATACGTGCTTCCTTATTATGTGCAAGATTCAATGATTGGTTACAACCCTTTAAAATCTAAAGCTTCTAAAGATCCAATTACTGAAGAAATGCTTCGTGAAAACGCAAAAAAACTTAACCAAAACTACTGAAATAAACTAGAAAAAGAATTTGAAAAAGAAGGTAAACAAGATGAATTTAACACAGTGTTAAATGGTGTAGATCAAAGTGATCTTAAACCGTTTAACTACGCTTCAATTTTTAACATCTTTAACTACCTTTCACATAATGGATACTCAAATTTTGTAATTACTGATGCGGTTAGAAATAATATGCTTTATGGTAGTGCTTATAACAAAGTTGCGCTTGATTCAACCCCTGGTGCACCTTTTGAACTTGAAAACCTTTTTACAGGTAATAGCACAATTGATAATTACAAATGATCAATTGATAACTTTATTTCACTTGTACAAGATTCAACTTCATTTAGAATTGCAGATGGAAAAAACATTGCTTTTGACGGTGATGGACAAAATATTTTACGCAATTTAATTGATCCATCAAGAAAAGATGTTGATGTTGCTTTAATGTTTAATGGTGATGCTCTTGATGCTTATTATTCAGAAGATAATGAACTTAGAGATGAAAATGGAAATCTTGTTCCAGATGGAACTATTCAAGCATTCAAATTTAACAAAAACATCATATTATTAGATACATTCGTTGTTGCTAAAGATGTAAATGAGCAAACTGAAGATATAATTTATGATTCAATTAGAACTACAATTTTTGCAAACTTAAACAAAATTAATCATGTTATGGCTACTAAGGGAATTGCTAATAAAACTGAAGCTATGAAAGAATCATTACTTGAATATTATCAAGAATACCTTGAGTTTATTTTCAACAAAAAAAGTGAACTTTTAAATTCAATGCTTGAACAACTTAAAACTATTTATAAAGAGACTATCAAAGAAGAAATTTTTAATGAAGATTTACAAAAATTCAACGAATTTGTGGCTCAAAAATTTGAAAATAATCCTGAGTTAATTCAACAATTCAAAGAACTTTTCCCTCTTGAAAAAGAAAATGCTGCTGAAAGCGATGAAGAATTTGTTACAAGAATCGCCAGCATTCTTTCACACGTAAATTTAGGAAATGAAGCTTACTTTGAAGAAATTGTTGAAACAAAATATCCTAACCTTACCAACTTTGACTTTATTAACTATACTCCTTCAACTACTATTGATTATGAATTTATTAGAAGAAACTATTTTATCACTGATGAAAATGAATATGATTTAAGAGCAATTAAAATTTATGAGATTGCTCTAACCGACAAACAAAGACAAGAAAACTTTGAGCACAAAGGTATTGGTTCAGTTGATGATAAACTTCGTTCACAACTTGATACATACTACTTTAATAAAACAAAAAGTTAATAACAAAATAAATAAATTAAGATATAATTAATTAGATTTTTCAAATTAATTTAATTAGAAAAAGGGAGGTTAGATCATGGCTAACATTAAATCTAAAGTTAAAAGTATTGCTAAAATGGAAGCTGCTCGTGTAAAAAACGCTGCTATGAAATCACGTGTTAAAACTGCTATCAGAAAAGCTCGTGAAGCTGTTTTAGCTAATGCTGAAAACGCAAACCAATTAGTTGCAAATGCACACTCTGTAATTGGTAAAGCTGTTTCTAAAGGTGTTTTCCACGCTAACAAAGGTGCTAGAAAACACTCACGTTTAGATCAATTCGTTGCTTCACACAAAAACTAATTTGGTGTGAAACTTAGATGTAGCTTAGGCTGCATCTTTTTTTATAAAAAAACAAACCTTAAAGCAAGGTTTGTTCGCAAAATTTAGCTATATCTTTCAACTAAATTCTTAAGTAAACATACAACTGTCATAGGTCCAACACCACCAGGAACTGGGGTGATGGCACTAACTTTGTCTTTAACATCTTCAAAGTCAACATCACCACAAAGATCAACTGTAAGCTTATCATCTAAATTAGTTCCCACATCAATAACAACAGCACCTTCTTTAAGGTTATGAGCTTTGACAAATTTAGCTTCACCAATAGCAACAATAACTAAATCACTAGATTCAATTCCTTTAATTCCAGTTTCTTCATTAAAAGTTGATACGTGAGTATTATTTCTTTTTAAAATGTGAGCCACTGGTTTTCCAACTACTTTTGAACGCCCAACAACACTGATTCGGTTATCTAAAACAGGAATTTTGTAATGTTCAATAAGTTCCATTACAGCTCTAGCTGTAGCTGGAATGTAGTGTTTTGAATTTGGTTCATTGTAAAGTAAAAATTCGTTTCTAGCACTAAGTCCATCAATATCTTTATCGTATGGAACAGCATCTAAAATAACTTTTTCAGGAATGTGATCTGGAAGTGGCAATTGCACAATAATTCCATCTCCTCATTCATTGATTGAGTCAAGTTTTTTAAGCAATTGGTTTTGAGTAATTTTTTCAGGGTATTTGAATAATTTTCCTTCAATTCCTACTTCTTCACATTTTTTTAATTTAGCACTAATGTACTTATTTGAAGCAGGGTTGTCACCAACTTGAATAATTGCTAGACGAAGAGGTCTTGGTAAATTAATCTCCTTAATTTGTTTTTTAAGAGCTTCAAGTTCTCTTTTTGCAAGTTCTTTTCCACTTAATATTTGCATTTTAATTCCTCCTCATATTTAGCTAATTCTTTTTCATATTTAACTAATTTTTCTTTTTCTGCATCCACTTTTTCTTTTGGTGCTTTAGCAACGAAATTAGGATTAGATAAAATGTTACTTGCTCTAGTAATTTCATTTTTCACAAAAGCGACTTTATCAATTAAAGCTTGTTTATTTTTCTCTTTAATTGACTCATCTTGTTTAAGATATAAGTTAATTTGATCTAAGGCAATTAAATAATCTTTATTAGCTTCTCTTTTAGCAAAAGCCATCTTATCAATTGCAGCAATCATTTTTGGATCAACTACATTGTCAATGTCATAGTAAATAACTTCTTTTTTAGAAAGATTGTTTTCTTCACGATATTTACGAATTTCAGTTACAACATCAATAATTTGATCGATATATTGAACATTTTTATTCTCACGAATAATTGGTCATTTTTGCTCAAGAAGCTCTTTGTTAAATACTTCTGAGTAAATCCGATCAGTAATAAAAGGCATAAATGGATGAAGCACGATTAAAGTTTTTTCTAAAATCCGCATTGCTCCACGTTTTGATGGGTTAGATTTAAGAAGTTCAATGTATCAACCACTTAATTCATTGAAAATATAACGATAAATATCTGAACCAATAACGGCAAAGTCATATTTATCAATATTGCGGTTAATTTTTTTGCTTAAATGCGCTAATTTATTCATAATTCATAAATCAGCATCAGTTAAGTTTTTATTTTCATCTTCAGGCATTTCGTTAATGAATCTAGCTATGTTTCAGAACTTATTACTAATTTTTCAAGCACTTTCAACTTTATCTTCGCTAAAACGAATATCCATTCCAGGTGTTGAATTAGTAATTAAAGACCATCTAAGAGCATCTGAACCATATTTATCAATCATCTCAATTGGGTCAATTCCATTATTGAGTGATTTAGACATTTTCCGTCCTTGCATATCACGAATAAGTCCGTGCATAAGTACTCTTTTGAACGGAATTTGTTTCATAAATTCAAGCCCAAAGAAATACATTCTAGCTACTCAGAAAAAGATAATGTCATATCCAGTAACTAAAAGTGAAGTTGGATAATAACGATTTAAAAGGGCATTATCTTTTTCGGGTCAGTTCATAAATACAAATGGTGCAAGCCCTGATGAAAATCATGTATCTAAAACATCACTATCTTGGGTTCAATTTTTTCCTGGTGATTTAACTTGAACTTTCATATTTCCATCTTGATCATATCAAACTGGAATTCTGTGTCCTCATCAAAGCTGACGTGAGATAGCTCAATCATGAACATTATCCATTCATTTTTTAAGTGTTTCTCTAAAACGCTTAGGGAAAAATTTAACTGCTTCTTTGCTTTTTAAATTATCTAAAATTAAATCTCTAAAATGATCCATTTTAACAAATCATTGAGGCATTACAAGAGTTTCTACAACTGTTTTTGAACGATCTGAAATAGCTACATTTGAAGTTGTTTCTTCAACTTTTTCAAGTAAGTTGTTTTCATCTAAAAACTTAGCAATTTCTTCACGAGCCACGAATCTTTCCAAACCATTGAAACGCTCAATATCAGAAATAATAATTCCGTTTTTATCAATTGTTTCATTAATTTCAAGTCCATGCTTTTGAATAATATCAATATCAACTTCAGCATGAGCACTTAATTTCATAAGCCCGCTTCCAAAGTTTGGATCTACATATTCATCAGCAATTAATGGAATGATTTTCTTAGTAATTGGATGAACTACTTGCGCATTTTTTAGATGCTTATAACGCACATCTTTAGGGTTATAAACTACAGCTACGTCACTTAAAAGAGTTTCAGTTCTAACTGTTGCAATTGTTAGATGATCGTTTGAATTAAGCAGAGGATATTTAATGTAGTACATTTTTTGAACTCTTGGCTCATTAACTACTTCAATATTTGATAAAGCTGTCTGTAATTTAATATCTCAGTTAATTGCACGGTTTCCTTTGTAAATGTAACCTTTTTTGTATAAATCAACAAAGACTTTAAGTACCGCTTTATTAGCTTTTTTATCTAAAGTAAAACGCTCACGATCATAATCTAGTGCAAGTCCAACTTTTGATCATTGTTTTCTAAATAAAGTCGCATATTCTTTTTTTCATTCTCAAACTTTATCAACAAATCCTTCTCTACCTAAATCATGTCTAGTTTGCCCTGTGCTTTGATAAAGTACATCTTCTACTTTACTTTGAGTTGCAATTCCAGCATGATCCATTCCAGGAAGTCATAAAACGTCGAAGTTTTTTAATTTTTTATAACGAATAATGGTATCTGGAATATAAACATCAAGAGCATGTCCAAGGTGTAATTTTCCAGTAACATTAGGCGGAGGTAATAAAATGGAAAATGGCTTTTTCATTTCATCATGAGTAGAAAAATACCTTTTCTTTTGCCATTTAGAATCGATCCCTTTTTCTACCTTTATGTGTTCATAAGTTTTATTCATTTTCACCTCATAAAATAAGTAAATTTAGTAATAGAAGTATCATATATTTATAAAATATACTAGTCTTTATAATTATAAATTATTTGCCTAAATAAATTGTTAAAAACATTATAATTTCAAATTATGAAAAAATTAAAAACATTATTTTTGGGTTCATTAGCCCTAATTTCTCCACTTTCTTTTATCTCATGTGATGATAAAACTAAAAATGAAGTCGATTTATACCAAGAAATTACCAAAGATGCTTCAGTAGCTTCTTTATACGAAACTTCTTTTAAACAAATCAATGATTTATTAATTTCTAGCGTTGACGAAGTAATTTCAAATATTAAAAATGATGAAAATATTAAAGAACGCTTTAAAGATAAACAAGAAGAATTTGAAACAGAATTAGCTAGAATTCAAACTGAATTGTTAAATAAAGAAAAAATGGCTGAATTTTACGAAAATGGTCTTACTTTAATTAAAGAAGACCTTGCTAAGAATAATAACAAGTACCAATTAAGCATTATTTTAGGTAAAATCAACAACTATACATTTTCTAACGGTTCATACCCAACAGCAATTTTAAATTTTGCTTATAATTATTTAAACAAAGATACAGCTAAAAAAATTGATGCTTTGGTTAAAAAATATGACCTTAGAAAACTTTGACTTCAAGTAAATAATAACTTTAATTACTTTAAAGAAGAAATGGACTTATTTTTAGATAAATTTGCTCAAAAAGAAACTGGTGAATTTACAATTACACCCAAAGATTTACTCAATAAAACAGTAGCTTCACTTGATGAATTTGCGACTGGATTTAAAACTGTAGTTGCAATTAAAGATGATGCTGAACAAAATCAAAAAATGAACGAATTACTCCAAAATATAGCCGCAAAATATCAAGAAATTGTAAAACAGTTTCAAGATAATTTTGCTAACATCATTTATAAAAATGGTGAGCAGTATCAAAATCGTCCATTTAGCTTAACAACACTTCATTCAACATATGAAAAAATGAATGAATCTGGTTCAGTTCTTATCAAAAAAATTCCTTTTGTTACAAAAGAAGATGTTCAAAGCTTGCTTAGTGTTTTTGCAAAGCAAAATCCTTCACTTGATACTGATGAAAAAAGACAAGAATGAATTAATGGAACAAATGAAAAATTAAATCAAATTTTAGCAGATAATGCCGATAAACTTGATTTGGAAAATGTTGATACTCTTGATGATTTAGTCCCTTTCCAAGCAATGAGCGTGACATTAAAATTATCAAATAACGCAAATGAAGAAACTCCAATTTTAATTTACAAAAAGAATGACCAAAATGAGTTTGATAAGCATAATTTAGACCCTAAATTAGATCCTAAATTAGACCCTAAAAGTATCGCAGGTAAAAAATTATTATCAACACAAATTGCTGATAAAGTTAAAGAAAAATACTTAGTAAAAATGGATTTAGATTACCTTAAATTCTTTAGCAAAAACAGCACTTTTAACCCATCATTTATTGAGTTTTTCAAAAAATTAAATGCTGATTCAATTAAAGACAATAATGGAAGATTTATTTTTCCACAAACACCATTGGCCTTTGTTTCATATTTAGATTTAAAAGTTGTTTCTTTAAATGTCCAAGATAATAATTTAAATCTTGAGTTTAAATTCTTTGATCATGGAAACGAAAGAATTATTGACACAATTGGTGCTACTTTCTATGAATCATCAAAAGCTAGATTATTTGACTTTTCAACTACTAGTCAAAATGCTAGTTTACCAATTACAAATACCACACTTTACTTTGAATTATCAGAAGAGCAATATGATAAGTTAATTGGAAGCAAAATTTTAGAAGATAAGACTTTTGAAAATGTGCAACCTGCTAGAGATCCACAAAATCCTGATCGGATTTTACCTCACCCTGGACTTGCTCCCGTGGCACCAGAAGCTCCAACAAGACCAAATGAACATGCTCATGATAATGAAAATATTTCTGAAGAAGAAAAACAGGCTAAATACCAAGCTGAGCTTGAACAATACAATCAAGAACTTGAAGCATATAATCAGAAAAAAGATGAATATGACAAGCTTATGGAAAAATACAATTCTGATTTAGTTCAGTACAATGAATTAAATGCTAAATACATTGAAGTTCAAAAGCAAAAAGAAGAATATCGTAAGGCGCAATTAGCTAAATTTGCAGAAATTGTAATTGATTTATCAATGAATTAATAAACTATTAGTTTTTTCCACGCATCTTGCGTGGTTTTTTTAAAAAATGCTTCCCTAATTAGTTCGCAGTTGTATAAAACTAAGTTTCCAAGTTGGGTCTAAAGAATAGGTTTAACTTAAAAATTTAAGATCAAAAAAACACCAAAGCTAATTTCTTTGGTGTTTTGTTTTAATTAAGGGGTAAATATTGCTTCTGTTGCAATATAAATTAAAAAGATTTGAAATAATTATTTATTATTCTTCTTTTTTACGTTTTTTAGCAATAAATCAAAGAAGGATTGTAAGTCCAACAATGGTTGTTGATAAAACAATTAAGATTCAAAGTCATGTTGGTTTTGAAAGTGAAGATTTATCTTTAGTAACTTCTAAAGCAGCACTATAAATAACATCAGAAGCATCGTGTTTTTCAATGCTTTTGATGGTTGTAATGTCTTTTTCAGTTAATTTATCACCATTTTTGGTAATTATATCAAAGTAATTATTTTTAATTAATCCTTCATTGAATTGCTGATATTTGTTAGGAAGAATTTGGTGAAGTTCTTCAAGAACATATTCGAATCTAGCTTTATTTTTATCAAGTAAAGCATTAACTAAATCAATTTCACTTTGAGCAACTTTGTTTAATTGCTCTTTGTTAGTGCTATGTGTTTGTTTAATTGCTTCTAATTCTTGAGAATTTAAAGCAAAGTCAATTTGAGTTGCAATTGCTTTTTCTAATCTAGCTTTAACATCGCTATAATCACTTGCAGCAACACTTGAATTTCTATATTCTCTAAGAGCATTAGATAAGTAGTTGTATTGCTTATAAGCATTAGCTATTTTGTCATAATCTGGATTATTAATTCCGATTTGTTTAATTCGATCAATAATTTCATCAATTTCTTGATCACTTAAAGCATTATCTTTGCTATTGTCTAATAATTTTTTAACTAATTGATTTGCTTCTAAGATTTCAATTTTAAGTTCTCTATATCAGCTTTCGCTTGAAGCATCTGCATTTTTAACACGATTAATTAATTGCTCTTTATCTAAGCTAGATAAGTTTGGCTGAGAGTTAATTCAATCAATTAATTCTTGTTTTTTATCATTTAATTGCCGTGCTTTATCTAACACATCATAACGTTTTTTAGGATCATTTGTGCTTTCGATTTGATCTTTAAATACCTGTTTTTCCTTATCGGATAAATTAGGCATATTATCAATTAAATCTTTAAGGTTTTCTTTATTATCAAGAATATTTTTAATAGCTTTCTTGATTTGATCCACGATTTGCTCTATTTCTTTAGCTGTTTTATTTTCTAAATCATTAAGAGCTTCTTTACCTTTATTAATTGCCTGATCATATGAATTTTGCTTATCGCTTGGAGCTACTACATATGGGATTTCTTTAACAAAGGTATTAGATTGATTTACTAATTTTTCAAGTTCATCAGCAAGAAGGGTTTTTCTTTGATCTCCATTAAGAGCTTCAAAATCTTTTTTAACTTTAAGGTAAATATCCTTAGTTTGCTCTAAATTAAGACCTTTTCCAGCTTCTTTATCCACTAAATTAGTAGCTTTTTCATAAGAAGCATCAAAATTATTTTTAAGATTATCGCTAGCATTAATGTAGTTGCTTAACTGTTTTGGATCTGAGTTATTTCCAGATTTAATTACATTTGAAATGTAATTATTTAATGTTGCCATCTGGTCATTTAACTTAGAAGCTTCCTCATTAATTTCATTTACTTTTGAAATTAACTGTGTGTAAATTATTAAACGAATTGTCACTCTTGTTTGTTTCTTTTAATATAATTATATTGAATTCTTAAGAATTCAACACAAGCAGTTTTGATATTAATTATTGAAATAAAATTCAAGTATTGAATTAACAAAATCAATTAATTGTGTATGTTAGTTTTTGGTTTTACAAATTCAATATTTGTGCTGCCGCACGGGCCTTCTTTTCTTTCGCAGAAAAGAAGCAAAAGAACTTCAAAATTCATAAAGAAATTGTTGATTATAAAATATGTTTTGTGATATTAGTTGTCAATAAATGCAACTTTATCTTTTCACTCTATATCTTTTTCAAGTAAGTTATAAAGTTTTAACAAAATTTCTTCACTTCTTTCAAGTATTTTGATTATCTTTTGTGCATTTTCATTTTTGAGAATTTCGTCGGGAAAATGTCTTAATTGTGACTGTGCTAAAGTGAATTTTCTAGAATTTACAATTGCCTTTGCAATCACATGTACTTGTGGGATAGAAATATCTAACCCTTTAGCTAAAGCATAAATTTCGGTTTCATTCAATTCAGATTCTTCAACTACTTTTGCAATATATTTCTTATTATTGATTTCGAAATATAAGTTTTGGTTTACATCTAAACATAAATTAATATCTTTTCCGCTTTGTGAAAAAAACATTAATCTTTTATTATGTTCGTCGTAAGGGGCGAGCATTTTATTTTTATACATAACGACTCCATTATTTACTCTTCTTCTAATTCTTAAAGAAAAATCGTAAATATTTGAACTAGGATCGTTTTTGATAAATTTGCTTTCTTTATTACCTTCTGTTTTTTGAAAATGTCTATTATATTCATCAATAATTTCTTCGCTTCTTTTATTTAACTTTTCAATAGAATCAATACCTTTATTTTTAAATAAATAAGGGTAATAATTTTGAGCACTAGCAAAAGATCTTTCCACATTTGGCTTATCTTTAGGGTTAGACGACACAAATAAAGTAATTCCTCTATCGATTAAAGCCTCTTCAAACATTGTGTATGTTTTTTCCGAACCTCAAAAAGTTCTTCTACGATCTGTTGTTATATTTGAAGGAAATCCATATTTTTTAAAGAGTTTATCAATTAGCTTTTGGTATCCCACATTTGTTTCTTGCTCTTCACATTGAAGTTCAAGTAATTTACCTGTAGCTGAATCAATTGCGTGGTAAATGAAAACTTTTTTATCCCCGAAAAATATTTCTTGACAAGCATCTAATTCAACATTTTCACCAAATTTTAAATGTATATTTTTAGCTTGATAAACGCTTTTTCTTTTCTTCTCACGTTCATCTATTTCTAAAGAACCAATTCTTGTGAAAAGTGAAGTTTTTTCACCAATTTCTTGTTCAAGCAATCTTCTAATTTTTCTAGATTCTCTTTTACCTTTTCTTGTCATTTGGATGTTAATGAAACCTTGCTTTTTAACTCTTCTAAAAGCTTGTGAATAACTAATATTAAAACTTTGTTTTACTTTTTCATAATAATAAAGTCAAAAAGGAGCGGTGTTAATAGTTGCTTTTTTAGGAAAAAATTCTTCAGAAAAATCGTAATAATCACACATAATTTTATTTATAGTTTCATCATTATATTTGAGTGCATTTTCATTTTTTCTACCTTTGTGAGCAACGTTAAAAGTACCATTTTCTATAAATGGTTTTATTTCTTGTTTGTATCTAATTATTGTTCTGACGCTGACGTGATACATCCTAGCAAGTTCTTTGTTTGTTCTTTTGTTTCAAAACCTTATAATACCTGCTATTATTTGAGCCTTTCTTTCTTCGTAATAGCTCATTTTTTTATGTGTTGTTATTTTAAACACACCCATAGTCACTCCTTTATCAATTAAAATTTTATCTAAGATGTAGATTTTTAATTTAAAACTCAAGGGTGTGACATTTCGTTTGCTATTTAATATTCCTCATTAATTTCATTTACTTTTGAAATTAACTGTGCATTTGTAATTTGCTCTTTGAAGTTATTGATTTGAGCATTATTCAAGCTTGAATAATCGTCTAATTTATTTATAAGTTCATTTTTAGCATTTTTTAAGTTTTCTTTAGCTTCAGCAATTAAGTTTGCCATATCTTCTTTAGTTTTATTAACTAAAGCATCAATTTCCTTGCTTAATTCTTCTCAATTTACTGGATCAGTAAGATCTTTTTTAATGAAATTATCATTATTAATTACGTCAGTATCTAAATTATCTTGAGTTTCCTTAGTTGCGTTTTGATACTCATTTTGCTTTTGAAGATCTTTAGCTTGCTCCTGAACCTTTTTAAGTTCTTCCATTTTTGATGAAAGGCTTTCTTTTATTTGTTCAGCTTCTTCAAGCTCTTGATCATTTTGAGCTTTTTGCACTTGCTCTGCTAATTTTTCTTTTTGTGATGGCGTTAAATTAGGATCGTTATCAATTTTGTTAATAAGATCTTCTTTTTTATTGCTGAAGTTAGCTTCACCATTAAGTGCATTTTTAGCTTCTGTAAGTTCTTTTTCAATTCTTGCAACTTCACTTAAATCAAGATTTTCCCCATTAGCTTTATCAACTAAGTTTTCAGCATTTGCAAGTTTAGCATCATAATTTGATTTTAAATTTTCATCAGCATTGTCATATTTAATTGGATGTTCTGAAAGTTGCTTTTTAGCTTCGCTAATAGTATCATTTAACTGGTTCATAGCACCATCTAAAGTATTTGCTTTATCTTTAATGCTTTCAACGCTTTCAAGCAATTTAGCATTATTAACTTCTGCAATTAAGGCTTCTTTTTGCTTATTATTAAGGTTATTTAAACCGTTAATGTAGTTAATTGCTTCGCTTTTAGCATCAGCTAATTTTGCATCACCATTAAGGTTGTCAATTGATTCTTTTAGATTTGAAACAAGCTCATTAATTTTTTCTGGATCAATGATGCTTGATTTTTTATTCTCAGCATCTTCGCCTTCTTTTGATACTTTTTCTACCTCGATAAGTGCATTATCATAATTGTTTTTGTAAGGTTTTTCAGCTGTATTATCTGCGTTAAGGTAATTTCCAGTTTCTTTTGTTTTAGCTTCTTTTTGTTGCTTAGCTAAAGTGTTAAGTTCTTTCATTGCTTCGTTAACTTGATTTGCAATTTCTTTAACTTTAGCAACTCCTTCAGGGGTTTTCTGTTCAGAAACTTTTTGCTTAAGAGCATCTTTTTGAGCTTGGTTTAAATCGCTAAGGTTATCAATAAAATCATTTGCTTCATTTTGAACTCTAGTAATGTTTTGCTCACCATTAAGTGAATCAAAAGCATTTTGAATTGCATCATTAATTGCTTTAATATTTTCAGTATCAAGCAACTTATCGAAAGTGTTGTTGCTTAATTTATTATTAAGCTCCTGTGCATTATCAATTGCTTTATCGTAGGCATTTCTTAAAGCTTTTTCAGAACCAGTGTAACGAATTGCTTCTTTATTCGTGCTTGCTGCATTGATATTTTCTTTTAATAATTTAGTTGCTGAATTAAGGGCTGAATAAGCTTTATCAAGATCTTCTACTTTTTTAAGTGTGTTTATGTTGCTTGAATCAATTTGAGCTTTAGCAGCTGCTTTTTGTGCATCAGTTAAATCATTGTATTTAGTATCAATATTATTTTTTGCTTTTGTTTTTGCCTCAGCAAGTTTTTCTTCACCGTTAAGTGCTTCTCTTGCATCAATTAATTTTTGATGTTCTGCTTTAACTTTTGCTAAATCAAAATTAGGACCAGTTTTAACATTTGTATGATTTGCTTGGTTTGTTAAAGCATCATCAAAAGCTTGTTGAAGTCCTTGATCTGCTTGAGTGTAATCTACATCAGTTTTTGAAATTGGATTAGAAGCAAAATTTTCATTTTTGTAAGCAAGCATTGCTGCATCTAAAATATCACCGTTATTTTGAATTGCTTCAATTTGAGAAAAATTATTATTAATAACTTGATCAACTAAATCTTGTTTTTGAGCATTTGTAAGATTTGTTAACTCTTTAATGTGCTTAATAGCATCTGTTTTTGCTTTGTTTTCTTGTTTTGCTTGCTGCACTAAAGCATTAACTTTTGCATCAAAACTTTGAGCATTAGAATCTATTACTTCTTGAATAACTCAAGATGGATTTATTGATTCTTGATAAGTTAATGGAGCTTTGTTTATTAAAATTTCATAATTTTCTTTTTCTTGCGAACTTAAGTTATTTAAGTTGGCAACAATATTATTTGCTTTACTTTTTGCTGAATCTAAATAATTTTTTAATAATGCAAAAACTTCATCACGGTTAATATTTTTATCAAGCGAGTCAACATTATTTTTAAGAGCTATCTTTTGATCATCATCTAATAAAACAAATTGATCTATTTTTGCTTTTAGATCTTTTCTACTTCCATCTAAATTATCAGTTTTTGTAATAAGGTCATTAGCAGCTTCATCAACACTTTTTGCTAATAACTCTAGATTTTTTGCTTTTTCTTCAGTAAATTCAACCAATCCAATTGCTGCTTTTTCTGCAATTGCATCATTAAGAGAATTATTTAATGCATCTTTAGCAGTTTGCTTATCTAATTTAAAAATTGGTTGGTTTTTAGCATCTTGTGCATTGATAATTGCTTGCTCTAATTTTTTAAGGTTAGTATTTAAGTTTGTTGCATTATTTTGAATACTTTGAGCAGTTTCAAGTGAATTTTGATTTTCAATAACACTATTAAGATCATTTCTTTGCTCTGCTGTTAATTTATCAAGCTCATTAATTGCTTTTTTAATTTCTTGAGCGTTTTTATTACCATTTAATGCTTCTTTTGCATCAGATAATTCTTGCGCTAATTTATTTAAGTTTGCAAGATCTTTAGCATGGCTATTAGAATCGATTTCTGTGCTCAATTTAGTTAAAGCATTATCAAAAACATCTTTTTTCTCTTGATCTGATAAACGGTAATCAATTGAATTTTTGTATTCTTCCGCTTCAATCTTAAGTTGATCAGCTAATTGTTTAGCGTTATTATATGATTTTGCTTCTTCTAAAATTTTCTCAGCTTTTTCTGCCGTTGTAGCATTTTCAATTCTTGCTTTATAAGCATCTTGTTGATTAGTGTTAATTGCATTTAACTGGTCGATTAAGTTTTTAAGAGTTTGTTTTTTAGCATTTTTAAGAATTTCATCCAATTGATCTTGTGGTGTTGGAGTTTGATTATCAATTGTAAAATCAACATCTTTGACTTGCTTAATGTATTCTTGAAGTTGCTCGTCACTTAAATCGGTAAGTTTATTTAATTCAACAATTGTTTTTTGTTTTGCTAAGTTGTAAAGTTCAGCTTTTTGAATAATTTCATCAATTAAAGTTGCTTTGTTTGAACTAGTATTATCAATGTTGTTGATATTAGAAATTAAATTACTAATTTCATTTGAGTTTAAATTACTTAATTGATTAATTTCTTGGATTGCTTTTTGTTTGAGACCATCTAAGTTAGCAAAAGAATTTTCCAAGCTTCCATTTGTTCGATTATCAGCAATTAAAACATCTAATTTTGAACCTTCTTTTGTTCCATCATTTTGAGTTGAATTAATAAGTTCTTTAGCTGCATTGAAAACTGAATCATAAGCTTGTTTTTTCTCTTTTGTTGCATAAGTGTAATCAACTAATGAATGAACATTTTTATTTTCATATTTAGTTACTAAATCTTTAAGTGTGCTCATATTCTCATTAATTGAACTATAGCCATTAAATGCTTTTTGAGCCTCTACATAACTTGGAGAATCATTAATTGCTTTAATTAAGTTTGAAGTTTGTTTTGGATTTAAATGTGGATATGAATTATTTATTTGATTTATTAAATCTTGCTTTTGAGCTTCTAAAACAAGTTTATCTAATTCTTTTTTACTTTTTTCACTTAAAGCGATTGGATTTGAATTAGAATCAACTGTTACAACAAGATTTTTAACTTTTTGGATATAAAACTCTTTTTGTCCTTGTGAATTATTTGAATTTGTTGTTAAATGATTTAATCCATCAATTAACTGAATTCTCTTTTCTTTTTCAGAATTAATTAATTTGGTTTTTTCAATTATTGCACTAATTTGATCAGTGTAATTGTCTTCGAGTAATTTAATTCTATCAAGATCTGCTATTAAAGCTTCTTTTTCTGTGTTATTTAAATTTGGATATTGTGAGCTATCATTAATTTTATTTTTAGCCACAACAATTTCACCATCTAATAAGGCAAAAAGATTATTTAAACTATTAGCTTCATTTTTGTTAGCAATTAAAGTTTCTAAATTATTGATTGCGCCTGCTAATTTACCATTATCTGTTGTTGAAACAAGCAGATCTTTGGCATATTGTAAGTTTTTATCAAAATTGTTTTTTGGTGTTTGACTAGCTTCTGAATATTTTGAATTTGAATCAGCATTTTTTAATCGTTCAATTGCAGGGATTACAACTTCTTTAAGTTGTTTCATATTTTCATTAATAGAATTATAACTATCGAATTTCTCTTGAGCTAATTCTTTTGTTGTTTGTTCATTGATCAAAGTAATTAAATCAGCTTTTTGTTTAGGGTTTAAGTAAGTATAAGTTGTATCAATTAAATTAATTAAACCTTGCTTTGTAGCTTCTGTAACAATATTTTCAAATTTTTGTTGATTATTTGAATCGTTTTCATTGTACTCTGCATCTTTAATTTTTGCAATATACTTGTCTTTTTCTTGTTCGTTTAAACCATCGATCTTTTTGATTTTTTCTATATATTTTGCTTTTTCGTCATTTGCTTTTTTAGCTTTATTAATAATCTCAGCAATTTCTTCTTTGCTTTCTGCATTTTCAATCAACTCTTTATATTTAGTTTTTTCTGCTTCTGAAAGATTTTCAAGAGCTTCAATTTCTTTTGATGCACTATTTTTTTGAAGGTTAATTAATGCATTATCTAAAGCATTAATTAATTGATCGACTTGATCAACATTTGCATTAGCATTAATTAAGTCTTGCGGAGTTTTATTAACACTTGTATTTCTGTTATTAATAATATCTTTTGCATTAGTTAAAGCATCATCATAAGTTGTTTTCAATTCTTGCGATGCATTAGTATATTCAGGAGAATTTTTATTAGCAGTTTCTTGAGATGCCTTATCAATTAATGTAGACATTTTTTCATAAAGTGTATCAGCGTTATTTTTAACTGTCTGAATGTTAGATAAATCAGTAGACTTGATTTGCTTTTTGATTTCATTAATTTGAGAGTCATTAAGTTTTTTAGGCTCGCGGTTGTTAATATCATTAAAAGCTTTTTCTTTAGCTGTATTATCGTTTTGAGCACTTTCTACAATATTATCAATAAGTTGTTTTGAATTAGAATTGTTAGCTACAAGATCAACTTGATCAATTTTATTCTTGAAGCTTGATTTTTCATTATCACTTAAAAATTCAAGATTATCGATTAATTTTTTAGCAACTTCTTGATCACCATTTAATTTTGCAAACTCATTTTTAAGAGATCCATTTGTGATTTCATCAGCAATTAAAGTACCTAAAACGCTTTCACCATTATCTTGATCAGAAGTTAATAAGCCTTTTGCTTTTTCCATTAATTTATCAAAATCAGTTTTATTTGTAGCTTGAGTATATTTAACTTTTGTTTTACTTACTTCAAGTTCATCAATAATATCTTTTAATAACTTCATATTGGTGTTAATTGTTTCGTAATTTGCAAAAATATCAGCTAAATTACTTACTGGTTCAGTATTTAATTTACTAATTAACTCTTGTTTTTGTTTAGGGTTTAAGTTTTTAAGTTCATCAACGCGATTTAGATAAACCGTTCTTTCAAGTTTTTCTTTAACTTTATCTAGCTCATCAGTAGTTGATTTGCTATTAGCTTCATTAGTTAGTTTATTTGCTTGCTCTGGTGTTATTTTATCTGCGTTTTTGTATTCTTCGATTTTATCTAAAATTGAATTTCTATACTCTTCTAAATTAGTTAAGAACCCTGTTAAGCTAACTTCTTTTGTCATGCTAATATCATTTGAGCCAGCTGAATCAATAGTATTTAATTCAGCTAAAGACTTATTAGTTTTGATTTTAACAGAGATATTAAGTGTACCACTAACATCATCTGCACTAACAATATTTATTACTTGTCCACTAGCTTGATCAATTTGGTTAATTAAATTGTTGTTAAAACTCAATTGAGCAGATTGTACAAGTGAAGCTTTAGTATTATTTTTATCTAATCCTGTGTAATTTACAAGCGGATTTTGACTATTTGCATTAACTAAATCTTGCGCTAATTTCGCAATTCTTTCTGTTTCAGTTGTAAATTGGTTACTTTGAACATTTACAAACGCTTCTTTTGAATTAGAAACAGCACTTTTTAATCCATTTTGAGTAGACTGAAGGTGGTAAGTGATTTTTAATCTACCTGTAATATCATCAAATTTGAAACTATCGTAAACTACTTTTTGAGTATTCGAATCCATTGTGACTTTAACATATTGTTCGATATTATCACTGGTAATTTCAGAAGCAAGAACTTTAACAGCATTTTTAGTAAATGAAACATTAACCTCATTATTTAAACGGTTAATTTCTTCATTTTGATTTGTTAAAAATCCTGTTGCACTATTATTTTTTTCTGATTCATAAACAACATTTGTAAGGTTAGTTTTAGTAGAAACAATGCTTCAAGTTCAAGTAGCACTTCCATTTTCATCACTTGTATTAGTTAAAGCGGGAACAACTTTTGCTTTTGAGTTAGCTAAATTATTGTTAATAGTTTCAATGTCAAAACTTGAAACATTTAAACTTGATGCTTTTGTAGTGTTTTTATCAATTGTATTTTTAAGGTTAATAAGGCCAAAATTATCTAATTTTTCAAGTCTTTCCTGTTCATTTTCAAAATCACTAACAACTACATTTGCAATATGTTTTGAAATAGCACTTGGTGTAGTAACCAATTTTGACACTACATCATAAGAAATAGTAATTTCACCATTACGTTGATTTGTGTTATTAACAATAATGTTTGTAATTTCTTCAGTTGTACTGTTGTAATTTGCAAAAGTTAAATAATTTTTAACATTAGAATTATTTACAGCATCTGCACTAATTGCTTTGCTATTTTTAATTGTAACTGTTGGAGAAACTTCACTTATTCTTTGCGATTCTGTTTTAAATCCTGTAAGAGAGTGTGGTGCATTAGCATCTTCTAATGTAACATTTTGAGAAACATTTAAATTAGATTTTGTTGAATTAACAGTATAAGTGAAATTAATTTTTCCATTTCTTAAATCATCTTGAGTTGGAGTTTTAATTACACGGTTCGAAATAGAAAGCTGAATTGAAGGATCTGAAAGCTCTTTTAAAGTGTTATTTTCTCTAACTTTAAACACAATAGCACTTGTTTCTGCTTGGTTAGGTGTGACATTAGCGCTATTTGGGTACTCAGCAACTAAATTAGGTAAAAGAGCTGCAATTCTTTCTTGCTCCATTTGTTCAGCGGTTTTAAAAGGACCTACAGTAACAGTTTCAGAAACTTTGTTTGATTTAGGAGCCACAAAGTTTGATCATGATTGTCTTGAAGGATCATTAATAGTAATTAAGTTAGTTTTTTCACGTGTTGAAACTAAAGTAAAGGTTGATTGGATATTGCTTGTGGTAGCATATTTTCCAGTAATATTAACCTGATCTACTCTTGCATTTTGGACATTAGAATTAGCTGCTAAGCTAAAGTCTGCATTAGTCACGCTATTTACATCTTTGTTTTTGTTTAAAATGTTTGAAGTTACATTACTTGCTTTCAATAGCTCATTTAAGCGGCTAATTTCAGTTTTAAATCCTGAAATTATTTTAGTGTAGGCATTATCTGACTTAACATTTGTCATTCCGGCTTTAGTTGATTGTAGCTTATAACTAACTTGTAAATCACCGGTTACATCATCATAACCAACAATTGTAATGTCGCTTGCACTTGCTTCACCGGTTATTTGGAAACTAATTTTATTAATTGAATTTGCAATTTTAAGTGTAGATGCTTGGACTTGTTTGTCAGCCACATCAACTTTAACTGAAATATTACTATTTTCAGGATCATTTAAACGTTCTTTTTCTTCTTGTAAAGAAGTTTTAAAGTTAGTAATGAAATTTGTTGTCTTTGTCGAGCTAATTTGAATATCTGTTTCGTTTTGGAATTTGTTTGAAGTAATTTGATATTCTAATTTTAATTTTCCATTAGCATCATCTATCTCGGTTGTTCTAATTTTAGTTACGACTGTATTTGCGTCAGGTTTATATGTAGTTGTAAATTTACCTAATTGAGCATTTTTAGCTAAAATGCTTTTAGAATTTGGGTAAGTAAACTCAACAACTAAATTATTAATTCTAGTTCTTTCTTGTTCAATTTCATCACCATTAAGAGCGCTAATAGCATTTGACAATGCGCTTTTTTTACTTTTTGTATTTTCAAGCGCTTTTTCTGTAGAAATAAATTGACTAATTTCTTTTAATTTTGAATTAGCATCAATTAAATCTGAAGCGGAACTAAGAGCATTGTTGAAACTTGTTTGTTTAGAATTTGAAGCACTTGTATAATCTGTTGTGCTTTTAGCTGTTTTAGCATTATTAATTTGAGATCTAAGAGATGGTACAAAATCATTTAATTCTTTTGCTTTTTTAAGGGTTGTTTCACGTTCACTTTGTGTACCTTGATTTCTAATTTCATTTAAAATTTGATTTTGTAATTGTTCAGTTAAATTTTTAAATTCTTTAACTCTTGTTTCACATGAATCTCCATTTAAAGCATCATATGCATTTTTAAGTTCTGATTTAAGTGTGCTTATAGAACTAGGATCAATAATTGCTGGAGAAGTTGTATTTTGAAGCACTCCTTTAGTTTTTTCTAATTTTGTTTTAAAAGTTTCTTTAACATCATTAGTTGAATAAGTGTAATTGCTTGAAGTTAAATTTCTAGTTGCTTCATCTAAAGAATTAAATTGTTTTGTAAGTTCAACCATTGAAGTATTTAAGTTTGAAATTTTATCAGAGTAAGCATCTTTAGTTTCTCTTGTAAAAGTAGTTTCTTTAATTTTCTTAATTAAAGCATCTTTTTGATTTTGAGTTAATGCAGAATTTTTTCCATCAATAGTTGATGAATTCACTTTATCTATTAACTGTTTACGGTAGCTATTTTGAGTTTTGAAAGGTAAAATAGCACTTTGTAAACTTAGATCATCACCAAATCTAATATCTGAATTTCTATTAATTTGTGCATTATCGATTGCATTTCTTAACTGTTGTTTTTCAGTAGCTGTTAAATAAGGATAATCTGAATCAATATTATTTTTTAAGTTTTTTTTAGATTTATTAAATGCTTCGTTTGTTTTTGATTGTAAGAAACTGTCTGTTTGAGCAATTTTATTAATTAATACATGTGTATTGGCATCATAAGAATAGTTGTTTTGAACTTGGTTATTTGCAACAGCATTTTTAAATGTTAATTTTTGATCTTTTGTTAAAAATTCAAAACTATCAATGTTTCTTGAATATTCTTCTTTATTACCATTTGAGCTAACCATTTTATCAACTCATTGAGATTTTAAGTTAGCATAAGCATCATTAATAAAAGCATCTAAACGTGTTAAATCTCTATAAATGCTATCGGTGTTAGAAACATTTTTATCATTAAGTTTCTTTAAATAATCCTTATATCATTTGTCATTAATAAGGTGATTTTCTTGAGTTGAATTAGCATAAATATTGTGATAATCAGAATCAGGATTATTGTTAACAAATTTATCTTTTTCTTCTTTAATAGCTTCAATTTTCTTATATAAAGTGGAAATTGCTAAACCATATCTATTGACAATATCAGCCATTTTATTTTTGTAGTTTTGGTCATTTACAAATTCGTATCTATCTGGAGAACTTGGTTTTGTATTTGGATCATCATAAAATTTAATTGTTTCATAAATCAACAACGTTTTTAAACTTTTTGAAACTACTGACAATTCACTAGGTAATGAAAGTGGAGCTAAAGCTTCATTTAAAGCTTTTTCAAAGCTGTCTTTACTATCTTTTGCTATTCTTTTTAAAACTTTGTCTCAAAGTTCAGCATCTTTCTCTAGTCTAGGTCAATCTTTGAAATCAGCAACATCATTTCTTTCTTTTGCTTCTGAATCAGTATTGAAATCTGACTTTATGTTAAAGTATGTACTAATTGAGCTGTTTTCACTATTAAACATTCTTTCGATATACTGACGCATTGAATTTTGCATTATATAATAGTTTGTTTTCATTGGAACTTCAATATTATCAATTGAAAACGCAGGTGTTTCAGAATCTTTATATTTTGTACCTTTAGATAAATGGTAGTATGATTCTCCATTTCTTTGTGATTCATCTAATCTATCGATTCAAGAAATAAATTCTTTAAATGTATTCACATCTTTGCTTGCTAAAGCATTATTTCATTCATCTTCTTGAGCGTTAGTGTATTTTGAAACAGGGGAATCAGTTGCATCGTTGCTTGGATCAAATAAATAACTATTTTTATAATCGTTATTACTTTGGCTTTCTATAACATTTGTAGCAGCTGAGATAACTTTATCTTTTTGAATTTTGGTTAATCATTTTTTACTATTAAGATATCTTTTAACTTTTTCTAAATCAGTTAATCGATAAGTAATATCTTCAAAAACATAGAATCCATCATTTATTTTGTTTGAAAAAGAAGTTAAAGGAAGTCCAGCAGAGTTAGCTGCATATCAAATTTTCTTATCTTCATTTTTTGTAAAAACAGGTTTGGCAACTAATGAATCTTTATTAGCAATTATTGTTGATGAATTAACAGTAGATTTAGTATCATATTCTGTTAAAAATTCATTATTTTGATTTTTAGCATTTGCTAAACTATCATAATTCTTTTTAGATTGAGTATAAATTAATTGATATTGAATATCTTTAGATTTATCAATAAACTCGATGTTTGTTCTAGGCAAGTTATCATTTTCGCTTGCAAACTCAGGTTCTACGAATGATCTTTCTTTAGTTATGAATTTTTTAATCATTGATTCATTACGTTTAGAAACTTTCATAAATCCAGAAGTCATGGAATTATGACGATTTTCACTTCAAAACCTATTAGTTCCCGCTCCAATAAATGAATTTTTTAAATTAGAGTTGTTAACATTTATAGGTGAGCCTGAAAATAAGTCACTTTTATTTTCATTGTGTTGTTTAACTTCAAATTCAATAATTACTGAAGGGATATACTCGCCTGTTACTCTTGAAGCTGTAACATGGAAACTGAAAATAGATCCTTGATTATCTCTAAGGACATCTCTGATTGATTTTGATACGCTGCCACCTGTTTGATTTGTATATTGATAAGAATATTTTTCTTTTTCAATTTCTTTTCAACCAAGACCAAACTTAGTTCTTCCCTCATCATCTACTTCATAATTAAAATTCGAAGGTGTAGAAGGCGCTTTAGAATCAATTAAGATTTTGTCTAAAGAAGATCTAGAACCACCATCTTTTGATAATCAATTTTTAGTGTAATTATAATTTGGTGAGTTTTTAACATCTTCTGGAACATTTTTATAGTAAGAAACATATTGATATTTATCAAGAGAAGCTCAATATGAAATTGAATCATTAACAATAACGTGGTTTGCTTGATTTTTAGCAATATCTTGTGTAAAGTTAATTGTATAAGGGTTAATTTCATCATTATTCTCATTCCAATTACCTTTTTCATTTATTTTAAAAACATATGTTTTTACACTTCCTGGTTGTATTCGTGTAAAGTCAGTAGTATCTTTGTGTCTAGCAAATAATGTAAGTTTTAATTGCCCAGTTAAAATAATGTCATTAGACATTCAAAAAGCACCATAAAAATTTGAATCCTCAGTATATAAATTAGTTAAATTAAATCCAATCCTGAATTTTTTAGTGTTTGAATTTGATGAAAAACCATCACCTGATCAAAAGTTACCTTTTGCAATATTATCCCCAGATCAATTAAACGTATTTCTTTGTCCTCATTTGAGGAAATTGTAAGCACCAAGAGCTGTGTTGTTGTATCTTCCACTATCAATTGCTGCTTGTTTTTCATTTACACTAAAAAATCTACTTCAATCACGAGTAGACATTTCTGATGGAGATGTTCTATTTAAACCATCGTTTGCTTTTGTGCTATGTGTACTTTCTATATCAAAATCTCTTCGATTACCCTCTAAATTTAAATAATTATAAAGTTCTTTTTTACCAAAATTCGTTGGAGTTAAAAAGTTGTAATCATTTAAATTTCTCCCCGAATTTACACCTTCGATATTTGCATAATTAGTTCAAAGAGTGTCTTCAGAAAAGATGGTGATTTCTTCAAACTGAGTATCTACAACTTCATTTGCAGTTGCCGAATCATTTGTCGCAACTGATAAAGTTGCAAATAAACTAGTAAGTGAAACACCGCTTGCTAAGACAAACGGGATTTTTCTTGTTTTCTTATTTTTGTGCATAATTTATTACTCCTTTCTTTTAAATTATTGTTATAAAGTATTTAATTTATAAAAAAATTCCCTTTCTTTTATTAAAAAATACTTGATTAATTATATGAAATAATCTAGATATTGAAAACATTAACGCTTTCCTTTTATACCTAAAATATAGATCTAAAAGTTTTTTTTTTTTTTTAAAAGAGCATTTTGGAAAGTCTTAATTTAGTTTTTTGTACAAAATAAAAATGTTTAAAATTCCCTAATTACCCTCAAAACTTGGGCAATTTCAAACAAAAGGAGCATAAATTAATTTGATAAAAGTAAAAAATATTTAAAATATAAATAATTCGTTAAAGGAGAATAAAGTGCAAAGAGAATTTTTAGTCGAAAATAAGTGGTTTCAAAAAATAATAAATGGTCAAAAAGTATATGAAATTCGTCTTGATTATCCATCAAGACAAGATTTAAAAGTAGGTAATTTAATACGGATCAAAAATCAAGATAGTGGCGATTTTGAAGTTGCTCAAATTGAACAAATTCAAAAATTTGATTCATTTAAAAAGCTTTTTGCTGCTATTGATAATTTAAAGCTAGGATTTGAAAATAATCATCCGAATAACTACTTAGAAATTGAAAAGTATTACTCAAAAGAGCAGCAAAAAGAACATAAAGCTGTTGCTTACAAAATCAAATTGGTTAAGTTTAATTTAGATGAAATTGACAATTTTGTCTTTGATATGGATGGAACTTTGCTTAATGAGAAAAATGATATTTTTAAAGAAAATATTGCAGCTATTGAGAAACTTCAACAAATGGGTAAAAAGGTAATTATAGCCACCGGAAGACCTTATTACACGCTCCAAACCACAATTGGTGACATTAAACCTGATTTTCCAATGATTACATCAAATGGAGCTATGATTTATGATAACCAAAATCACGAGCTTATTCATTATGATTCAATGCCAAGCAAAGATGCTCAGCAAATGTTTGATAAGTTAATGGAGCTAAATTATGAGTTTTTAATTTATACAACCAATGGGATGTTTGGGCACCCAACTGGAGCTACTAACTTTTTCCCTGAAAGAGATAATTATAGCTTTTTAGCTCCTGGTGTGTATACTGAAATTGATGCTTCTTTTGACATAAATAAGTATCATGTGTGCAAGTTCTTAATTTTAACTGATAGTGCAGAGTCAAGTTTAATTAAGCAAATTGAAGAACTTTCAGCTTCTTTAAGCGGCATTCATGGCCTTTATTCTAGAAAAACAATGTATGATGTAATGGAAAATACTGCAACTAAAGGTAAGGGATTAATGTACCTTGCATCTAAATATAATTTAGATTTAAATAGAACAATTGCCTTTGGTGATGGTGAAAATGATATTTCAATGTTTGATGTAGTTAAATACAGCGTCAGCATGGATAATGGATTTGAAATAACCAAGAAAAGTGCAGTTTATCCTGGATATAATAATAATTCTCCTTGAATTGAGAAATTGCTCCTCTTTTTAGAAAGCAAGTAAAAAAAGCGCTAGCGCTATTGCTAGTGCTTTTGTTTTGCCTTAATAGAAGTTATTAAAGGTCTTTATTTTTCTTTCTTCCAAGCATAAATGCTCAAAAACCAAGTGTAAGAAGGGCAAGAGACAGAAGTAATCATCCTGAGTTTCCAAGTTGAGCCTATTTTTTAGGCTTATTTTTTATACATATATCAAAGATATATGACCTAAAGAAAAAAATGTTTTTTTACTTACATTACACACATAAAATGATATAATAAGAGCATGAGTTACAGTTTATGCAAGAAAAAACAAAATGGAAAATATTATTTAGTTTTAGCTATTTCTAAAGGTTTTAAAAAAGGTTATGGAAATCAGGTTGGTCTAGGATACTGAGAAGATATCAAAGAAAAGTATGGATTATCTTCAATTGAAGATATGAAAGAAATAGCAAAAAAAGTAGATACATCTTTAGATAAAGCTATTGCAAAAGAAGAATTTTTTAAATTATTAAAACCCACTTCTGTAAAAACAAGTATCCAAAATATTGGAGTTGATTTAATTTATAAAGTTATTAAAGAATTAGATTTATTTTCAGTATTGCCAAAAAGTAAACATAAATCGTTAGAAGAGGTTTTGGAATTTTTCATAGCAACTAGAATTATCCTTCCAAGAAGCTATATGTCACAATATAAAAATAAAAGCGATTTTATAAATGATATTAATGTTAAAAAATCATCAATATATAACTATCTTGATGTTATTTTTGAAAATAAGAACTCTGTTTTAGTCAATTTATTTCAAAAAATAAATGAATTTACAAATCGCAATAATAAAGTTATTCACTTCGATAACACAACAGTTTATTTTGAAAGCTTTACAAGAGAAGGGATGAGAAAAAACGGTTTTTCAAAAGACGGAAAACACAATGAAGATCAAGTAGTCATAGCAATGGCTGTAGACGAAAACGGAATACCAATACACTATAAAGTTTTCCCAGGTAACACGGCTGATGGTAAAACAATGTTATCCTTCGTTTTAGAACTTCAATCAATCTATAAAATAAAGGATATTACAATAGTTGCAGATCGTGGAATAAATAACAACGCAAACTTACGTTTCCTAGAACAAAAAGGAATTAAATATATATTCCAAAAAAGATTAGATACATTAAGTATTGGGATGAAAAAATTCATTCTTGAAGACAAACATTATGTTTTTAGAGATGAAATGTTTTGAAAAGAACAAATTGTTGAATCTGTTTGAAATAAAAATAGATTTAATGGTAAATACAGAAAATGATGTGTGTTTTTCAGTCCTGGGAAAAAGACTTTAGATAAATTAAAAAGAAATAATTTTATTGATAAATTGAATAAGAAAACTGTAAATGGAGAACTGCCACTTAGTTCTTTAGTTCCAGAATATAAAAAGAAATATATGGACATTGATGGCAAAACAGTGGGTAAATTAAATTGAGAGAAAATTAAGAAAAAAGAATCTGAAGATGGTTTTTACATTATTGAAACCAATATTCTAGATTTAACACCAGAAAAAGCTAATGAAATTTACAGAAAACAATGAAAAGTAGAAGAAAATTTCAGAACATTAAAATCTTCTTTACAAGTTAGACCTGTTTTTGTTCATAATGAACAGCATATACTTGCACATCTTTTATTATGTTTCATTGCTCTTGTTGTTTTAAAATACTGTCTTTATAAATTAAAGAAATATTATGAAATCAATGGAGAAATACAAAAAGTGACGTTAGATTTATTTGTGGATTCATTAAGAATGATGACTATAACAAAAAAAGAAGTAAATGGAAAAGTGGTACAAGAAATAATTAATGATTTGGATGAAAACCACAAAGAAAATATAAAAATTTATAAAGATTTCATCGCATGTATGAGTTAATTCTATGTGTGTAATTTTAAATGTAAAAAAACGAATACACCTTATTTATAGCTGTATTCGTTTTTTATAGTGTCTCAACTTGGAAACTCAGGTTTTAGAAAGCAAGTAAAAAAAGCGCTAGCGCTATTGCTAGTGCTTTTGTTTTGCCTTAATAGAAGTTATTAAAGGTCTTTATTTTTCTTTCTTCCAAGCATAAATGCTCAAAAACCAAGTGTAAGAAGGGCAAGAGACAGAAGTAATCATCATCTGAAAATTCCATTATTTGTAGCACCTTTAAGTGCTTGGTCATATGCGCTTCGAATTAAATGCGAAACATTTCCAAGGCTAAGGTTTTTAAGAATTGTAATTTGCTCTTTTGTAAGACCTTTAAAATTATTGTTTGAATTTTCGAAGAATCCACTTGTAGCAAGAGCTTCTGATAATTTATCATATAATGGTGAATTTGATTTATCAAGCATAACCATGCATCTTTCAAATTCTTCTTTATCTCCATTTAAAATACTATCTACAATTCCCATTTCAGCTTCTGCTGCCATTTGATGTTTATCAAGATCTTCTTCTAAATTACTAATAGCATTTTGCACAGTAGCATTATCTGATGAAAATTCTACCGTTTTAGCAATAAGATCATTAAGTTTATCTTTATTTGCAGCATAATTTTCTGAACCATAATCACTATTTCTAAATGCTTCAAGAGCATCATTGATATCATTTCTTACTTTTAATGCGTCTGCTAATTTAGCATATGAATCATCATTAAGTCCAAGATTTGATAAAGCATTTTTAATATTATCTAAATCTTCATTTGAAAGATCTTTGTTTAAATCAGGATTTGTGAGTTTTTCTAAAAGATTATTTGCATTTGTAATTTGATCTTTGAAGTTTTCAATTGCTCCTGGAGCTGAAAAATCTTCATTTGCTAATTTTTCTTTGAAAAGCGCTTTATCTGCATCACTAAGATTATTTAATGAATCAATGTAGCTATTTAAATCGGCTTTAGCTTTATCTAAAGCAAGTGCTTTATCGTAAGCAGCAATTCTATCTTGATAATTATCGTATTTATCAATTTCTGCTTTAAATGCTGCTTTTTGTGCATCATTAAGATTTTCAAGATTGTCAATAAGACCTTTAAGAGCATCTGAATTATCTTTAAGAGCTTCTTTAGCATCTTTAATTTGCTGTGCAGCTGCTTGAATTTCTTCAAGAGAAAGGTTATCTCTATCTCTATAATCAAATGTTCCTTCGGCAATAGCTAAATCATATGCGTTTTGTTTTTCATCTGAGTTTTTAGCATAAAGATCTTGCGCTTTAACTGAATCACTTTCAGCAAGAAGTTTAGCAAGTTCTTCAGCTGCTATTTTACGTTTAGCTTCACCATTAAGAGCCGCTTTAGCTGCTTTAAGATCATCAAGTAATTTACTTAATGCTTCTGAATCAGTAATATTTGCATTTTCATTATTTAATGCATTGTTAAATGCTTCAAGTGCTGCATCATATGCATCTTTAAGTTCTTTGTCTGCATCAAGGTAGTTTCTTGATGTTTTGTCTTTATATGCATCTCCAAGACGATTGTCATTGTAATTAATTAAATCACCCATTGTGTCATTAAATTCTGAAGCATTATCTAAAATATCATCAATATCTGAAATAAGTTCAGCGTTATCAATGTCTTCTTTAAGTGCTGCTTTTTGAGCATCATTAAGATTTTCAAGAGCATCGATAGCATCTTTAGCTTCTTGTTTTTTAGCATCTAAACGATCATTTCCATCAAGATTATCAATAGCATTATTTGTTGCTTGAATAAGTTCTTGAATTTTAGCAAGATCATATGCTACTGGTTCATCTGCATCAAGAGCAGGTTCATTATTTGTAATTGCATCATTAAGAGCATTTTGAGCTTCTTCGCTTGAGTTAGCATAAACAGGTTTATCAAGTAAATCTTTAGCTTTTTCCCGAACTTTTCTAAGTTCAGCCATAGCTTCACTTAACTGATCTTTATTATCTTGAACATTATTAAGATTATCACTTGTTTCAGCTGCTTTAGCTGCTTTAACAAGTTCATCTTTTTGGTTTTGATTAAGATTTGGATCATTTTGAATTTCTTCAATTAATGCTGCTTTTTTGTCAAGGAAGTTTTGATGTCCATCAAGGTTGTTTTTAGCATCTGAAAGTTGTTTTTGAAGCGCAACAACAGAAGCAAGATCTAAAGCAGTTCCACTTGCTTTATCTGTAGCATTTCTAGCTGCATTATTAGCATCATCATAAGCTTGTTTTGGTTCTTCACTAGCTTCTGTGTAATTTGGATTATTTTCAAGTTCTGCATTGTATGCATCAAGCGAATCTTTAAGTTGATCCATTGCTGTGTCAAGAGTTTTTGCATCAGAAGCAATATCTTCAAGATCTGCAATTAAGTTTTTATTTTCAAGAGCTGCTTTAGCTGCTGCTTTTTGTGCATCATTAAGATTTTCAAGAGCATCAATAGCTGCAATAGCTTCGCTTTTAGCTTCATCAAATTTTTCTTGACCATTAAGAGCATCTTTAGCATTGTTTAATGCTTCAATAAGTTTTTGAACTTCAGCTTCATCAAGCTGAGCACCACCATTTTCAGCATCAGCCATAAGATCTGCATTATTGAGTGCTTGATCATAGTTATTTTTAAGTGGGTTTTCATTTGTGTTATCTGAATTAAGATAATCAATGCTTTGTTTTACATTAGCATTAGCTTTAAGAGCTGCTTTAAGTTCACCCATTTTTGTATCAAGTATTTCAGCTTTATCTTTAATACCACGCACATCTTCAGGATGAATTGCGCTATCAACTTGTTCAATTAAAGCTGCTTTTTGAGCATCATTAAGATTTTCAAGAGCGTTAATTGCATCAATAGCTGCTTGTTTTTCTTGAGCAATGTTTGTATCTCCGTTAAGAGCTGCAACTGCGCTATGCACATCATCACTAGCTGTTTTAGGAACAATTACATCAAGAAGATTTTCGGTATCAGGATTTTCTAACTTGGCAAGAGCTGCTTTAGCATCTTCAATTGATTGATCATAAGCGTTTCTAAGATTTTCTTCTGATCCTGTGTAAAGCTCTTGCGCTTTAACTGTATCAGCATTATTGATATAGTCTTTAAGTCTCTTTGTGGCTGCATTAGCTGCTGAGTTAGCTGCATCTGCTGCTGAAACTTCATCAAGATTATTTGCAGCATTAATTGCATCAATAGCTGCTTGTTTTTGAGCATCTGTTAATGAAGCATATTCAGGATTATCTCCATTGATTTTAGCAATAGCTGCATCTTTAGCTGCTTGAAGTTTTTCATCACCATTAAGAGCTTCTCTAGCAGCTTTAAGAGCTTCATGAGCTGTTTTAACAGCTTCAAGATCTAGATTTGCACCATTTTGTCCAAAAAGTTCATCTCTATTTTCAAGAGCATTATCAAATGCTGCTTTATTATTTTCATCAGCAAGAACATAATCATTATCTGTTTTTGAAATTGGATTATCAGCAAAAGTTTCGTCTTTATATGCTTTCATTGCTTCATCTAAAGCAACTGCTTTTTCAGAAATAGCTTCAGCATCTGTTGCCGGTAAATCAAGAACACTATTTTTAAGTGCTTGTTTTTGAGCATCATTAAGATTTTCAAGAGCATCAATTTTAGCAATAGCTGCATCTTTAAGAGCTTTAGCATTTTTTGCTTGTTCTAAAATATCTGCAAGATCTTTATCAAAGTTTTCACCTTCAGCGTTATTGATTGTAGCTGCATCAATAGCATCTTTAAATGCTTTTACCTCAGCAGGTGAAAGTCCTTCGATATTATCGATAGCATTTTTAGCTTCAACTTGAGCATCAGCAAAAATGTTATTAAGTAAGTTTTGTTTATCTTCTTCAGTAAATTCTCTGTCAAGGTCATTTACATCATTTTTAGCAATTGCAAGTGCTTCAGATGAAAGAGTTCCAAATTTATCAGCAATGTCTTGTTTTAATGCATGTCTATTTCCATCAAGAGCTTCTGTAGCATCATTAAGTGCTGTAGAGTCAGAATCAGCCGCTTCGACTGCTGAATCAATATTAGTGTTTTCATCACCTAAATCAAGATTTTGAAGCTGTGCTAGTTTAGTCTCAGCTTCTGCAAGAGCATTATCTACCGCCTCTTTTCTTGCAGGATCATCAAGAGTGTAAATTGAATCTGCTGGAATAGCGGGGTTAGCATTTTCATCACCTGTACGTGATTTTGCTGCATCAATAGTGTCTTTAAGTGAAGAAATAGCTTCATCTAAATTAGCTGCTTGCTCTTCAATATTTTGTGCGTCTTCAAGCGAAGAAGAAGCATCAACTTTATCTTTCATTGCTTGTTTTTGAGCATCTGAAAGATTTTCAAGAGCGTCAATATTATTTTTAATTGCTTCTAAGTTTTCATCACCGTTAAGAGCTGCTTTAGCTTCATTAAGGGCTTTGTTTAATGATTTAAGATCTTCTGGATCTGTATTTGTTGCATCATCACCAATAGCATTTTGAAGCGCTTCTAAAGCGTCATTATAAGCTTTTTGTTTTTCAGGATCAGCAAATTTATAGTCATCGCTTTCTTTCGCGCTTTCAGCTCTTTTTGCTGCAAGTCCAGTAGCAGCATCAAGGGCATTATAATCTTTTGCTTTATTTAATTCTGCTTTAATTTCTTCAGGTGTTATTGCATTTTTAACATTGTTTTTAAATGCTGCTTTTTGAGCTTCTGAAAGGTTTGCAAGAGCATCAATAGCATCAAGAGCATCTTGACGTTCTTGGTCTTGTCCTTTTGCATTAGCTACAACATCACTAAGAACTTTGTCAATTGGATTAGTTTCTGAATTTGCTAAATCAAGGTTTTCTGCAGCTTTATCAATTTGAGCTTTGTAAGCTGTTTTTTCAGCATCTGAAAGGTTTTCAAGAGCATCAATAGCATCTTTTGCTTTTTGAGTTGCTGCTTGTTTTAGCCCTTCATAGAAATTATTGATTTCTTCTTCTGTTGGGTTTTCACTAAGAGCACTGATTTGCTCTTTTAATGCTTCTTTATCTTCTTCAGAGAAATTATCACTAAGAGCATCTACTTTATCTCTTAACACTTGTCTATTCCCATCAAGAGCTTCAACGGCTTTGGTAAGAGCTTCAATTGTGTTATCAGCTCTATTGTCATCATTTGGAGTAATATCATTTGATAATGATTCTAAATTATCTGATGACATATTTGTATCAGCTTGAATTTCAGCGAGTTTTGCTTTAGCTGCTTCAATAGCATTATCTAACGCAGTTTGTTTTTCAGAACTATCATTTGAATAAATTGATTCTTGCTTTTTATCTTCAGCATCAGAAATAGCTTGTTTTAAATCAGGAATAGCACTATTTAATGCTTCCGCTTTTTCAAGTTGAGCAAGAGCAGCTTCTAAATTGGTGTTTTCATTAATTGAGTTTGTGAGAGCGTCTCTTTGAGCTTCACTTAAATTATTTAATGCTGCAATTCTATTAGCAATATCCTCTTGTTTTTGAGTTGATTCATTTGTTAAAGTTTCATATGAATTTGTAAGAGAATTAATTAAAGCTTCAATTTGTTCTGGAGAAAGGTTTTCACCGTTGTTTGTTGCTGCACTAGTTGCATTTGTTAAATCTGTATCATAAGCTGTTTTTGTAGCTACAGTAGCAAATTCATATGCTTTTTCATCTTTATTTTGAGCAATAGCACCTTCATATGTAGAAGCATCATCACCTGAAGAAAGAGCATTTAACTGAGTTTTAACAAGTTCTTTTAACGCGGTCATTTTTTCGTTTTGATTTGTTGCATTTTCAAGTGCAGTAGCAATTTCCTCACTTGTAGCATCAGGGTTATTGATTGCAGTAAGAGCAGCTTGTTTTTGAGCATCATTAAGATCTTTTAATTTACCAAGATCATGAAGAGCTTCTTGTCTATTAATATCTGTTTTAATAGATTCAAGAGCTTCATTGAAAGCGTCTTGATCTTGAGAAGGATCTAAAGCATTGATTCTATTTACAAAATCTTGTTTTTGTTCTAAAGTTAAGTCATTGTATCTATATGCATCAAAAAGATTATTTAAAGCAGCTAATTTAGCTTCTTCATTTTGAATTTGTTTTTCTAAATTATTATTTGTGCTTGTTGCATTATTTGCGTTATCTAAAGTATCGATTTGACTTTGAAGTTCATTTAATTTGTTATCAAGAGATGTTCTTGCCTGCTCTTTAAGATCATTTAAATCTTTTTTAGCTTTATATTCTTCATATCCTTCTTCACCTTCATTTACAGATGTAAGCTCTTCTGAAGCAATATTTGAATTAGGATTTTTAATTTCATTTTTAGCAGTAGCAAGATCAACAATTTCATCTAATCTAGGGTTAACAAATGTACCTGATTTAGCTGTTGGAACTGTCGCACCATCAGAAATTGTTCCTGTTGGAAGGAAGTCTGTTTTGCTTAAAATTTGATCTTTAAGCGCTTGTTTTTCTTCATTAGTTAAATTTCTTAAGTTACCAATATTGATAAATGCATTTTCTTGAGCTGCATCAAGTGAATCCACATTTTGATTTGCCTCTTCTACCTGTGTATCTGTCAAGTTTTCTTGAGCAGCAATTCACTGTTCATAAGCTGCTTTTTGAGCATCAGAAAGATTTGTTTTATTAGCAAGATTATCTCTAATTTGATTTCTTTTAAGTTCATCATCACTAAGAGAAATACCAAATTTATCAAGATCGAAATCTCCGCTTGTTGAAGTAAGTGTATTACTTCTTAATCTATAATCATGGTATTCCATTGATTTGTCTCTTCATGGAATACCATTAAATTTAATTGATCCTGGGTTGACTTTGAAAAATCTAGCATCAGATTCATTTTTAAGTGTAAATTCATATGAAATTTCACCTGCTGAAACTTTTCTGTTGAATGAATCAAAATCATAATCAAAATAAAGAGCGTCTATAAGTGTACCATTTTTATTAGATGCTGCATCTCCTTCTGATTCTCTTCCAGAGATATTTGTAAAATCTTTTGTTGCAATTAATTTTTTCTCATCATTTACTGTTTGATAAATTTTAAGAACTGTATCAGGCATTGTATAGTTCGGCAATTTATTAGAACCTGTGTACTGTCTTTCTTCTAAAACATCTGTATTGAATTTAACACCAGTTTCAATTCTCATGTATTTTGGTCTTTGAGCTCTTACAAATTGCCCAAAAACATTCGTTGTACCTGCTGGAGAACTGGTCATTCTATAAGCAGCCATAATGTGTGTTTGAAATCTTGAGTATTTTCAGTAACTTGTTTGATTTCAATCTTTATTATCATTATTAAAGTTTAAATCTGGATTCTGTCTTTTGAATGTTTCAAATTCAGCTTCAATTTTTAATCTTTTACCTTGAGGAAGAGAGTTTGTAACATAAGTAGTAAACATACTTCCTGTTGAACCACCAAATTCACCATAATCTGGTTGTTGTCTCATTCTATTAAGATATAAAACACCATATTTCTTTGCACCACCATTTGCATCACCATTTGCTTCGTGGTTATTAATTAAGAAACGGTTATGAAGAAATCCACCAGCATTTTCGCCTCCATCTCCTTCAACAACATAATTTCTCCTCACTCAAAAGTGGCTCAACTCAACATTTGATGTACTTGAAAGTAAGTTTCTTCTTTGGTTTGCATTTGCACTATTGAAATATGTCCCTTGATTTTTAGAAACAAGAAGATCATTAGCAATAGTAATTTCTTCTGTGCTTTCAACAGTATCATCGGTTGTGTTGATAACAGAAACTTTATATTTCATTGTTCCATTAACAATATCAATATCAGGAGAAAGTGCAAAACCAATAACACCATTTACGATGTTATCTGTCTCTCCAAAAGTTACTTTTACTTTTTCACGATCACTTCTGAAATTATAAATATTATCAGAAGAATCATTAACTGTTGAATCGGTGTCAATACTAAAAGTATTTTCCATTTTTACATATCTATTTGTATCATCTATACTTGTAGTTTTTCAACCTTCAGTTCTTTGGTTTCTGCTTTGCATTCCTTGATACCCAAATCTTTCAACATTACTGAACATATTAAATCTATTATTGTATGTTCAATCATTTGGATCAAATTGATTTGTTTCAGCATTTGCATCAGATGGCGTTGTAGAAATAATTGCTAAAGGCGCAAAAATTAAACTAGAAGATCCAAAGATAATAGATCTTTTAGATTTTTTAGCAATCTTTCTAATTCTTTCTTTCATATAGTCTCCATTTCTTTTTTTAGTTTATTTTATTTGATTTATTTATTTTGAATGTATATAAAAAAATTACATATTTTAATATTTATGTATTTGTAAATCTATATTACTAAAATATTTTTAAAAAAATAAATAATTATTGAAATTTTTTAAAGCATTTTTGTATTTCTAATTTGCCTATATTTTAGTTCTAAAAGTTCAAAAATGTTTTTTTTTTTTTTAGAGATAACTTCTAAAAATAATTTTAGTATTTGAAAGTTTCTTAAAAAAGAAAAAAACCCACCTAATAAAGTCATTAAACTGGGCACGAAATATTGACACATCCATATTTCGTGTTTTTATATATTTAGGAGGTATTACGAGACAATTAAAGGGCATTTTTTAATCTGTTTTCTTGCACTCACAATCCAAAGATGTTTAGAATTTGTTCTTGATTGCTGTGGCTATCTACTGCCTAAAAACAAAATAATTGATGCAATTAAAAATCAAAAATTATCAATTATTCCAGAAATTAATACTTATATTAAAACAGAAGAATCTGAAGATTTCAAATCTATATTAAAATTTCTTGGAATTAAACCAATTGAGACTATTGGTAAATATGAAGATATTAAATTTACTATATAGGAATTGTATTATAAAAAATACGAATAACTCTATATTGTAGGGTTATTCGTAGTTTTAATTTTTAAAAGTGTCAAACTTAGAAGATAGAAGAAATATAAGTGCCAATTTTTATAGGATCAATATTATTCACTTTAAATTCTAATCATTCAGTTTCAGTTGGTAAAGAAATGAGTTCTTTTATTAAACTTTCTAAATATTCTTTTCTTCTAAATGTAATTTTTAATCCTTTAATTGTTTTTATTACACTTATATTTTAACATTGTAAATTAAAGTATTACAACTTGCTGCAACTTAAAATAAAATTAAAAATGATAGTTTGTAGTGTAAAATGGCTTTAAATTGATGTTTTTCTCTTTTGTTTTAAATAAATTGCAACTTGCTGCAACTTAAATTTTATGCCTTGTTATGCTTTTTTTGTAGTTAACTGAGGTTGTTTGCAACTTGCTGCAACTTAAATTACGAATTGTACACAAATTAAAACACTTGTGTTTCAAATATGTGTGTTTCATTATAAGTTAAATTTAATTTGTGTTGAAAAAGTGCAAAATTAAAAAACAAGAAAAGTTGGTTTATAAACTGGGACACGAAATATGGATACATCCATATTTCGTGTTTTTATATATTTACGAGGCATTATGAGACAATTAAAGGGTATTTTTTAATCTGTTTTCTTGCACTCACAATCCAAAGATGTTTAGAATTTGTTCTTGATTGCTGTGGTTATCCAATGCCCACAAACAAAATAATTGATGCAATTAAAAATCAAAAATTATAAATTATCCCAGAAATTAATAATTACATTAAAACAGAAGAATCTGAAGAGTTCAAAACTATATTAAAAGTTCTTCGAATTAAACTAATTGAGACTATTAGTAAATATGAAGATATTAAATTTACTATATAGGAATTTTATTACAAAAACTACGAATAGCTCTATATTGTAGAGTTATTCATAGTTTTAAGTTTTAAAAGTGTCAAACTTAGAAAAAAGCACTAGAGCTGTTGCTAGTGCTTTTGTTTCGCCTTAATAGAAGTTATTAAAGGTCTTTATTTTTCTTTCTTCCAAGCATAAATGTTCAAAAACCAAGTGTAAGAAGGGTAAGAGACACAAGTAATCATCATTTAAATGAAGTTACTTTTCTTGGAATATAAACTTTAATTGCATCAAGTTTCTTAATTAATGCACTGTAAATTACATTTGAAGCATCGCTTTTTGCAATGGCTTTAAGAATCTCGATTTCCTCTTTAGTTGCTTTGCCTTTAATAGCTAGTTTAAAGTATTTTGCATTTGCCACGTTTTTAGCAAAGTTTTGGTATCTATTTTGATTTACTAAATTATCATGGGCAATTTCATTTTTAAATGTTGTTTCTCTTAAATCTAAAAGAGAATGCACTAAGTTAATTTCGCTTTGAGAATCTTTTTTAAGTAAATCTAAGCGATCTTGAAGCGCTTGCGCAGCTTCTGAGATGTTATTTTGATTATATGAATTATTCTCAGCTAATTTAGCAATTTGTTCTTTTAACAATCTTTCATTTTCTAAGAAAGTATCGCTAGATACATTATCTTTACGGTATCTTTCTAATGCATCTGCAAAGTCATTGTAGTTAATAAGTTCATTAGCTAAATTATTATAATTTGGATTATTAACACCTAAATTGTGAAGGTTATTAATAATTTGATTAATTTCATCATTAGTTAATTTTGTATCACCTTTAGCTGCATCAATAAGTTTTTTAACTGATAAATCAGCTTCGTAAGCATCGTTTTTGATTTTATCTACTAGATCAAAATCTTCGCCATTAGCAGCAATTACTTTATCTTTAAATACTTGCTTTTCAGCTTCATTTAGATATTTAAGTGAATCAATGTAATCGATCGCACCTTTTTTGTGGTTATTGACAATTACTGAATAGTTGTAAATAGCTTGACCTTCTGAGTAAGTTTCTTTAGGTTCAATTGCATCTTTATATTTTTGTTTTTCTTGATCATTAAGGTAGCTGAGATTATCAATTAATTCTTTAGGGAATTTAGAATTATTATTTAAATGCTCATAATCATAATCTAAACTATTTATAGTATTAACATCACCAATTAACTTATCTAAAAGGTTAAATGGAACTTGCTCTAAAGCTAAATCTTCATTGCTTCCATTGTATTTATCTGACTTAAGAAGCTCTTTTGCATAGTTTAAATTATTATCAAACTGAGTTTTAGTCTCTTCATTAGCGCTTGTGTATTTTTTATTATTTGAATCACTAATAAGCTTGTTATATTTATCAACTAACTCTCCAAGTTTTTCCATTTTTGCATCAATTTCAACATAAGAATTATAAATTTCTTTAGCTTCCTGAGCAGTTAAATCTTGATTGTTTATTTTACTATCAGCATCACTTCTTTGTTTTGGATTAAGGTGAGTAAGTTTTGCTAAATCATTTTTGATTACAGTAATATCAGCTTGTTTTTTAAGTTCATTAAATTTAGCAACGCTATCAGTATCATCGCTATTAATTAAGTTAATAAGTTCATCAGCTTGCTCTCTAGTAAGTCCTGGATTACCTTCATTATTACTATCAACAAGTTCATTAATTTTGTTAATTAATTCATTTTTTCTAGGCTCTAAATCCACTGAAAATCCACTTAAAACAAGAGTTCCTTCTGTTGTAGAAGTTTTAACAGCTTTATCAGCATTTGCAAATTCATCTTTTGTAGAAACTAAGTGGTATTTAAATGTAATAGTTCCATCTTCATCATCAATTACAATATCATCAGGGTTAATTTCAATTTTTGATTTATTAACTACTAATTCTGGAGTTGAAATATTTGTGCTAATAAGTTCAAAAAGATTTTCTTTAGCAGCAAATTCTGAAGCTTTAACGCTTCTTTGTTCTTGTGAAGGATCATTGTAAGTAACTGTTTTAGTTGCCTCTTTGCTGTTAACTAATTTATTTAAACGTTCCACTTCACTTTGGAAATTGCTAATAGTGAATTCTTTTTCTACAAATACATCTTCAGCACCTTCTTTAGTTGAAGTAATTTTGTATTTACCTGTAACTGAATTAGTTAAATCGTTTTTAGTAATTGAATCAGGAATAAGCTCAACATTAGCATCTTCTAAATTATTGGTAAAGGTAATGTTATTTAAATCAATTTCAGAAGGAGAAGTTTTTTCTTTACCTGGATAACTTACCTGAGAGCTAAGTTCATCAAGTCTTTCTGCTTCGGTTTTAAATCTTGGTACTTCTACTTCTTTTTCATTTGAAGCGTATGTATCGCTAGGATCATTTTTATTTGTTGAAACAATAACATATTTAATAGTTAAATTACCATCTTTATCGTTTGCATTAACAACTTCAGTAACTTTTACAACTCTATTGTAAATTCCATCAGGATCTTGTTCTACTGTTCCAGGAAGTGTTTTCTCTGATGTTGAATTATCAAAATATGAAGGTAACTTTGAATTATCACCATTAAATGATGCATCTAAATTATTAATATTGTTTAATTCTTTTGAAGGGATTTTGAATCCACTAAATTCTTGAGAATGAGTTTCAGAAATAACCTTATTCATTCCGTCTTTTGTAGATTCAAAGTGATAATTAACTTTTAATGTACCAGCTTCATTGTTTATTTCTGTTATTGAATCAATAACTAATTTAGCATTATCAAAAGTATTCGGGTTAGAAGTGAATTTTTCTTTAAGCGCAGCTGAAGCAATAGTTTTATCTTTGTTTGGAAAATCTAAAGTTGCACTTAGATCATTTAATCTTTGTTTTTCGATGTCTTGATCAATTTTATCTTGATCAACTTCAGTTCTAAACTCATCAATTACTAAGTTTTTATTATTACTTTCAGGAGTAACGAAATTATCAATTTGTCAATTTGAAACTAATTCACTTTGTCTCTTAGTTGAAATTAATTTAAGATTTAAAGTATTTTCTCCAGCTTGATTATCTGGGGTAATTGAATTAATTCTTATATTAGCTTTGTTGTCAGTTTTTTTAGTTTCATCATAAGAATAATTATTTTTATTATTAGCCGGTGCAACAGAAGGTAACTGGTCTTTTTTAGTTCCATTAAAATCAATATCTTCTTTACTTAAAGAATCTAAAAGTTCATTTAATCTTTGACTTTCAGTTTTAAAACCGCTAAGAATAATTTCTTTAGTTTCAGATTCATCATTGGTTTGATTATTTTTTAATTTATATGAAAGTTTAATTTCACCAGTAATGTCATTGTAACCAATAATTTCTTTATCAATTACACTAAAGTCAGGATCTTTCGCACTTAAAGTAATTTCATTAGCATCATATTCAGAAGCTAATTTATTTTTAGTTACATTTATATCTAAATCATTAATGTTTTTAGCATTTGATTCTTCTTTTTCTCTTTCACCATCAGTTTGAAAAAGATTTAAAGTATAAGTTCTAGTTTTAGAAACAATGTCATTATTTGGAATATCTGTTCGAGTAGATAAGAAATGATATTTGAAAGAAATTGCCCCATATTGACCATCTCTTTGAGTAATTTCATCAATTATTAATTTAACTTTATTTTCCGAATTAAGATCAATGAATTCACCTGTTTCATCATTTCTTCCTCTTAAATAACCTGATAATTCTGATAATTTAACTTCATCTACAGTAGTTTTATTTTGTGGTTTATCACCATTAAATTCAAAATTTTTGGCTTTATTTAATAAATTATTTAATCTTTGTTCTTCAGTCATATAACCATTAATAGTTATAGTTTTAAGTTCTGATGTAACAACCTCTCCATTTTTATTGCTTTGCACAACAAAATTAGCTACTAATGTTCCGGTTCTATCATCTCAAGATTCAATTGACTTAACGACAATAGTTTCATTTGAGTGATCAAGATTATCATTAGGATCAAAACTAATATTTACATCTGATAAATTATTTACAAATTCTGATGCTTGTTTAAGAGGATCAGCAGTACCTACAAAATTGCTTGCAGCATTGCTTTTTTCTTCTTTTTCTTCACTAGTCATAAAGCCAGTTATTTTAGTAGTTAAGTTTTTACTTGAAACAACTTTTTGATCACCTAAATTATCTTTGGTTGATTCTAATTTATAAACTACAATTGCTCCTCTTGGATCATTTGGATCAGGTGTAATTGTGTTAATAATTACTTTAGCATTATTAGCTGGATTAATACCAGTTGTAAAATTATCTTTATTTAAATCACTAACAGCAACAGATTTTTTATCTGCGCCATTAAACTCAACGGTTTTAGTAACAGTTTGATCTTGAACTAATTGATCTAATCTTTCCTGTTCAGTTAAAGTGCTTAAGGCATTGTCGTTATTTAAAGTGTAAGTTTTACTTGATTGGACAGTTTCAAGGTTTTCTTTAGTTGATTGATATTTGTAATTTAAATCTAATTTACCAGTTGCTTCATTTCTATTAGTAATGCTTAAATCAACAGGTTTAGTATCTTCTGGAATAGTATCATTATTAAATTCAATTTCGTCAACTGAAATTTCGCTAGCTGTATCAGTGGCTTTTGGATTATCTTTAACTTTAGCAGTTGCGGCACTTAATTCGTTTAATCTTGCAAATTCAGCATTATAACGTTCTTGTCCATTTAAAGCATCAATTGAATTTTTAATTTTTTCATTTAAAGAATCAACTGTTGCTTTATTCATTAAATCAGGATTATTTTCATTATTTAAAGCGGTTACTAAATCTTCTGCTTCTTTAATTGCCCCACCTTTTACATTGTTATTTTTAGTAGGGTTTCCATCATAAGCAGCTCTTAAGGCATTAGTGGTTTAAGTATAATTATTGCCTTCAGCAACTGTTGCTTGATTAGAAATGTAGTCTTTTAAAGTCTTCATTGAAGAATCTAATGCTTTATTGCTTTTATCTTGGTTATTAACATCTTCAATAGTATTTTGACTATTAATTAACTGAATTGCTTTTTCTTTTTGTTTTGATGTTAAATATGAATAATCGGAATTAATTTTTCTAATTGCTTCATCCTTAGCGGCTTTTAACCTCTCTTCACCATTTAAAGCAGTAACTGCATTATTAAGAGCTGCAGTTTTTCGATTTACTTGGTCTAAAGTTAAATTAGGTCCACTTGTTTTATTAATATCATTTTCTTTGGCAGTAATTAAATTTTCTAAAGTTTCTTGATTATCTGCTTGAGTATAATCAGTGCTTGTTCTAATTGTTTCAATATTAGCTGGACTTTCGCTATAAACTTTCATAGCATCGTCTAGTTTATTATTTTTAGCATCTTGATTAGTAACATCGTTTACAGTTGTTAATGCGTCAATTTTGTTAATTGCATCTGTTTTTTGCGCATCATTTAAATATGTATAAGCAGTGTTTAATTTATTTTTTGCTTGTTTTTTAGCTTCTGCTAGATTTTCATCACCATTTAATTCTTCTTTTGCTTGTTTTAAAGCTGCAATTTTTTGATTAATTTGATCAATTGTTAAATTATCACTTTGGCTTGATAAATCTGTGTTTCTTTGATTTAAACCATTATCAAAAGCAGTTTTTTTATCATTATCTGCTTCAGTATAATCAGTGCTTTTCTTAATTGTTGCTACATTGGTTTCATCGCTATTAGTTTCATCTTTGAATGTATTTTTATAATCATTCATTTTTTGATTTACTAATTCTGCTTCAGTGAAAATTGCATTTATTTTTGTAGCATCATCAGTATTTTGTTCGTCAATTCTATTTTTTAATGATTCTTTTTGAGCTGGATTTAAACTATCTAAATTATCTATTTTAGCCTTTGTGATTGTTTTAAGTAGAAGAAAATCGTATGGATTATTATTTTCATCCATATTTTCAGAATTAATTAAATTTTTATATGTGTCTTTTTCTGTATTTCCTAAAGAAGTTTGATCGATTAAATTATTAGCATTTTCTTTCATTTTGCTAAAAATTTGTTGTTCAATTTCTTTAATTTTTTCATTTTTAGCTTCATCGTCCAAAGTTGAATCTTTATAGACATTTTTAATTTGTTCGCGATAAGGATCTTTTTGCTGTTCGTTAGTTCATAAACTAAATTTATTTATGATTTCTTCTGGCTTTGAATCAGCTTCAATTGAATTTTTGATCTCGTCTCCAATAGCTTGCAACTGAGCATAATTATCTGCATCTTCACCCAAACTATCGATTCTTTCAGTATAGTGTTTTTTCTGCTCATCAGATAAAGAAGAATCTGAAAGTATTTTTTGTAATTCTGTAACTTTTTCTCTATATTTTAATAAACCTTCTAATTTCTCTTCAGCAACTATATAAGTGTTTAAACCTGTTGCTAATTCTTCATTAGTGGTGGTTAAATTTAATTTTTCTTGTCTCTTACTATTTCAACCAGTGCTTTCAATTTTTCCTTCAATAGCTGTGTTTAATTCATTTAATTTTTTTTGTAATTCTTGCAATTGAGTTGTTAATTTTGCTTTTTCACTATCAAAATCTGCTTTTTCAGGCTCTTCAGGTTCGAATTTATAATCAAAAGAAGCTTTTTTTTCTTGATAAGTAGCTAATTTGGCTCTAATTTGAGCAATTTTGTTATTTATTCCAATTAGTCCGTTATCTCCTAATAATTCCAAAGCCTTATCATAATTTCCGCCTCTAGCTTTTTCATCACGATTTAAGTCTTGACTATATTTTAATCAATTCAATAATGTATTGCTTAAATCTTGTGGAATATTTCTATTTGAATTATTTGAATCATTTGGATCTACAGTTGCATTTTTTAAAATAGTTACAAAATTATCATAATATGCTCGTGGAGCATTATAAACTTCTTTTTTTAATTCCTCTTGAAGCTCATTTAAAACATAACTTTTAAATTCTTCAAAAGTGTTAAATCTTCCACGATATTCACTAAGTGTTTTAAAAGTTATTAAATTTTTTATTTTTTTATCAAATGCTTCAATTGTCTTTTCAGCTGCATCATCTTCATCAGTAATGGCTTTGTTGGGCATAAATCTTCATTCAATTGAACCAGTTTCGTGTTTTCTGAAAGTAGCGAAATATAAATCAGGTCTCTCTCAAAATCACATTTTAATTTCTTTAATTCACTCATTTTTAGAGTTCTCATCATTAATTTGGTTAAAACTTGGTAATTGAATAAAAAAATCATAAACTGATTGCAATTGATTTTGATCAATTCCAAAATCTATTATTTTGTCCTTATACTCTCCTCTTGGTTTTTTGTACATTTCTGGAACATACAAATTGTTTCTAGTGGAACTAGAAGTACGACCCTTTTTTTGTGATTCGATAAAAGTTTTCAACTCTTCAGCTGCTGCTCTTTGAGAATCATTTCAATTTTCCTGATTGGCAACATTAATAACTGAAACTAAAACTAATGATGATGTTATTATTCCCCCAAAAGAAAGAAAAATTTTTCTGCTTTTCTTCATTTTAATACACATCCCTCCATTATATATATATATATATATATATATATATTATAACTCTTTTATATGAATGTGAAATTTTCGTATATATTAAATAGCAAACGAAATGTCACACCCTTGAGTTTTAAATTAAAAATCTACATCTTAGATAAAATTTTAATTGATAAAGGAGTGACTATGGGTGTGTTTAAAATAACAACACATAAAAAAATGAGCTATTACGAAGAAAGAAAGGCTCAAATAATAGCAGGTATTATAAGGTTTTGAAACAAAAGAACAAACAAAGAACTTGCTAGGATGTATCACGTCAGCGTCAGAACAATAATTAGATACAAACAAGAAATAAAACCATTTATAGAAAATGGTACTTTTAACGTTGCTCACAAAGGTAGAAAAAATGAAAATGCACTCAAATATAATGATGAAACTATAAATAAAATTATGTGTGATTATTACGATTTTTCTGAAGAATTTTTTCCTAAAAAAGCAACTATTAACACCGCTCCTTTTTGACTTTATTATTATGAAAAAGTAAAACAAAGTTTTAATATTAGTTATTCACAAGCTTTTAGAAGAGTTAAAAAGCAAGGTTTCATTAACATCCAAATGACAAGAAAAGGTAAAAGAGAATCTAGAAAAATTAGAAGATTGCTTGAACAAGAAATTGGTGAAAAAACTTCACTTTTCACAAGAATTGGTTCTTTAGAAATAGATGAACGTGAGAAGAAAAGAAAAAGCGTTTATCAAGCTAAAAATATACATTTAAAATTTGGTGAAAATGTTGAATTAGATGCTTGTCAAGAAATATTTTTCGGGGATAAAAAAGTTTTCATTTACCACGCAATTGATTCAGCTACAGGTAAATTACTTGAACTTCAATGTGAAGAGCAAGAAACAAATGTGGGATACCAAAAGCTAATTGATAAACTCTTTAAAAAATATGGATTTCCTTCAAATATAACAACAGATCGTAGAAGAACTTTTTGAGGTTCGGAAAAAACATACACAATGTTTGAAGAGGCTTTAATCGATAGAGGAATTACTTTATTTGTGTCGTCTAACCCTAAAGATAAGCCAAATGTGGAAAGATCTTTTGCTAGTGCTCAAAATTATTACCCTTATTTATTTAAAAATAAAGGTATTGATTCTATTGAAAAGTTAAATAAAAGAAGCGAAGAAATTATTGATGAATATAATAGACATTTTCAAAAAACAGAAGGTAATAAAGAAAGCAAATTTATCAAAAACGATCCTAGTTCAAATATTTACGATTTTTCTTTAAGAATTAGAAGAAGAGTAAATAATGGAGTCGTTATGTATAAAAATAAAATGCTCGCCCCTTACGACGAACATAATAAAAGATTAATGTTTTTTTCACAAAGCGGAAAAGATATTAATTTATGTTTAGATGTAAACCAAAACTTATATTTCGAAATCAATAATAAGAAATATATTGCAAAAGTAGTTGAAGAATCTGAATTGAATGAAACCGAAATTTATGCTTTAGCTAAAGGGTTAGATATTTCTATCCCACAAGTACATGTGATTGCAAAGGCAATTGTAAATTCTAGAAAATTCACTTTAGCACAGTCACAATTAAGACATTTTCCCGACGAAATTCTCAAAAATGAAAATGCACAAAAGATAATCAAAATACTTGAAAGAAGTGAAGAAATTTTGTTAAAACTTTATAACTTACTTGAAAAAGATATAGAGTGAAAAGATAAAGTTGCATTTATTGACAACTAATATCACAAAACATATTTTATAATCAACAATTTCTTTATGAATTTTGAAGTTCTTTTGCTTCTTTTCTGCGAAAGAAAAGAAGGCCCGTGCGGCAGCACAAATATTGAATTTGTAAAACCAAAAACTAACATACACAATTAATTGATTTTGTTAATTCAATACTTGAATTTTATTTCAATAATTAATATCAAAACTGCTTGTGTTGAATTCTTAAGAATTCAATATAATTATATTAAAAGAAACAAACAAGAGTGACAATTCGTTTAATAATTTACATTATAACTCTTTTATATGAATGTGAAATTTTCGTATATAATATTCACTTATCAATTTTTAAAATACTTTTTCTTTTTTTCTAAAATTTTATTTTAAAAATATAAAAATAAAATCCCAGCAAAACAGTAAGCTGGGACATAAAAATCTGGCAAAAGTTTAATTTACTAAGGTTTTTCAATACACTTTAGTTGTTTTTAATTTCGCATTAATTGAATTCTTTCGTTGTTGTATCAAGCAGAAAATCATTAATGAATAATTTTAATTTATTAAAAGTTATTTTGTAATGTCAATTGATTTTAAATATGTTTAAAATAAATAAAAAATATGGAATAAACTAGGACACGAAATATGGACACAACCATATTTCGTGTTTTTATATATTTAGGAGGTATTATGAGACAATTAAAGGCACATGAATGATTAGAACTATTCGGTAGTTATGAAGATTACAAAAATAATTTGATATCGAAAAATGATTTTGAACTTAAATATTACTCAATTAGAGGTTTTAGTTTCTTTGATAGAAAATTCAATGATGCTAAAAAATATTTTGTATTGAAGTATAACAGATATAATTTAGGAATGATAAATATAGAATCGCAAACAGGTAAATCACCTAAAAAAGGTAAAGGTTCAGGTAGACCAAGGAAGCAAAAAATTACTCCTATCGAAATTGTAAAAAAGGAGTGAGAAAAAATGCCTAAGGAACAATTGATTGAGATTTTAGAAATTTATAAAGACTCTTTTGATAGAAATAATATTGAAGTTGATATTTCTAAAATCAAGAAATCTTCACTTTCTACAAGAAAATTGGGTCTATGCTTTAATAAATCTAAGTCAACAATTCACAATCTAAAAAATAAAGATCAGCAAGCGAGAAAAAAATCTGTAAATACTAAATATGATGAATTAATAATTGAGTCATTTAAGAAAAATAAGGGTTTGTTTGGCAGAAAAAGATTGGAAAGCTATATTAGAACAAAATTCCAAATAGCTCTAAATTATAGGACTATTGGTAGAGCAATGAGAAGATTAAACTTATTTTGTTTAACCAGAAGAAAGAAAAGAGACAGAGAACAAAAGAACACAAACGTAAAATTTATAGATCTTGTTAATCGTGATTATCATGGAGAGACAAACCAAATAATTGCTACTGATGTTACTTATATTTCTGCACCAAAAGATTGCTTAAACAATTTTGTATTTTTATCTGTTGCGATTGATCACAAAAGCAAATTTGTTGTTAATTATAATCTTTCAAAAAGAAATGATTTAGAACTAGTAATGGAACATATGTCTAAAATCAAAATGGACAAAAAATGAATAGCTCATTCTGATCATGGTTTCCAATATTCTTCAAAAACTTATGTAGATTTAATTCAGAAAAACAATGGTGTTGTATCAATGGGTAGAGTTGGAAATTCTTTAGATAATAGAGAAGCAGAATATTTCTTTTCAATTTTAAAATCAGAATGTTTAAAATTAATCGACATTACAAAAATAACTTTTAATGAATTAAAATCACTAATCGATGATTTTGTATTTTGATACAACAATGAAAGAATTCAATCAGTATTAAATTGAAAAACACCTCAAGAGTGTTGAGGTGTTTTACCAAATTAAACTTTTTTGTCCACTTTTCGTGTCCCAGTTTAGAACACAAATTCCATATTTTTTTAATTTAAAATTAAGAATTATTTTTTACTTTTTTAACTAAAACACCAATCATTATAGCTGCAAGAGTTGTGCTTAAACCTAAAGCTAAATATCAAAGTCAACTTAATTTTTCTTCAACACCTGCTTTTTCTTTTAATAGTGTTTCGAATAATGATTTTTCAATTTTATTTAACGGATCATAATTAAGTTTTAATAATTCTTTAATTAATTTTTTATTTAAATTACTTTCTGGTTTATAAGTATCAAAATATGAAGTATTTAAGATACTATTAGCAAATTCAACAAACTTAGTTTGATTTAATTGTTCTAATTTATTAGTTGCATCAATAAATTTATTTTTATCAACATTTTTAAGAGCATCAAAATAACTTATTTCAGCTTCTGCAAAGTTTAAATTATATTGATTGTGATTTAGAACAAAATCTTTGCTTGTATCTAATTTACTATTTAAATTGCTTGATTCAACTGAATTAATTAATTCAGTAATTGAATTAATTTTAGCATTTAAGTCTTGAATTGCTTTTTCAGTATCAGGATTTTTAACATCTGAATTATTTCATTGTTCGTGTAATGATTTAAGCAATTTACCTTGTTCAATTAATTCAATCAATTTATCAATGCCATTAACATCTTCGCCATAATTAGCTAATTCATCTAAAATGTCTTGAATTTCTTTTGGCAATTCTTTATTATCAACATCTTTTTGATACTCAATAATTTTGGCATTTAATTTCTCATATAAATCATTAATTTTCTTAGCTTCGTCATCAATTGCTTTGAAAGCTTGTTTAATTTTATCTAAAATTTCTTGAGTTTCAGCAACTGAAGTATTTGGGCTATTATAACCATTTGGAGTTTGGTTATTAATTAATTTTTTACCATTATCAATTGCTTTATCATAAGCATCTTTTTTAGCTTGATCTGCACGTTGATATGCATAAGTATTAACCACATCAGGATATTTATCTGTTAATTCTTTAATTTGATTGATTAAATTATTTAACTGATTAGCAACATCTTTATTGGTTTTTGCTTCATTTAAGTCATTATTTATAATTTGATTAATTAAGTGATCTTTTTGACTTTGATTAATTAAATTACTTTGATTATTAATTACATCCTGATTAACATAATCAATTAAAGCTTGTTTTTGTTTTTGAATGTCATCGATTTGACTTTGAATTTTATCTAAAGCTTTTTGTTCTTGCTCAATATTATTAGTTTTATTATCTTCAGCAACTTTATTAACTTGTGTAATTAATTGGTTTTTCTCATTATTTGTTAAATAATCATTTGCTTTAATTTTTTCAATTAAAGCAACTTCTTTACCATTTAATCTTTGGTAAGCACCATCTAATGAATTATTATTAATGTGATTATCAATTAAATTATCTAAATTAAATTGATTATTGTTATCTAATCCATTATCAGTTGTAGATTGACTTAATTCTTTAGCTTTATTTAATATTCGATCAAACTCAGTTTTATCATCTGCTTTATGATATTTAGCATTAGATTGATCAGCAATTAATTGATGATAGTGATTAATTAAATCACTTAATTTCTTCATTTTCTTATTAATTGGACTATATGTTTCAAAGTTTTTAAGAGCTTGATTGTAATCTGGTTCATTAATTAAACTATCTTTTAAATCTGCTTTTTGTTTTGGATTTAAATATGGATAGGTTTTATCAATTTGATTGATTAAATCAGTAATTTTAGCTTTATCAATGATATTATCAACTGCCTCTTTAGTAACGCTTTTATCAATATTATCTTTAAATTGAGCTTTTTCGTTTTCATTTAAGTTATCAAGTGCATCAACTGTTTTTTTAGCTTCTTTTTTGTATTTGTCTAATTGATTTAAGAAGCCATTTAAAGTAATAGTTTCAGAGCTTGCTGATTCAATATCGGTTAAGTTTTCCTTAGTTGAAGCAATTTTATATTTAAAGCTAATTGAACCATCAATATCGTTAGCAGTTAAATCAATAATTTTTAAATTAGCTTGATTAATTGCTTCATTATCTAAGTTTGTATCAAAATATTTACTTAGATTATTTAACACTTCTTCTTTATTAGCTAATAATTCTGAAGGTAAAATTTCAGCTTGATTATCTAATTTATATTCAACATGTGCTTGAATTGTATCATCTGCTAATAAAGCATCAATTCTTGCTTGCTCAGTTAAAAATCCATTGACAGTGAATGCTTTATCATCAACATGAATGTCATTTAAACCTTCTCTTGTTGAATAAATGCTATAAGTACCACTTAAAGTACCATTTCTATCATCACGGGTTTTATTATTAATTGTAATATTGGCAGTTTTAGCATCATTTTGATTTAAATTATCAATAACAATTGCGGTATCTGAAGCTTGTTTTTGATTTTTATCACTAACATTATTATTAAAATCAAAAGCAAGATCTTTTAATCTTTGTAATTCAGTTTTAAAGCCACTTAATTTATTAGTATTAGCACTTCTTGTTTCATTAACAATAATTTCTGCATTTTCTAAACCTGGTTTAGTTGATTGCAAGGTATAAGTTACTTTAATATATCCTTCACGATCATCACGCTCAGTAATAGTTAATGAATTATCTTTAATTTTCATGTGATTTTGTTCTAAAGTTTCATTGTTATTTAATTTAACAATTACTTTTGAAGCAATTACGTCACTTTGATTATAAAGTGGCAAGTATTGATTTCGATTTTCAAAATCAAGCACAATTTGTGGTAATAAACCTTCGATTCTTCTTTCTTCTTCTTCGGTGTTAGTTAAAAAGCCATCAAAATTAACAGGATTTGATTCTTTAGAAATTACCTCTTGTTCATTAAAGGTTTCTTTTCAATTACTTACTAATTTTTTCAAATTATCTTGATCAGTATTTACTTGTCTATTTGAAATTAATTTGTATTTAACTCCAATTTCACCTGTATTATCATTAGAATCTGTTAAAAGTAAATCAGAGATATGGCTAGTTGTGCTATCACCATTTTCTTTAACTGAAGAGCTAAAATTATCTTTATTTAAAGTTGAAGCTTTTTGATTTTCTTTATTAACAGTGCTATTTAATGAAATATTATATGGATCAGTATCAACTAATTTATTTAATCTTTGTAATTCTGTTTCAAAACCATTAAGAATAATTTCTTTAGTATCAGAAACTACAGAAGAAAACTCTGGTTTAGTTGATCTAATTTGGAAACTTAAGCGAATTTCACCAGTTAAATCATTGTAACCAATAATTTGTTGATTAATAAACTCATAATTATCTTTATTAAATGTATCTCAAGTTCAATTAGTAGTTGCATCTGTTAAACTTGAAGCTTGTTCATTTGCTTTATTTGGATAATCAATATTATAAAGAACACCATTTTCAACTTTATCAGTAAAATCAAGAGCATCTAATCTTTCTTTCTCAATTTGAGTTAAAGTTTTAAAGCCGCTTAAAGTATCTGATTTATTATGTTCGCTACTTGAAGTTACAGTATTTAAGTTTTGCGAATTAACCACACCTCTATTAGAAATAATTTGTCAAGTATAACTAATTTGGCCTATGTTATCATCAGCTGATTTATCTACTACTTTTAAGTTATAGCTTGCATCTTGATTAGATGCTAATTTATTTAAAATTAAGTCTTTTAATAATTTTGATGCAGCTCATTTATTATATTGGTCGCTTGCGACATTTTTAATTCCAGCTTCAATTGCTAAGTTTTGAATAATTTCATCAAGACGCATTTGTTCAGTTTTAAAGCCTTTAATTTGTGCGTATTTATTTTTTGAAGTTACATTTTTATAAATTTCATCACTTTTTTGAGAAACTAAATGGTATGTAACTCCGATATAACCTTCAATTTCATGTCTTGCATTAATTTCATCAATTACAACTCTAGCTTCTGGATTAGCTTCTTTTATAGTTGCAATTACTTTTTTAATAACTGCTTCTGAAGGTAAGATTGTATTTTTGTTTTCATAATCTAATGTAACAGTTAAATCATTTAAACGTTCTTTTTCTGCTTCACGATCAATTTTATCTTGCTCTGCCTTAGTTCTAAAACCAGATACACTAATAGAACCTAAATCAGTATTATCTGAAACAGGATCTACAAAAGGAGTATTAGGATCAACTTCTCAATTAGAAATTAATTCAGCTTGAGTTTTGGTTGATCTAAGTTCAGCTTCAATATTAACAATTCCTGCAGCATCATCTACACTTTCTTTAGAAACATTAATTAATTCAGCTTTATTTTCAGTGCTTTGAGTATAGTAGAAATTATTTAAATCATCATTATCATCTGTTGCTTTTGAAGGTATTGATAATGATTTTTGTGGATAATCAACATTAATATTTTGATTATACATCTCTTGACGTAAATTATTTAATCTACCTTTTTCAGTTAAATAATTATCAATAATAATTTCTTTTGGTTCTGAAACTACATCTTGACTGTTTTTGTTACTAATAACTTTAAATTGAACTTTTAAAGCACCAATTACATCATTATAACCAATTACATTAGTGATGCTAATTCTTTCATCAGCGTGATTATCTGGAGTTTTGAAAGTTAAGTTAATATCATTATACTTAGTAGCATCATCGAAAACAGAAGCTAATTTAGTTGCATCTCCTAAACCAACAAATTCATCACTGTTGTAAGCATCAATTATTTCTTTTTCTCTATCAATTGGGCTTTGGAAACCACTAATAGTAATTTCTTTATTTACACTTGAAGTAACATCACCTAAATTATCTTTAGTAGAAGTTAAATTATAAGTAACAATTACTTGTTGATTATTTTTTGGATCTACTTTTACATTAGTAATTTCAATTTTAGCTTTTGAATTAATTAACGATGTTTGGTTTGGACTTAACATTTTTTCAGTTACTTCTGAAGCTAAAACTTTATTTTGAGCTTTTTGTCCATTATAAGTAATTTTCTTAGTGATTGCATTATCATTAATTACTTTGTCTAATCTTTGACTTTCAGTTAAAGTATTAAAAGTGGCAGTTCTTACCTTGGTAGAAACAATATCGTCTAAATTAGCTCTTTTTGATTTAATCTTGTATTGAACGGTAAATGCTCCAGTTTTATCATTAATAGAATTTGGAAGAATTTTAACTTCATAAGCTTAATCTGTTTGACTTGTAGCAAAAATGATATCGCTTGGTTTTATTTCAGAAGCAGTTTTATTTAATTTAGCATTTTCACTTAAAGTAGGTTGGTAACTAAGAGCATCAATTCTTTCTTGCTCAGTTTTATATTTATCATTAGTTGCTGATTTAAAAGTATAAGTTTTAACTGCAGTTTCTGCGTTAGTTAAATTTGCTTTAGTTGATCTTAATTTATATGAAATAGTTACATTTCCATTTCGATCATCTTTATTAGTAACAGTTAAACCAACTACTTCAGCTTCACTGTTTTCAGGTAAAATCACAGCTAAAGCACTATTAATATTAGTAGCAGAAATTTCAGAAGGCATCAGTTGTTTATTTTTATTTTGATATGAAACTTCTAATCCATTTAAACGATTAATTTCTTCAAGACGATTAGTTAAATAACCTGTAAATGTTGAAGTCTTAGATTGTTTAGATTGAATAGGATCTGAATTAGTAACAGCAGGTTCTCAATTATCTGAAACTAAGTCATTTCTTGTTGAAGTTAATGTATAAGCTACCTTAATTTCTCCTGAATCATCGTTTGGAACTAATGTTAAATTAGAATCAATTTCAACATTTGAATTAGCAAGAGGATTTGGATTATTAGTAACAAAATCAGCTGATGTTAAAGCAGAAGGTTTTTTGTTTGTTGTTCCTGATTTTTGACTAATTACAGAAGTAGGAGAAGTATTTGTAACTAATTCATTAATTCTGTCTAATTCAGTTTTAAAACCAGAAATAGTTACAAATTTTTCTTCTGATTTAATAGTTTGAAGATTTTCTTTAGCTGATTGTAATTTAAAACCTAATTTAATTTCTCCAGTAATATCGTTATAAGCAACAACCCTTTTGTCAACAAAGGTATATTGACCATCTCTTTCAGGACTTCAAGTTCATTTATCACTATTTAAATCATTTAAATCAACTTCAGAAGCTAAAATTTTAGATTTATCATTTCTATCAATTGAATAAGCACTTAAGCCATCTAATCTAGTTTTTTCACCATTTTTAAATCCAGTAATTATTACACTATTAGCATCAGATTTTGGAGCAGTATAAGTAATATCTGCTAAATTGTTATCATTTCTTCAGAATAACTCTTCTTTAGCTTTAGTTGAAGTTAAAGTGAAGTTTAAAGTGCTTCTACCAAAATCAGCTTCGGGATTAATGTTTGTGATATCAAAAGTTAATTTGTCATTTGTTGCATTTGAATATGAATAATTTGCTTTATTTTTAGCAGTTGTTGAATCGGCTAATTCATTTGAAGTTGTAAAATTAAGATTAATTTTACTTTGACCTTGATTAATGCTATTAGCAATAGTATTTAATCTTCGTTTTTCAGTTTGATAATTATCTTTAGTATCTGCTTTAAAAATGTAAGTTTGCACTTTAGTTTTAACATCGGTTAAATTAGTTTTAGTTGAAACTATTTCATAAGTAATTTCAAGTTTACCTTCAACATCATTAGCAGCAATTACTTGAATATTTTCAATAGTTGCTTGTGGATCATTACTATTAATTGCAACAGTAAAAGGAGTTTTGTCATTAGTATAATTTTTAGCCACATTAGTAGCGAATAATTCTGGTTTATTATTAGTATGATTAATAGTTAAGTTATATAAACGAGCACTTTCATCAAGTTTAGATTTAAGCTTGCTTAATTCATCTTTTAAAGCTTTAAAGTTAGCTAAAGCTTTAGTATAAAGTCCGCTGTAATTGTTTGGATCTGTTTGTTCTACTTGATTAAATTTATTTTTATTTTCATTATTATCTTCTAAATTTAAATTAAACCCGGTAATTAACTTATTAGTTAAATTATCAGCAGTAGTTTTGAGTGACTCAATAGCATTTTTATAACCAGCATTAGTATCAACAACATAATTAGTTTGTCATTCCTCAATTTTATTTAATTCCAAACCAATGTATTGATCTAAGGCTTGAACTTTCTTAAATTGATCTTCTTTATCACTATCATTAGTAATTGTTTTATCAATTTCTTTTAACAATTGTTGTTTTAATTCAACTGTCATGTGTTTTAATTCATTTTGTCTTGGTAAATATGAACTAGAACCATCTAATTTAGATTTAGCTTTTTCAAGATCACTTAATAAAGTTTCAATTTCTTTACTATTAGTAATTGGAGTAGCAGCAGAATCATCAATTACTGTTTTGGTTTGCTCAATAAAGTTTTTGTAATCGTCTTTTTCACTTTTAGTTCTTTCATAAACATAAAGTTCATCAGTAATTTCGCCATTTTCATTTGGTTTAAGTGAATTAGACAATCCATCATAATAATCTTTTAATGCTTTCATTTGAGTATCTAAATTAGTTGCATTAGTTTTAAAGGTTTCATAATTTTCCGGACTTACATAATTACTATCATTATTATCAGTAATATTTATTTGATTAATTAAAGCTTTTTTTTGCTTGTCAGTTAAATTAGTTAACGAATTAATGTGATTATTTAAAACAGCTTTATCATAAATTGGTTTTAAATTAGCATCACTACCAAACTGACTAAATTCTTCACTAATTGGGTTAAGTTGAGCATCATTAACCAATTGAATATATTTATTTCTTTCTTCGTCTTTTAAATTTGTTAATTCATTTAATTTATCAGTTAAATTACTTTTAGCTTTAGCAAAAATAGTATTAATTTTATTAGCTAATTTTTCATTATTAGAAGTTCAATTTGTATCTGTTATAGTACCGTTATTAACTTGATAGTTACTTGGCAATTCATTTACAAAAGTATCAAATCCTTGTCTTTCTGTTTCATTGCTTTCAACAAAAACAAATGAGTCAACTGCTTTTTTAGCTTGATTTTTGTTACCATCTAAAGCTTGTGAAGTTTCAGTTAAGGTAGTTAATGCATTTTCTAATTTAGTTTTGAAATTATTAAATTTATCATAGTTTGATAAAAATTCTTTGCTTGGATCATTTAAGAAAATTTGTTGATATTCAGCATTATCAAATGCATCAATAAATTTATTGTATTCTTCTTGTCCCTCTTCACCTTGACGAGTTGATAAGGCGTTTTTTGAAACAGTTTCTTTTCATTCACCATCATCTGTTTTTAAATTATCTTGAATTCAAGTTACATAATCATTTAAATATTTACGTTTTTGAATCGCATCTGCTACTGTTGCTTGAAATTCTCTTAATTTAGTTAAGTTTGCAGTTGAATCTGTTTCAATTAAGTTATCAATACCACCATTAGTTGCAGTTAATTTAAATTGATTATTAATTATTTCAATTGCTTTATCTTTAAATAATTTGTAAAGATTGTCTTTTTCATTTGTACTTAAAGAATCATACAACTCTGAATAATTTGTTTGAAATTCACTAGTAGCAATTTTGTAAATATTTCCACTTACTGTATTATCAACAACTTTATATCCATCTAATTTAGCTACTTCTTGATCATATTTTTGATGATTGACACCCCTTTGACGTTCGTCACCCAAAATACTATTTAATTTATGACCTCATTCAGTAACGCTTTTTTGCCCTTGTGGTAGAGGTTGATCATTTTTTAAAGCATTTTTTCCAGTAGATAAATAATTATGAATTTCAACTACCATATCTTTTAAATTTTGAGTTGAAGAATAAGCAAAATTTAATTGAGAAATTAATTTGTTTTCATCGTTAGATAATGCTTTATTAGTATCAGAATAATAAGTTTGATCAACTTCTGAAGCGAATTGAATCATAGGAATCATTGTTCTTAAGTAATTCATGAAAATGTCCACATATTTTCTAGCACCTGGGGTATTATGATCATTAAATCAAACATCACTTTCGTTACTATTTTCTCCTCTTGATTTAAATTCATTACTAATAAATTTTTGAACCAAGTCACTAACTCATCCTGATAAATTAGGAAATTCTGTTTGTAACATTTGCTCAATTTTTAATCTATCAGTAACAAGTGGTTTATATACTAAATCATTAAAAACATAGAAACCTTGTGAATCCTTATTTGTAGAAGAAAGTGGAGCCTCTGCAATTTGTCATTGATTTCTAAAATTAGGATCTTTAATTGTTGCTTTAATTTTTAATGAACTTGGATTGATATCTTCAAGAGCTAAATTTAAATTGTATTCACTGTAGTATTCTCTTGCATTGTTTATTTTATTGTACTGATTTCTATCTAAGTCAAATAATTTAATTTCTGTACCACTTTGATTAGTGTAATAAACACCTACTTCATACAATTTATTATCAATTTCATTGTCTTCTCTTCTTTTAAATGATTTAGGTAAATAGAAGTTAGCATCAGAAGATTCAACTCTTTCTTTAATTCTAAATTTGTATTGAGATGATTTAGCCCTTTCACTTCTTATGATAAATCCAGATTCACCTTCAAATCCAGAGTTAAATCCAACATCAAAAAGAGTATAGGCTCCACCTAAAAAGGTTGGAACCGAATTTTTTCCATTTCATTGAAAGTTTGGATTATCAACAGTTTCGAATTCAACAACTACAACGTTATTTGATCATCCTCTATTTCTAGCATTTGGCGCATCAATGAAGAAAGTAAACATATATCCAGCATTTTTATTTAATAAATCTCAAAAACCAGCACCTTCATTATTTAATAATTCTTCATCGTATAAACCATCTTGTTTTAATCTGGCTGCAACATTTCCATTATCAAAGTTATTAATTTTTTTAGTAGATTTGTGGTAAAAACCTGGATTTCCCCTTCCAAGGGCAGTAACTGGATCGTTGATTAATCTATTAGCTATTACAGAACGATTGTCACGGGTCAAACCATTTCTTTCGGCAACTGCTAATTCTTCTGCAGTTCAAGGATAAGCAGAATTGGTTCATAATCCTCTTAATCTAATTTCACTATTATTGTTATAACCAGCTGCACCAGTGGTGCTTGTATTTTGAGGGTTTACTCAGTTAACAATATTTTGTCATTTATCTTCAAAGTAAGGATTTTGAGAATAAAGAGGGTTAATAAAAGTGTAATTGTTTTTATTGGTTGGTAACTGACTTCATGAAACTGGAATTTCTCTAGTTGAAACATTTGCATAATCAATTTGATTAATATCAGCTGGATAAAATGAAAATTTAACAACTGAATTATCTGCTAAAATCATATCTTCAGAAAAATAGAAACCACCTAAATATCTGTTTTCTCTAAAACTAGATGGTTGTTGTTTATGATAAATTAATTTTCATTTTCTCCGTCTACCATCTAATGATTTAGGGTCAACTCAATTAGCTTTTTGGCTAAATCTATCATAATAATTTGTATTTAAGAAATTAGGATTTCTATTATCAGTTATTGTTGGATCACCTACAGTCACAAAATTTTGAGTTCCAATATAACCTTCAAATCTATAATCTGCACTATTATCTCATGAACCATATGGACTATATCTTGAATTAGAATAAATATCAGTATCTTCATAAAAGAAACTGTCATATTTAGTATCAGCAGTATCTTTACCCATATAGATAGGAACTAACCCAGAAAAAGGAATTAAAAATGCAGTTGAAGAAAGAGTAGCACCTAAAAGCTTAAATATATTTTTTTTGTTCATAAACAAAGTCTCCTAATAATTTTCAAGTAAATAAAATATAAACACATAAGATAAACGTAATAATAATTTAACCAACGTCAGTTACTATTAATGATTTTGAAATTAATACAAAATCATTCTTTATATGTTTTAATATATATTACAACTTTTTTATGTAAATTAAAAATAAAAATTAGAAAAGTGAACTAAAAATTGGAAAAGTGCCGTGCAACCTAAGTGTCAAAAAATAACAATGCTTTTTCGGTGCTGAAATTATAGGAAAATTAATGTTATAAATTAGAAAAATTGCACACAAATTTTGAATGCATAATTTTTCTAATTTACAGTTTTTTTCCAATTTACCACACTTTAGTTAAAATTAAACACTGAATTAGCAAACTTTAGTTTTCTTAATTAAACAAAAACCATCTCCTGGTTAAGAGATGGTTAGTTATTAAGAATTTTTATTTCTTGATCTTTTTCAAGCAATAAAGATTAAAACAAAGAATGGAACTAATACAAGACCTAAAATTAATCAAATGTATCAAAGTGATTTTCGATCAAATTTAACTGGTGCAAGTTTTTTGTAAGCATTTTCGATTTTTGAAGCAACGTCTTTAATTTTATCGACATTTAAAATTAAATCTACATCACTGGAATTAAGTAACTCTTGTCCTTCTTTAAGAGCATCTAAGTAGCTTTGTGGATCTTTAGCATTTTTAAAGTTATCACTATTTTTTCTAGCTTGTTCTTCAGAAATTGCTTCAAGTCCTTTTTCAGGATTTGCTTCTCTTCCAGAATGCGCATCTACTGAATTAATTAAATCTTTAGTAGCTTCATTTACTTTATTTGCAAGGTCAATGATTGCATCAATTTCTTCTTTAGTAGTTGCAGAATTAATTTTATCTTTTAAAGCTTCTTTTTGAGCATTATTAATAACTGGCAAGTTATTAATATCATTTGATGCACTCTCTTTAGCATCACGAATTTCTTTTGCAACATTTCCATCAAGATTATTGTAAGCATTTTCAATTTTATCTTTTGCTTCAAGAATGGCGCTAGCATTTAATGAGTTGCTATCTTTAATTTCTTTTGCTTTAGAAATTGCATCTAAATAATCATTTTGGTTGCTTGCTTCAATAAATTTATCTTCAGTTTGTCTATTTGAATCTAAGTTAAGCGATTCGTTTAACTTATCCATTGCATCATTTAATTTAGAAATTAAATCTTTAATTTTAGCAATTTGATCAACTGAATTTGCATTATCAATTAAGTGTTTAAGCTCTTCTTTTTGTGAGTTATTAAGGTTGCTTGAATTATTTTCTAAAAACTCATTTGCATTTTCTTTAGCATCAATAAGGTTTTTAACAGTTTGTCCATTTAAAAGGCTATAAGTTTTTTCAAGGTTGCTTTGCGCTTTTAGAACATTAACTGGATCAAGTTCATTAATCAAACGTGATCCTTGATTAATTTTTTGTGCTTTAGCTAAAGCTTGATCATAATCACTAGCATTTGTTGCATATCTATATTTATCGCTAGCTTTTCTACTTGGATCAAGCTTAAGTGAATCTTGAAGTGATTTCATTGCACTATTTAATTTTAAGGCACCACTTTCAATTTCTTTAACTTTCTCAAGGCTACTTTCAAAACGCACTTTTTCTTTAAGGGCTTCTTTTTGATAATTATTTAAATATGGCAAGTTAATAATAGTGTTTAGGGCTTTCTCTTTTGCATCGCTAAGCGCTTTAACGTTATCACCATTAAGTGCTTGACAAGTTAAATTAATTTTATCTTTAGCTTGATTTAATTTACTTAATGAAAGTTCAGGGGAACTAGCAATAATTGATTTTGATTTATCAAGAGCTGCTAAGTAAGCTGCTTTATTTGTAGCTTTAAGGAATTTATCTGTTTTATCTCTTGAGCTTGCTTTGTCAATAGCTTCAAGTCCTTTAGCATCATTTGCATCTCTTCCAGAATGCATATCAACAGCATTAATAAGCTCGTGCATTGCATTATCTAAAGAGTTAATATTATTTTTAAGGGTGTTAAGCTCATCTAAATTAGAAGTTGCATTAATTTTCTTTTTAAGCGCTTGTTTTTGAGCACTATTTAAGTATTTTTTAGATTCAAGAAGACTAATTGCTTCTGCTTTGGCATTTGTAAGTTCATCATTACCATCAAGGTTAGCTAAGGCGGTTTCTAAATTATTATTTAAAGAGCTTACTTTATTTAAAATCTCTTCAAAGCTTTGACTAGCAGTTTTATTTACATTATTTGCTCAAGTTTTTGCTTCGCTAGCAGCATTATCATATGCTTGCCTTTTATTTTCGTTTGAATTAGTGTAGTTTTTGCTTGCTTTAACGCTTGCATCTTTATCTAAATTAACTTTTAATTCGCTAAGCTTACTTGCTAATTTATCAACAAATTCGTTAATGCTGTTTGTACTATTTCAATTTGTAGAATCAGAAGAATTATTGTTATTAATAACTGTAGCTGCATTAACTTTTTCTTTTAATTTAGCTTTATCAGCTTCTGAAAGAACTGAGCTATCAATTGCATCAATTTTGGCATTAATATCATTTTTAGCTTTAGCTAAATTGATATTTCCATCTAAATTATTTTTAGCTGTTTCTATAGCTGTCGTTAAGCTATTAACTTCATTTAGATCAAGTGGATTATTTAACTTAGAAGCGGCATTATTAAGCGCATTATCTAAAGCTTCTTTTTTATTTTCGCTAGCATTAATGTAATTTGAATTATTTTTAACATCATCAGCGCTTGCAACTTTTTGGTTAAGAGCTTCCATTGCTTTATCTAAAGAGCTAGCTTTTTGTTGATATTCTTCGTAAATATCATTATTGCTTCTTTTACCAGCAGCTACTTCTTCATCAAATTTGCTTATAAGAAGTTGTTTTTGAGCATCATTAAGATTATTTAAGGTTTTTAAGTATTTTTTAAATTTAGCATCAAAAACTTTAGCAATAATATCATCAACTTGCTTAATGTATGAGTTGATTTTTTCATTATCAATAGCATTAGTTTCTGAAGTTAAATCTGCATTAATTTGGCCAATTAAGTTCTCAAGAGTAGCTCTTTCAGTTTGATTAATTAAATTAGCACGATTATCAAGGAAGTCTCTTGCTTCTTGCTTTTTAAGTTTGAGTGAAACCATTTTATCATCTAAGTTCTTAATTTCACCAATGTTGTCATTATTAACGTCAATTAAGTTTCTTAAATCATCAATGGTATTAGCTTCATTAATTTTAGCTTTATAGAAATTTTTTTGAGCCTGATTAAGGTTTTCAAATGATTCAAGAGCTTTTATAGCTTCATTTCTTTCGTGTTTAACCTCATCAATAACGTATTCTAAATTGAAAGTAACATTTTTTGTAGCTGGATCATAAACTTTATTTTGTTTAACAATTCAAAAATCTTGATCTGTATTTTTAAAAGTAACTTCAAGTTCTCATTTATCTAAATTATCATAAACTTCTCTACTTTTTGAAATATCAATTGAACCATATTTTCTAGTTCATCATTTGCTTGCATTTTCGTCCTTGCTATTATTAAATGATGATCCATCAACTATTTTTCCATTATATTTTAAAACAAAGCTTGCATTAGGAAGTTGGTAAGATATATCTGGATTTTGTTTAAATTCTTTTAGATCAACTGAGTAGTTTCTAATATCTTGACTAGTAACTGTAGCTATTTTATAATCAACACTTTGAACAAAGTATGATCAATCATAAGTAGTGAATGCACCTAAAACATAGGCATTTTTAATTCCTAAATTATCTGCTGCTGGATTTGGTCTACTTTTAGTAAAAAGAAGTTCATTTAATCTAGTTTTAAATTTAATTTTGAATCAGTTTTGGTCAGTGTATCCATATCCGAAACCTAATCCATATGGAGTATCAAATTTCATACCAATAATAGTTCCAATATCATTTAAAATTTTATATCTTTCATTTGATAATGGGTATCCATAATTACCATTGTTGTATGCGCTTGGAAGTTGTCAATTATTTAAAAAAGATGCACGAACTGGATCTGAACCAACTCCATAACCTGGATCTCAAGAATAAGCTCTCTTTTTGTATTCATCAATAACTTTTCAAGTAGGAACTAATTGTCCATCGTGGTAGTAGCTTGTTCAACGATAAAGGTCTTTAATTTTACCACTTCTATAACCAGAAGCTGGGTGCGGGAAGCTATTTACTACTACATCTTGAGAAAATTGTAAATTTTCTGGCTTATTATCCATTCTAGCTACTTTGGTTCTAGAAAGCTCTTCTTCAGTTCAAGTTGTTTTGTAAGTAATGATTTCAAATGTATCAGGAACAAGTTCTAAAGCTCTAGAAATAAGAATCCCAAATCTTGGGTTTCTACTTCATCTATCACCTAAACTTGAATATCCACCGATATCTTCCTTAGCGAAAGTTGCGTTTCTATTTAAAGTAAGTTCTCATTCTTGCTCTTCATCTTGTCAACCATTTGGATTTAGCATCTTAAGGTTAGCAATTGTTTTATCCTTGCCCTGATACACTTCAGGTTGAGCTCCCGGGTTAAAGTAGTAGTTAGTTCTTGTTCCTTGACCATATTTAAGATTATATTTGTAAGATTGCTCATTACTAAATACAAAAGATAAACCATTTGAGTTACCTTTGATAACTTGATCTGGTTCTGCTAAAAATTCTGGAACAGTTATATTATTATCGGTTACTACATTTGCAGCCACTTCACCTGAAGTGTTTTCGCTAGCAATAACCGGATTGGAACTTGCTGATAATAAAACAGCAGGTAAAATTGAGCTCCCAATAAATGTTGAGCTTAATAAACAAATTCTATTAAATCTTTTCATATCATTAATCCTCTCATGATAAATAATGATCAAATAATTTTGGGGAATATTTTGCTCATTAAATAGGGACTTTTCAATATAAATTAAAGTGAGTAGAATTCCATTATAAATTCGTTAAATATTTTTATGATAATTTAATTTGTTATTTATATGAAAATTATACTTGATTTTCTAACTTCCCTTTAATTATTCAAATTCCATTTTTCCCTATAATTTGCATAATAAATTATATTTAAAAGGGGGTAAAAATGGAATTTTGAATATATAAGCAAATTACCCTTTAGCTCTTTAAGATAGGGGCATTTAGCTCCTAACAAAAAAAAAAAAAAAAAGAGCGCTTAAGTGCGCTAATTTAGGGAGGTACCCAAATAAGACAAAAGAAAATGAACCTAATGCTGGTTCAATTTCATAAAATTATCTTTTTGTAGTCATTTGGTATAAAATATGTACATTTTTTGCCATTTTTGAAAGGGTTGCTAGTTCAGTTTTAAATTCCTTTTCAGCAATGAATTTTTTATATTCTTCTTCAGTAGATCAACGTTCAATTACATAAACATCACCTTTGTTTTCAAGTCCATATTCAAAACTTAAGTTAGTATTTTGAATACAAACTTTCTTAGCAAAAATGTATAAATAATCAATAAAACCTTTTAATTTTTCTTCATCAACTTTATAAAGTGTAGCTCTTGCGTAAATCATATTAACTCCTATTTTTTTACAATTCTTTTAAAAAGAATGTATGAATCTTCTGGTAAGACATTATCAAATTTATGAAAATCATCAATTTTATCCATATCGAAACTATCGATATTTAAAACTTTTGATACTTCTTGGGTTTTTGATTTTAAAACCACTTGTAAGTAGCTTGAAATTGCGTAAATTCCATTTAAAAGTCTAATTAAGACTTGCTCAAGTCTTGGAAGATTTTCTTTAAGTGTTCAAGGTGCAGTTTCATCAATATACTTATTAAGTTCGCTTGATAAATTAATTGCAACTTTTAAGGCCTTATCAATTTTGTATTCATCAAAAAGTGAGATAAATTCAACTTTTGAATTTTTAATTGATTCTTCAATTTTTTGGTCTATTTCTAAATTAGAAACATTATATTTAATTGGACTATCAAATGAATTACGGTACATTTTGATAGTCCTTGAAATTAAGTTTCCGTAATTATTAATTAATTCACTGTTAATTACATCAACAAAGTGTTCTAAATCGAAAATTCCATCTTCACCTAAGCTCATATGAGCAACAAGGTAATATTTAACCATTTCAGGATGGAAGCTTTCAAGAAGCTCATATGGATCAATCACATTTCCTTTTGATTTAGACATTTTTCCAGTTGGCGTCACAATTCAACCATGGCTTTGAATTCTAGTTGGCATCTTTAAATTAAGACCTTTAAGGAAAATAGGTCAATAAATCATATGGAAACGAGCAATTTCTTTTCCTAAAATATGCACAACTTCAGCATTTTCGCTAGCTCAGTATTTATTAAACTCTTCGCTACCACTTGGGTTAGTTGGATCATAACCAAGCATTGTAATATAGTTACATAAAGCATCTAATCATACATATAAAGTGTGCTCAGGATCTGAAGAAACCGGAATTCCTCAAGATACATTAGTTCTTGTTACCGAAAGATCTTCAACCCCTTTATTTAAGAAGTTATTTTCAATTTCATTAACTGTTTTAAGTGGAGCTAAGAAATTAGGGTGCTCTTTAATGTAATTGATTAATCAATCAGTAAAAAGACTCATTTTGAAAAAGTAGGTATTTTCCGAAACAAGTACAAGTTCATGACCACTTAATGGGTGAAAAAACTTGCCATCTTTTTTAACTGCTTGTGTCTCAAGAACAAATTCTTCATCACTAACAGAATAAAGTCCTTGATATTCACCTTTGTAAATAAAACCTTTTTCTTTGAAAAATTCAAAAATTTTACTTACACTATCTTTATGTTTTGGGTTAGTTGTTCTTGAAAAAATATCAAAATCAATCTGATAATCTTTTCATAACTGGTGATATTTAACAACCAAATTATCAACAAAACTTTGAGGATCCATCTTTGATTCAGCAGCTTTTTGAGCGATCTTTTGCCCATGCTCATCGCTACCTGTGAGCATTTTTACATCATAACCTAAGGTTTTTTTGTAATTAGCAATTACTCAAGCTACAGTTGTAGTATATAAATGCCCGATGTGTAAATTTCCACTTGCATAATAAATTGGGGTAGTAATGTAAAATGTTTTTTTCATTTGGAACCTCTTATTCTACAATTAATGGTCTATAAAGTTTTTTCACTTCTTCAGTGTATTCGTGATCATTTTTATCTAAATCATGCAGATAAATTGTGGGTAAAAAATGCACACCTCATCCTGATTGATATCTAGCTTCAATAAGCACAAGTTTTGGTTTATCACCAATTCTTGGGGTTAAAAATTGAATCCTTTTTGGTTCAAATTTATATTTACGCATACTTTCAAAAACATCAACCATTCTTTCTACTGGTAAAACTAAAGTTAAAAAACCTTTTTGCTCAATGATTTTGGCACACCCTGAAATTAACTGATCTAAATTCAGTTTAATTTCATGAGTAGCAATAAGCATCTCCTCAGAAACATTTTTTCTAAGCTTAGTTTTATCATACGGATAAAAAGGAGGATTGCAGAAAATAACCGGATATTTTCTTTGTGCATTTTTAGTATGTCAAGACACAAAATCATTGAAATCTTGACAAATTAAGTTAATTTGGTCTTCAAGGTTGTTTTCGCTAACATTAATTTTAGCAACTTCAATAGCTTTTTCTTGGATTTCAACAGCATCAATTTTAAGATCTTTTTTACGAGCGGCTACAAAAATTGATAGCGCGCCATTGTTAGTTCCAATTTCCAAAGCTCTTTTGTGCTTTTTATGAAGATAAATGAAATTACCAAGCAAAATAGTATCAACTGAATAATTAAACATTGATTTATCTTGGTAAATAAATAATTTACCATCATAACCAAGGTAGTTTTTAACTAGTTTTCTTGTTTTTTCCACTTTTAGCTCCAGTGTGCTTAAATCTTAAATTTTCCTTTAAGTTTGATTGGTTTTCTAAGTATTTTGGATATTGACTTTCTAATACACAATCAACTTTCCCTTCAACAAGATCAACACCGACAACTACAACTTTAACTCAGTCTCCAATGTTAAATTTATTTTGACCTACTTTAGCACTTGTAAGTGTTTCGTTAGCTTCGTATTCACCATCAAAAAATGAAGTTTTATGAACAAGTCCGCTTGCTTTAAATTCAAAGCTAATGAAGAATCCAAAATTCAAAATACTTTGAATTTGGGCATCAAAAGTTTGTCCAATTTTATCTTTAAGATACTCAGCAAATTTTAAATCATTTACATCTCTTTCGATTTGCACTGCTTTTTGCTCGCTTTTGGTATTAAGCACTCCATAACTTTCAATTTCACTTGTATATGAATCAATGTCATCTCTTGAGTGATTGTTGATTAAATATTTTCTAATAGTGCGATGCACAATTAAATCTGGATAACGACGAATCGGGCTAGTAAAATGGCAATAAAAATTTGAAGCAAGCCCAAAGTGCCCAACATTATCAGTTGAATAAATTGCTTTTTGCATTGTTCTTAAAAAGCTTAATTTAACAAAATCATCATTTCTTTGCTCTTTGATTTGCTCAGCAAATTTAGAGAAAAGTTGTGGATTAATATCACTTAAATCAATATCAGGAAGAGTAAGTCCAATTGCTTTTAACGAGTTTTCTAAGGCATTAATTTTTTCAAAATCAGGAATTTCATGAATTCTATATAAAAGTGGAAGTTTATTATCAAAAAGATATTTAGCTACAGTTTCATTAGCTCTAACCATAAAATCTTCAATTAAAACTTCTGAAAATCCACGCTTATGAATCACAATTTCTTTAACACTTCCATCTTGATTGAGTTTAATTTTTGGCTCATCAATTTCAAAATCAATATAACCTTGATTTTCTTTAAATTTATGCAAAATTAAACTAAGTTCTTTAGCTTCATTAAGCATCTTTTTAAGCTCTGAAACTTCCTGCTGGTTTGAATATTCTTCTAAGATAGTATTTTCTTTAAAGTACTTATCTACTTGTTTATATGTAAGTCTAAATTTACTTTTGATAATTCCTTGGAATATCTTGCAATTAACATTGTTTCCAAATTTATCAATTTCCATTTCAGCAGCCATTACAAATCTTTTTTCATTTGGATTAAGCGAACAAATTCCATTAGAAAGTTCAAAAGGAAGCATTGGAATTACCCGATCTACAAGATAGATGCTAGTTCCACGTTTAAGAGCTTCTTTGTTAATTTCAGTATGCTCTTGCACATAGTAAGAAACATCGGCAATATAAACTCCTAAAAAGTAATTTCCATTAGGGAGCTTTTTAACAGTGATAGCATCATCAAAATCTTTAGTATCATCACCATCAATTGTAACAATCATTTGGTCAGTTAAATCTACCCGGTTGCTTTGATCTTCTAAATCAATATTTTGTGGTATTTTGTCAGTTTCATTTTTTAATTCTTCAGGGAAAGCTTCAGGAACTTTGACTTGCTCAATGAAAGCTTTAACAAACACCATCGGATCAGCATCATTGGTAATAACTTTATCAACTTTAATTTCAATGTAGCGTTCTTTATAATCAACAACGCTAGCAGCAACTAAATCATTAACTTTAAATGAAACATCGGAAGGGAGGATAATAAATTTATTATTTTTTAACTTAGCATCAATTGGTTGAAAGAAAACAGTGTTGCTTTTTTCTGTTTTTTTAATAAACCCAACAATTTCATGAGTATTTCTTTCTAAAACTTCAGTTACAATTCCATTATTTTGGTCATTTTCATCTCTTGGATTTTTATAAACATTAACTTGAACTAAATCTCCATTAATTGCGGTTTTGAAATTAAAGTTTTTAACAAAAACGCTATCTTTTTCACCCGTTTCTTCATTGATATTGTAATCAACAAATCCAAAGGTTCCTTTATTTGAAACATTTAAAAGACCAACAACAGTTTCAATTAATTCAGGGGCATAATAATTATCTTTATTGTCCCTGAAGACTTTGTATTCTTTTTGTAATTCATTTAAAATGTCGCTAAGTTCTTTGTTTTTGCTAAATGGAATTTTTAAATCACGACTTAGCTTCACAAATGAACTATTTTTGCAACTTTTTAAATACTTTAAAACTTTCTCTTTTATATTCATGTTATTTCATTAAAAATCTTAAAAGAACAGCACCAATGAGTAAAAGTAACCCAAGGGTAAACATTGATCATTTTAAAACTTTTTTACTACCTCTTTCCTTTGATTGTTTAAATAATTCTAAATCTCCGCTACCTACTAAAGCACCTGAAAAACCATTTGAATCTGGCGACATTAAAAAGGAAACAAAAATCATAATAAAACTCATTATTACTAAAACAATTGTTAAAGCTTCCATTTTTTCCTTCCTTAATTATATAAATTTATTTATCTTATAAATAATACCACAATTTGACCTTTTCGAGCACCAACAAAATGGGTGAATCTAATAAAAAATTGTGATGCATTAATTGCATCACAACTAGTATTAAAATCTATTTAAAGTATTGAATTTTTCAGCTTTTTTGATAACTTTTTCTTTAGCATCTGATTCCATTTTTAAAGCTTCTAAAATCGGAATAGCTACTACATCACCTTTTGAAATTCCAATTGCAAGTCCTGATTCTCCATTAAGAAGTTTTTCAACAGCTTTCATACCCATTAATGAAGCTCAAATTCTTTCTTGAGCAGTTGGACGACCACCTCTTTGAATGTGGTTAAGTGGGTTTGAACGAGTTTCTCATCCTGTTTTTTCTTGGATTCTTTCAGCAAGCTTTTTAATATCATAAAGCTTCTCTGAAACAGCAACAATTACACTTCTTCTTCCTGGTTGCTTGCTAAGTTCATATGCTGCATTAATAATTTCTTCTTCGCTTAATTTAGCTTCACTTGTTGAAATAATCTCAGCTCCTGTTGCAAGTCCTGAAAAAAGCGCTAAATCACCACAGTTATTACCCATAATTTCAACTACCATAATTCTTTGGTGACTTCTTGCTGTATCTCTAATTCTATCAATAGCTTCAACAACTGTATTTAAAGCTGTATCGTATCCAATTGTGTAATCACTTGATTTAATATCATTGTCAATTGTTCCTGGAAGTCCAATTGTTTTAACTCCAGCTTCATGAAGTAATTGAGCACCCATGTAGCTTCCATCTCCACCAATAACTACAAGTGCTTCAATTCCGTGTTTATTTAAGTTTTCAATAGCTTTAGCACGTACTTCTGGGTTTTTAAATTCAGGGAAACGAGCTGAATAAATGCATGTTCCACCTTGAGATAAAAAGTAATCAAGATCAAGCTCATCAGCTTTTTTAATTTGGTCATTATATAAACCTTTGTACCCTTCAAAAACTACATATGGCTCTAGCCCATTTGCTTTAGCACTTTTAGCAATTGCTCTAAGAGCTGGGTTCATTCCTGGTGCATCACCACCAGATGTTAAAATAGCAATTTTACGCATTAAAATTCCTTCCTAAAATTTAACTTTTTGTAAGTTATATTATTTTATTATTTTTTGATAAAAAACAATTTTTTTAATTGATTATTTTGATTTTTACTTGCTTAAATTATAGTAAAATAATTACAAATATAAAGTTATTACATTTATGTAATAACAAACTTTTAAGATATAAACAAATGAAAGGTTTTTATGAAAAAAACAATTAACGACTTAATCCTTAAAGGAAAAAAAGTTTTAGTTAGAGTTGACTTTAACGTGCCAGTTAAAGATGGTGTTATTACTTCTGTAAAAAGAATTAAAGCTGCTCTTCCAACAATCCAAAAAATTATTAATGATGGTGGAAAAGCTATTTTATTCTCACACCTTGGTAGAGTTAAAGAAGAAGCTGATTTACCAAAAAGAGATTTAAAACCAGTTGCTGTTGAACTTGCACATCAATTAGGTACGCCAGTTAAATTTGTTGAAGTAACACGTGGAGAAGTTCTTGAAAACGCAATTAACTCAATGAACAATGGTGATGTTTTATTAGTGCAAAACACACGTTATGAAGACTTAAATGGTAAAGCAGAAAGTAAAAACAACCCAGAACTTGGAAAATACTGAGCAAGTTTAGGTGATGTATTTATTAATGACGCTTTTGGTACAGCACACCGTGCTCACGCTTCAAACGTTGGAATTTCATCTAACATTGCTGAAAGCGCACTTGGATACTTAATGGAAAAAGAAGTATCATCACTTAGCAAAGCTATTGAAAACCCAGAGCACCCTTATGTTGCTATCATTGGTGGAGCTAAAGTTTCAGATAAAATTCAAGTATTAGAAAACTTAGTAAAAATCGCTGATAAAATGATCATTGGTGGAGCTATGGCTTACACATTCTTAAAAGCTCAAGGTAAAAATGTTGGAACATCACTTGTTGAAGATGATTACTTAGAACTTGCTAAAAACTTCTTAGCAAAATATGGTGATAAAGTTGTGCTTCCAGTTGATCATGCTTGTGCAACAAGTTTTGCAGATGTTGAACCTTCAATTCAAGATGGTGAAGTTCAAGATGGATTTATGGGTCTTGATGTTGGTCCTAAAACAATTGCTTTATTTGAAAAAACTCTTGAAGGAGCAAAAACAGTTGTGTGAAACGGACCTATGGGTGTTACAGAATTTGAACATTACAAAAACGGTACATTAGCAGTATGTAAAGCAATCGCTGCACTTCAAAACTGTTATTCAGTTGTAGGTGGTGGTGATAGTGTTGCTGCTGTTGAAAAATTAGGAATGGAAGATAAATTCTCACACGTTTCAACAGGTGGTGGAGCATCACTTGAATTACTTCAAGGTGTTAAATTACCAGGTGTTGAAGCTGTTTCAGATAAATAAAAACTAAAATTATGGTTTTACTCACACTTTTTGTGTGAGTTTTTTTGCAATTTTCCACCTTTTAGCCCCTAAATGCAGTCAAAATTCAATAAATTCATAATTTAAAAATGAAAGTTTTAAAATTAAAGTATGGAGGGATGCAAATGAAGAAAAAATGAATGCTTTTAGGAGCTGCTTTAACTTTTCCTTTAGCACCTTTAATGATGATTGCATGTAATGACCCAAAAACAGCAACTACAAATGCAAATGAGGTGCCAAAACAAGAAGAACCTAAACAAAACACAAGTCAAAGCGGAAGTCAAAATAGTAGCGATACTTCCGAATCAAATCAAACTAATGATGAAAGTAATTCAAGTTCATTAAACCAAAACAATCCTAGCAAAGGAACTTCATCAGATAATAATCAATCTGGTAATGAAGCAGTTTTATTACGTGAGAAAGATTATATTGGTTGAATGAATGTAAATAACTTAGATGAACTTAAATCATACGCGTTATATTTAATTGATTATTTTTATAAACAAGCTAAAAATATTTGAGTACCAAAAGTTACAAAAGTTAAATTAGATCAGCAAGGAAATGCTATTATTGATGATTTTTCAGAGGAACCAGAAAGAGAACTTCTATCAGATGCAGAAATTCAAAAAATGATCGACACTGATAAAGCAGAAATTAATTCAATGTCAAATGGTGATGAATTAAAAAATAAAATTAAACTTCTTCAAAGAACTATCCTTGAAGATATTAAAAAAACAATTATTGGAAAAGATGGTTATTCATCAGGATTTAATTATTCACAATTATTTTTGAATTTTCAAGATACAGCAAAAGTTTTTATGAAAAGAGGTGGATTTGATGAAGAGAAACTTAGCAAAATTGCCAATGAAGCTCAAAAAATAGCTGAAAATCATGACGATGGTGGAACTACTCATGGATCTAGAAATATTAAAACAACTTGTCTAGAAGGTTGCAATTATATTTTAGATCACATTGCAAGCATTATCTAATAAAGGCAAAAGAAAAATGCAGATTGCTCTGCATTTTTTGTTTCATTATTTTTCATCTACAACTTCAGCTACATCTTCTTCAGCATTTGAATTTGATGATCCATGTTGTTGTTGAGCAGCATAGTTAGCGAAGTTTTTCATGATGTTTTCAACTTGTTCAAGTTTTGCTTTTAAAGCTTCAATATCTTTTTTAGCAATTAAATCTTTAAGTTCATTTACTAATTTTTCTGATTCTTCTTTAGCTTTAGCATCTAATTTATCACCTTGTTCACGGTTTGCTTTTTCAATTTGATCAACAAGAGATTCAGCTCTAACAATTGTTTCAACTTCTTCTTTTCTTTTTCTATCAGCTTCTTTGTTAGCTTCAGCTTCTTTAATCATTTTGTTAATTTCTTCTTCTGAAAGTTTTGAAGAATTTTCAATTGTAATTTTTTGTTCTTTGTTTGTTTTTAAGTCTTTAGCAGTTACAGTTGTAATTCCGTTAACATCAATTGAGAAACTAACTTCGATTTGAGGAATTCCTCTAGGAGCTGGTTCAATTCCTGAAAGGTTGAAGTTACCAAGTCTTTTGTTATCAGCAGCCATTTGTCTTTCACCTTGAACAACACTAATTGTTACTTCAGTTTGATTATCAGCAGCTGTTGAGAATACTTGACTTTTTGTTACAGGAATTGTTGTGTTTCTAGGGATAAGAGGTGTTGCAACTCCTCCAAGAGTTTCAATTCCAAGTGTTAAAGGTGTAACATCTAAAAGTAAGATATCATCAATATCGCCTGCAAGCACAGCACCTTGAATTGCAGCACCAATTGAAACAACTTCATCAGGGTTAATTGAACGGTTAGGTTCTTTTCCTAATGTTCTTTTTACCATTTCTTGAACAGCTGGCATTCTTGTACTTCCACCAACAAGTAATACTTCATGAAGATCATTTGCTGTAATGTTAGCTTCTTTAAGAGCATCTTCAATAGGTTTTCTTGTTCTATCAAGTAAGTAAGCTGTCATTGATTCAAATTCGCTACGTTTTAATTCAAGTTCAACGTTAACTGGTCCATCTGCTGTTACAGCAAGGAAAGGTAAGTTAATTGAAGCAACTGATTGACTTGAAAGGTCGATTTTAGCTTTTTCAGCTGTTTCTTTTAAACGAGCCATAGCCATTTTGTCATTTGAAGCATCGAAATTGTATTTTTCTTTGATTTCTTTAATCATTCATTTTACAATTTCATTATCTCAATCATCTCCCCCAAGGTGGTTATCACCGCTTGTTGAAAGAACTTCAAATGTTCCATCTTCGAGTTCTAACACAGAAACGTCAAATGTTCCTCCCCCAAGGTCATATACTAATACTTTCATTGATTTTTCTGTTTTATCAAGTCCGAAAGCAAGAGCAGCAGCTGTAGGTTCGTTAATAATACGTAAAACATCTAAACCAGCGATTTTACCAGCGATTTTTGTAGCTTCACGTTGAGCATTATCAAAGTAAGCAGGAACTGTAATAACAGCTTTTGATACTTTTTGTCCAAGTTTTTTCTCAGCATATTCTTTCATGTAAGATAAAATCATTGCTGAAATTTCTTCTGGTTTGTATTCTTTTCCGTTAGCTTTTACAGTTTGGTTTGTTCCTATTAATCTTTTAATTGAAACGATTGTATTTGGATTTGTTTCAACTTGTCTTTTGGCAACTTCTCCAACTACAATTTCACCATTTTTAAAACTTACTACAGAAGGTGTTGTTCTTTTTCCATTTGGGTTTTCTAAAACAACAGGGTTTTTGTCTTCTATAACAGAAACAACAGAGTTTGTTGTTCCAAGGTCAATTCCTAAAATAATTTCTTTAGCCATTTTCACTCCTTTTAGCACAAATAAATGTGCATAAAATCTAAATTTATTTTTTATATATTAATTATTATATCATAATTTTAGCAATCTCATAATTAATTTGCTAAATTTTTATTAATAATTACTGTAGCTGGTTTTACCACTCTATCACCAACTTTAACACCAAAACGAACTACCTTAACAATTTCTTCATTTGCTAAGTTGCTATTTTCTACCACGTCAATAGCTTCTTGTTCATGTGCATTAAAACTTTGCCCAACTTCAGGATAAATAACTGTAACATCATTATTAGCAAATACATTTTCAAATTGACGTTTTACAATGTCAAATCCAATGCAATAGTTTCTAAGAGTGATATCATCACTATTTTCACCAGATTTAGCTGCAAGCACAAAGTTGTTAAATGGTTCCATTAAATCTTCCACAAAAGAAACTAAAGCGTATTTTTTTGCTTCTTTTTTTTCTGCTTCATATTTAGCAACTCTTTTTTCAATTTCTTGATCAAGTTGCGCTTTAGCAAGTGATTGAAATTCTTCAGCTTTTCTTTTGAATGCTTCTGCTTGAAGCATAAGTTCTTTTTCTTTAATCACTAATTGACTTTGAACTTTAGCAAGTTCTTTTTCAAGCTCAGCAACTTTTTCATCTTTTTCATTAATTTTCATTTCAAAGTGCTTTTTATGAGACACTTTTAAGTCAATAATTGTGATAATAACACTTTTACCAGCTACAAGCTCATCTTCATAATTTTTTGGAAAGGTAAATTTTACTTCCATATTTTTATATATCTTACGATTTACTAATAACTTGTCGAATTTTGGTAAATATTCATCTTTACCAAGTTCAATTTGTTTTTCACCACTGTATTTTGAAATAACTTCGCCATTTGCAAGCATTTCAAAATAACCACTAAGTTTATCTCCGATTTTTAAGTGTTCTTTATTATTTCTATTAAACATAAAATTTAACCTCTTTATTTATTTTTATCTTCACTAGTATTTAAAAAATCTTCAAGCAATGCAATTGCTACTTTCATTTTAGGTAAGTTTTTAGTATTAGTACCTACTGCTGAAATTTCGGCAATGTGATATTTTTGCGAATCAATTTTCTTAGAAATAAGTGCTGTTGAATCGTTAACATTAATTTTAGTAGTTTCATTAGTTTTATGTTTTGCATTAATATCTTCTCAAACTGAATAATTTTCAATTAAATCAATCAATTTAACTAGCTCCTGGCGGTTAATATCACGATTTAAAATGATGTTGTTTTTTCCATAGATTTTATTTTGAGTATTTTCTTGGATAATTCCTTTAAAAACTTGGTTGACAAATGATTCTAAAACATTTTGATAATTTTGCACTGCTTGCGAAAGCGGTTCTCTAAGCAAGTCAGTTTTAGTAATTAAATCACAAATTTTAGTATCTATTAAACGTTCTTTAAAAATATTTACCGCTATTTTTAAATCCGAAATTGAAATTTCATTAGAATTAAAATTTAAGATTTTTGAATGCACTTTTCCACTTGACACCACCATTACAATAGTAGCTGATGATTCTGAAAGCGGAATTAATTCGAGTCCTTTCATTGTTTCTTCTTCATTAATGTTAACGTTAGTAGTAACAAGGGTAATTCCGGTTATTTCCGAAATCACTTCAGCTGCTTTATCAACAGTTTGCTCAATTTCTCCTTTTTTTTGAGCAAACTTTTGCTTAATTTCTTCTTCTATTTTTTTAATTCATTTATTTTTATCTGAATCAAGAAGAAACTTAGAATAATAATCAATCCCTTTGATTGTTGGCTTTCTACCAGCTGAAGAGTGGCTTTTTTCTAAGTACTCTTCAAGCTCTAAATCGCTCATTTGGTAGCGAATTTTAGCACTAGAAGAATTAATTAAACCTTTACTTTTTTTAAGTATTAATGAGCTACTTACAACTTCACCTTCTTCAATGAAAATCTCCACTGTTCTTTTAAGGATGTTTTCATATTCTTCAGTGAGCCTTAATTGATCATTAATTTGGGTGTACATTTTTTTAGCACTTGCATTACTTATTTTCATATTTATTATTATAGCATTAACTAGCAAATTTAGCAAAATAATTTTTTATTTGCTAAATTTTAAATGTTGGAAGCTTTTTTTGCCGTTCAAAAATTTTGTAAGTAACATTTATTTAAGATCTTAAAGGTGCAAAAAGTAACAAAAAACCATGCTAGTTTTAGCATAGTTTTTAAAGTAGATTAATTATTTTTTTTCAGCATTGTATCTTCTAACTTCGCTAGCACAATCATCAATAACTGCTTCAACATCAGCAAAGCTATCAAGCATACATCCAGAGGCTCTTTCATGTCCTCCACCACCTCATTTAACCGCAACATTACGAACAATTGGTCCATTTGAACGGAACTCAACTCTAATTTTTCCACCCTCTTCTTCAGTGAATTGAACTCAAATTGGATATCCATCAATGTTAGCAATTAAGTTAGGTCTTACTGAAGTTTGAGGTGTTTTACCCATTTTTAAAGTAGTTGCTAAATCATTTTGAATATAAGCAACTGAATCACGAGTTTTAAGGGTACTCATAATTCAAGATTGGAACTGTAAATCGTTTAAACTAGTTTTAGCCAAGCTTTGGTGAATTAAATCAGTATCAAGTCCATTTTCATATAAATGAGCAGCAAGTCTTAAAGTTCTACTTGTTGTGTTGTTATATAAAAATCTTCCACTATCTGTGTTAATTCCAAGATAAAGTAAATTTGCAGCTTTTGGAGTGATTCTTCAATTATTTTCGTATGCAATTTCAGTAACCATTTCATCAGCTGCTACATATGAACTATCTACCCAACGAGTGCAATTATCTAAATCATCTTCGTTTGGATGATGATCAATTCTAATTGTTTCTGGGAAAAGATTTGCATCAAGAACCTCACGGCACTCAATTCTATCTTTAAAGTTAGCATCAACAATAACTCCAAGTGAATTTTTAAGAATTTCTTTGCTTGGAATTTCATCATGAACTAAATTTAAAAATCCAAATGAGTTTTTAGCATCACCAATAGCATAAACTTTCTTATTTGGAAAGTTAGTTTCAAGAAGTTCTTTAAGTCCGAATTGAGAACCAAGACAATCTCCATCAGGACGGATGTGGTGGAAAATAACAATGCTATCATATTTTAAAAGTTTTTCTGTTACTTCTTTTAATGATCCAATTTGCATTATTTTTCCGCCTCAAATCTTACAATTTCTTCGTTTAAGTTTTTAAGAACATCACTAACTTGATCTCAGCTAGAAAGTGTAATTCCAGCAGCATTGTCATGTCCACCACCATTGTATAAACGAGCTACTTTATTTACAAGTGGTCCATTTGAACGTAATCTACCACGAACATTTCCATCTTCAAGCTGAACAAATAAAGCTCAACAAGAATTATCTTCAATGTTTCCAATTTCATTAACAAATTGTGCGGCTTCAAATGAGTTATATCCAAATTTATCTAAAACATCTTGAGTAATTTCATAATATAAAACTCTTCCATCTTTTTTAAATCCACTTAAAATGTTTCCGATAAATTTAATTTGTTTTGAAGTTCTTTTTGACATTTCTCTAAGAATTTCTTTAGGATGGAAGTTAGCTTCTTTCATTAAAAAAGCCACAAGTTCATGAGTTCTAGCTGAAGTTTCAGGATATAAGAATCTTCCGCTATCTGTGTTTATTCCGAGGTAAATGTAGCTAGCAGCTTCTTTAGTGACTTTCATTTTACCTTCATAAGCAATTTTAGCAATCATTTCAGCTGCAGCAGCATAATATTCATCGACTCAAAGATAGTCATATTTAATATCACTATCATTTGGATGGTGGTCAATTCTTAATTTGGCAGTTGTTTTATTTTCGTATAAAAGCTCTGCGCATTCAATTCTATCACCTGAAGAAGCATCAACAACAATTCCAAGCGAATTAGTAAAATCAACATCTTCGATTTTGTCAAATTCAAAATTCATAAATGGGAATGAACCTTGTGCATCACCTACTTTAAACACTTTTTTATCTGGGAAGTTGGTTTTAATAAGTTCAGCAAGTCCAGCTTGAGAACCAAGACAATCTCCATCAGGACGGATGTGATGGAAAATAACAATATTGTCATATTTTTTAATTGCATCAATAGCAACTTGTGCGTTACCAATTATCATAAAAAACACCTTTCTAAATTCTTTAATTTTGATAATAAAAATAATTAACTTAAAGAGTTAATCAATCTATTAAAATTTTACTAAATTCTTGACCTTTCAATATTTATTTTAAGGCTGAAATTTAATACAAAATCATTTTGTTTTGATCTTACAAAACTTGCTAAAACACAAATTTGAAATAAAAATTTCATTTACAAGTATCAATCAAATAAATAAGATAAAATTTTAAATAGAGAAATAAAAATTGCTGAAAAATATGAAAAATTAGGAGTGTATTATGGATAACAAAAAAGAATTAGAAAGAAACGAATTACATACAAGTATTTGAAAAATAGCTGATGAACTTAGAGGAAGCGTTGATGGGTGAGACTTTAAAAACTACGTCCTTGGCGCAATGTTTTATCGTTTTCTTTCTGGAAAAATGGTCAGAGAATTTAACAACAGACAAGCTGAAGCTGGTGATACAGATTTTGATTATGAAAAATATCAAGGAGTAATTCATGAAGAAACTAAAAATGAAATAGCAAAAGAAATAGGGTTTTTCATTGAAAGCAAAGATCTTTTTGTTAATGTTGTTAAAAACGCAGAATATGATGAAAACTTAAATGAAACTTTAAAAAGAATTTTCGATTCAATTGAACACTCTTCAAGAGGAAAAGATAGCGAAGATGATTTTAAGGGTCTTTTCCAAGATTTTGATGTAAATAGTAACAAATTAGGTGATACAGTTCCAAAAAGAAACAACAAACTTGTGAAGCTTTTAAAAGGTGTCCAAAGCATGAACCTTGGAAACTTAAAAGATAATTCAATTGATGTATTCGGTGATGCTTATGAATATTTAATGGGTATGTATGCATCAAATGCAGGTAAAAGTGGTGGTGAATACTTTACACCTCAAGAAGTAAGTAACTTGCTTGTGAAATTAGCAATTGGAGATAAAAAGCATATTAAAAATGTTTACGATATGTGTGCTGGTTCAGGTTCACTTCTTTTACAAGCAGTTAAGATTTTAGGTGCTAAAAATATCACAAGTGGTGTTTTTGGACAAGAAATTAACGTTACAACATTCAACCTTTGTAGAATGAACATGTTCCTTCATGATATGGATTTTGATAAGTTTCACATTTACTGCGATGATACTTTAACAAATCCAAAAGAATGAAATACATTCTTTGATGTAATTGTTTCTAACCCTCCATATTCAATTAGTTGAAATAAAAAAAATGATAAAACTTTAATTAATGATCCACGTTTCACTGGTCCTGGGGTGCTTGCTCCTAGTTCAAAAGCTGATTGAGCTTTTATACTCCATGCTCTAAACAACTTATCCCCAGAAGGAACAGCTGCCATTGTTTGTTTTCCTGGAATTATGTATCGTGGCAAGGCTGAGCAAAAAATTCGTAAGTATTTAATTAATAATAATTTTGTTGATTCAATCATTCAACTCCCAGAGAATTTATTTTTTGGACCAGAAATTGCAACTTGCATTTTAGTGCTTAAAAAGAACAGAAAAGATACTGATGTCACATTTATCGATGCATCAAGTTTCTTTGTTAAAAAATCTAATAAAAACAAACTTACAGACGAAAATATCGCACATATTTTAGATTTATACAACAAAAGAAAAGACTTACAAAACTTTGTTAAAGTGGCTTCATATGACCAAATTAGAGATAATGATTACAACCTTTCTGTAAATTCATATGTTGAAAAAGAAGATACAAAAGAAGTTATTGATATCAAAAAACTTAATGCAGAACTTAAAGAAATTGTTGCTCGTCAAGCTGTTTTACGTAGTGAAATCGATAAAATCATTTTTGAACTTGAAGGAGAAGAGTAATGAATTTTTTTGAGAAATTGCTCTTTCAATATAAAGGCAACAATTCTTTCTATAAAATAGAAGATATTTTTGATATTAAAAACGGATATACTCCTCTTAAATCAAATAAAGAGTTTTGAAAAGAGGGGGATATTAATTGATTCACACTTAAAGATATTAGAGAAAACGGCGATGTTCTACATAACTCCATTGAAAAAGTGTCTATTAAAGGAGTTAGAACTTTGTTCAAATCCAATTCTTTAATTATGTCCACAACAGCAACAATCGGAGAGATTGCTTTAATTAAAAATGATTTTATTTGTAACCAACAGTTTCATGTTTTTCAAGTTAAAGAGCAATTAATTAATTTAATAAATATTAAATTTATGTTTTTCTACTTTAAAAATTTGGCTGAAAAACTAAAAAAAGATTTGCAAACATCTACATTCCCAAGAGTTGACATAAAGGATTTTAAAAAAACACCTATTTTTGTACCTAATATGGAGGTTCAAAACAAAATAGTTGAAATTCTTGACAAATTTACCGAGTATTCAGCGGAGCTGAAGGCGGAGCTGAAGGCGAGGGACGAGCAATATAAATTTTATAGAGACAAATTGTTATCAAATAACAATTTGTTAAACGACATTAATTTTTTTAGCAAAAAATTAAGCGAAATCACAGAAATAAATATTGGTAAACAACCTTCTAAAGAAGATCTTTCAGAAAATGGTTTATATCCATATATGAATGGTGGTATTAACAGAAGTTCTAACGCTAAAAACTTTAATAATATTAAAAATACAATCATTGTAAGTCAAGGCGGATCAAATGCTGGTTATGTTCAATGAATGTATGAAGATTTTTACCAAGGATCCCATTGTTATTCATTAAAAGTCACTTCTAAACAGATATTGAATAGATTCTTATTTTTCTATTTAAAATCTAATCAAGATAAAATATTCAATTTGGTTCAAGGCAGTGGAATACCGGGGCTCAAAAAGACATCTTTATCTTCATTAACAATTTTAATCCCTTCAATTCGAACTCAAGAAAAAATAGTGAAAGTTCTTGATAACTTTGAAGCTATTTGTAAAGACTTAAATATTGGTCTTCCTGCTGAAGAAGCTAAAAGACAACAGCAATATGATTTTTATCGTGATGCAATCTTCAAATACCTTGAAACTGGAATTATAGATGATAAAGGTATTGGAGAGAGAGAGAGCGGATTAACTAAAATTCTTTCATTTATTTTTGATAATTTTTACTTATCTACCACTATCGGAAAAGTATGTCAATTAAAAAGAGGAAGAGTTATCAGCAAAAACGAAATAGAGCAAAATAAAGGAATATATCCAGTGTATTCATCTCAAACTGAAAATGATGGACAGCTTGGTAAAATAGATACATTTGACTTTGATGGAGAATTTGTAACCTGAACAACTGATGGAGCAAAAGCTGGCACAGTCTTTTATAGAAATGGTAAATTTAGCATTACTAATGTTTGTGGATTGATAATTCCTGATATAAATATATTAAAATCAAAATACCTTTACTACTGATTATCCATAAATGCTCAAAAATATGTAAAAAGAGATTTAGCTAATGCTAAATTAATGAGCAATGTAGTCGATAATATCAAAATAGAAATACCTTCTTTAAAAATTCAAGAAAAAATAGTTAAAGTTCTTGATAATTTTGAAGCTATTTGTAAGGACTTAAACATTGGTCTACCTTCCGAAGAAGTTAAAAGGCAACAGCAATACGAGTATTATCGCGACGCAATTTTCAAATACCTTGAAACTGGAATTATAGATAATAAAGGTATTGGAGAGAGAGAGAGAGAGCGGATTAATTAAAATTATTGAATTTATATTCAATACGACAATTTCTTTAACAATCAAACTTTCAAATTGTGCACAGATAAGTTCTGGACAATTTGTTAAAGCGCAAGATTATTCAGAAGAATTTATTTATCCATTTTACAATGGCGGGAGAAATAATTCTGGTTATCATGATGAATATAATAGAGAAGGTGAAAATGTTCTTATTTCAATAAGAGGCGCTAACGCAGGTGCTACTAACTACATCAATGATAAATTTTGATTAGGAAACTCTTGTGTTTCTATTCAAACTTATAAAGATTATGATCCTTTATTTATCTATTTCTACTTAACCAAAAATATAGATTCTTTATTAGTTAGCAAGGATGGCGGAGCTATTCCCGCTATATCGACGATAGATATTAGAAATATAGATATACCTATAATTCCTTTGCAAAAACAAAAAGAAATATCAAACAAAATAAAAGCTTTCCACGAGTTTGTTAATGATTTAAAATTAGGGCTTCCTAAATTGATTGAGCTTACTCAAATTCAATATCAATATTATCGTGATAAAATCTTTAGCTACCTAGAAAATCAAGCTAAATAGCAATTTATTAAAAGATTAAAAATACCATTGCACTATTACAATGGTATTTTTGAATATGATTTTTAGCCTATTAGAGATAAAACTTGCTCTTTAGTTAACTGAATATACTTTCCTTCTAAGATGTTTAAATCAATTAAATTCATATTTCCAATCGCACTTCGATGAAGCTTAATAACTTCATAACCAATTGCTTTAAACATTCTTTTAACTTGATGGTATTTACCTTCAGAAATTGTAAGTTGCACTAAATTATTATTGATTTTGATTGCTTTACACTCCTTAGTAAATTCACCATCACCAATATCAATACCTTTTTCTAAGATAAGTAGATCATCTATATTTACACTTTTATCTAAAGTAGCTAAATAAGTTTTATCTACGTGCTTTTTACCTGAAAAAAGCTCGTGATTTAGCTTACCATCATTAGATAAAATAATGATCCCGGTAGTATCTTTATCTAATCTACCAAAAGTGTTTAAATCCTTGATAGCTTGATCTTTTCGATCTAAAAGATCAAAGATAATTGCTCCTTCATCACTATTTCAAGAACAAATATAACCAGAAGGTTTATTTAGCACAAAGTAGAAAAATTCTTGATAAAGAAGTTTTTGATTTTCATATAAAACTTCATCTTTATCTAAATCAATAATGTAACTGCTTTGAGCAATAGATACATTATTTACAAGTATTTTCTTTTTGCTAATTAACTTTTTAGCTTCCGCTCTTGAAAGGTTTAAACAACTTGAAACAAGTTTATCAATTCTAATTTTATTCATCTATTTTTTGTAAAGAATTAAATTAGGGTTCTCACGATAAAAACGGCCTTCTTTAGCTTCTTTTTCTCCATTTAGAATTGTTGCATCTGCTGAAAATGAATTATTTAATTTGAAAATGCTTTGACCTACTCCATAAAAATCCACTGGAACTTTTAAGGATTCAAAAAGCTTGATTTTTTCAGGGTTAAACCCACTAGAAACTACAATTTTGTATTTTGTAGCACCAGCTTCATCAAGAGCTTTTCTAAGTCTAAATACTTGCTCTGGATTAACTCCGTAATGTTTCTCTTCATCGTTATCAAACATATGATCAACCATGTTTTTTGAAGTATCAATTCTAATTCCTCATACCTTATCACCAAGTTCTTTTCACACTTTTAATGATTCAGTAATAACATCATTATGATAATCAACCAAAGCGATTAATTTGTGTTTAGGAAAATGCTTTGCGAAAGCTTTGGTAGCTTTAACTACATCACCACCAAAACCTTGAATTAATACATGGGGCATACTTCCAAAAATTGATTCATCATCTGAGAGATTGCTTCAAGCTTTTTGCGCCTGAGTTGAAACTGTTTTAAGTCCACCAATTGCAACCGCTTTTCCATCATTTTCTTGGTTAATATAATGATCAGCACGATCGCCCATAAAAATAATTTCTTTGCCATTAGCAGCTTTTTTACAATGATATGCATTGGTTGCAATTGAGGTGTTTCTAGCTAAAATACCATCAATCATTCCTTCTCAGATTCCAAAATCTTGATAGTGTCCTTCAAGTTCTAAAACAATATCTAAATTATTAATAATGGTTCCATCTTTTAAGTATCTAATAGTGTATTTGCTTGTATCAGTTACTTCTTCAAGTAAATTTAAAACTTCTTCCATACCTGCAAGCATAGAATCATCTTTTCTTTGGAAAAATTGAAGCTTAATTACATTATTTGGCATTTCATTTTCTAAAATTGTTTTAGTTTTTTCAAAATAACTAGCTATATATTTAGTTTTTTCATGTTTCATAATTATTCCTTTGAATTTTGGACTTTTATTTGTAAAATAAATTATAACATTTTTTAGATTTTAGCTCTCTTTATAGATTCAAAGCACATTAAAATAGCAAAGAAAAATCAAAAATGCTTTGATTTTTCTTTGCTATGCTAAATTTGTTTGTAAAAATACTAAAGTTAAAATTAAAATAAAGCAAATAAGCCCTAACAGTCCAATTATTATAATTTTATAACCATTGAGTTTAAAAAAATATTCTCTTTTTCTTTTTAAATAAGCATTACGATTAGCTTCTAAGTTAGCGTTAGAAATTTTATGACTTTCAAGCTCTTTAATTAATTTTGTTAGTTCACTAGAAATTTCAAACCTCTGCTTGCTTGTTAAAGAGCTAAATAAGCTTTTTTTATTAACACGCATAAGGTATTCTTTAACATCATCAATAAAAAGCTTGCGGTAAATTCCATAATCAATAATTTGGTCTTGATATTTTTTCATATTTATCTAAAAAACCGACTTCAAAAGTCAGTTTTTGTTTTTTAATTATTATCAAGCACTACCACTTGCACATTAATTGGTTTTTGATCAATTAAAAATGAGCAAGCTTTTTCAACTGAACTAACAACTTCTTTAAGGACATCAAATGAATCGATTCCTTCATTTTTAGTGTTAATTTTAATGCTTAAATAAATTTGTAAATTTGATTTTGAATCATCAAAACTTAGTCGCGGATCACCAATTAAACGCACATATTTAATTTGTTTAATTGCAATGTTAATCGAATCAAAAAGAGCTGATTCTTCTACGACATAAGTTAAAATTTTATTATTTGAAACAGTAATTGAATTCATTATTTATTGTTTTTTCCTACGTATTTTCCAGTTTCTGTTGATACTAAAATCACATCACCTTCTTTAATAAACATAGGAGTTTCAAGTTCAAAACCAGTTTCTACAATAACTTTTTTCTGAGGGTTAGTTGTTGTGTTTCCTTTAACAGCATCTGGTGCATTTGTAACTACTAAATCTACGTTAGCTGGAAGTTCAATATCTAAAACTTCTTCTTGATATTTACGGATTTGCACTTCTCTTCCATCTTTTAAAAAGTTAAGTTCTCATTCAACATTTTTAACAGGGATTTCAACTTGTTCATATGTTTCATTATCCATTAAAACAATGTTTTCACCATCGTTGTAAAGGTAGTTCATTTTTCTTTTATCAATGTGAGCTGGTTTTACTTTATCTCCACCTGTATATGATTTAATAGTTGTTGAACCTGTACGTAAGTTTTTTACTTTAGCTTTAACGTTAGCTTGTCCACGCCCTTGTTTTGAGTGTTGTGCTTCTAAAACAACAAAAATATCATCACCATCTTGGAAAGTAATTCCTGGTTTAAATTCGTTTACGTTAATCATTTTGTACCTCGTTTTTATAATTGCTTTGGTATATATAAATTTAGTTTAATTATACAAAATCTTTAGTTAGGTTAAAACTTTTTAAGTATAATATTTTAACAAAATGAACTATAATAATGAAAGGTTATATATTACTCATGAGTAAAATAACAAAATATGTTGATGGTAAAGCAATTTATGACAAAGAACTTGCTTTAAAATACGTACAAACAATCAAGAATTTCTTAAAATACAGAGCTAAAAAAGCAAATGCTAAAGGTTTTGTGGTCGGAATTAGCTCAGGAATTGATTCTTCACTTGTATATGCGATTGCTTCAAGTGTATTCCCTGAAAACACAACTGGTGTTGTAATGCCTATTATTGAGATGACTAAAAGTGATTTAGAGCACATTAATGACTTAGAGACAGCTTTTAATGATTCCTTTGAAAGAGTCAATTTAACTGATGCTTTCAAATCTCTTAAAGGAGCAATTAGCAATCTTGATAATAAATTAGCCATTGCTAATATTAAACCAAGACTTAGAATGACTACTCTTTATGCTATTGCACAACAAAAAAATGCACTTGTTTTAGGAACTGATAATGAAGATGAAACCTTTATTGGTTACTTTACTAAATTTGGAGATGGAGGTGCTGATTTACTTCCAATTTCAAGATTAACTAAAGGGGAAGTTAAATTTATTGCTTCACTTTTAGGAGTTCCAAGTTCAATTGTAAATAAAAAACCTTCAGCTGGTTTATGAGAAGGTCAAACCGATGAAGATGAATTAGGTTTTACTTATCAAGATCTTGATTTTTACTTAAATCACCTTGATGATTTAAGTGCAATTGACAAAAACCTTTCAAAGCAAACAATTACAAAAATACAAAATGCACACATTAGATCACAACACAAACGTGATCCAATTTACAAACCAAGAAAAGTTAAATAATAAGAAAATAAGGAGAAATAATTATGGCAGGACACTCACACGCAGCCAATATCGCGCACCGTAAAGGGGCTCAAGATGCAGCAAGGGGAAAAATTTTCCAAAAGCTTTCAAAAGAAATTTTCGTAGCAGCTAAACTTGGACCTGATCCTGAAATGAACCCAGCTTTAAAATTGGCTATTTCAAAAGCTAAATCAAAAAACATGCCTAAAGATAACATTGAAAGAGCTATTGCTAAAGCAAAAGGAGATAAAGGGGATGCTTATTTAGAAACTGTATTTAACGCAACAGTTTCTGGTGGAGCTACTTTTATCGTAGTTACTCTTAGTGATAACTTAAATAGAGTTAAATCAAACATTCAAGCTCTTTTTAACAAACAAAATGCTACTTTGGGGAAAACAGGACAAATTCCTTTTGCATTCGATAAAAAAGGAATTATCGAAATTGATAAAAGTATTGTTGATGAAGATGGAATTATGCTTATTGCACTTGAAAATGGTGCTGATAACATCGAAACAACAGATAATTCATATGTAGTTACTTGTTTACCGGAGAATTTTTCAGAGCTTAAAAATGCTATTGAATCTAACTTCGAAATTGAAAACTTCATTCAATGTGAAGTAACATATATTCCAAATATGTATGTTGATTATGACGCTGAAAAAGAAGCTAAATTATTAGAATTTGTTAAGAAAATTGAAGATGATGAAGATGTGCAAAACGTATACCACAACATCAATATTCAATTTGCTAGTGAAGAATCAGAAGAATAGGAAAGTTTAATGACTTTTTTAAAAGACTTTTATGAATTTTTACTAGATAGCAATTTTAACGAGGCTGGAGCAAAGGTTTTAATCGTCTTTATTGTTTTATTAATTCTCCTTTGCATCCCAGTGTTTATCACACTTATTTTTTCACATCGAAAAAATAAAATCACAGGAAAAAGCAAAATGTATTTATATGCTTTTTCATCTGGATTTTTCTTAGTAATGGCACTTTTTGGATTCATGCGTGAATCGCTTGAAGTATCAACTACTTATGGAGCTACTTGACTTGCTACCAAAAACTTAAATAACATTAAATCTTATCAATACTTACTGAATTTTGGGGTAGTTTTTGGCGGATTTATCGTTGGTCTTTTATTTGCTTTTACTGTCAAAAATGTAATTGCATATAAAATCAACAAAAAACTGCTTGCAAACTCAAAAATGAAAGCTTTTGTGCATGATCATTCGCATGATGAACATCATTCTCATGATCATCCTGAGTTTCTTTTTAATGATAGTGATCAAATCGATATTGTTGATAAAGTAAGTGCTAAATTAAAAATTGTTGCTCTAATTTTACTTTTAACTCACAGAATTCCAGAAGGTATTTTACTTGGATATAACCTTTCACTTTTAATTGAGGGTAAAAATACTAGTTTAACTTTAACTTACTTTTTATCATTAATTTTCCACTTAATTCCAGAAGAGATTGTCTTTTACTACCGTCTTAGAGAATCAGGATATTCAACTTGAAAATCACTTCTATTATCATTTTTAGGATTATCTTTATTTTTACCATTCATGATGCTTGGGATTTTCATAGGTGGGTATTTAAATCACGCTTGATACTTAAAGGCAATTTTCCTTTCAGCAATTGCTGGAGTGTTTGTCTTTACATCAATTGTTGAATTTGTGCCTGAATTTTATCACAACAAAATTGACAAAAAAAGTTTATCAAGATCAGTTTTACTTGTGTTTTTAGGAATAATCACTTCTGCATTAATTTTAATTTTCCATGTCCATGGATAATAAAATACAACTTAGGTTGTATTTTTTGTTTACTTTGCATTTATATCCCTTAGATTAATTAAGCATTAATAAGCCTTTTACACTTATAACATACTTATTTATAAACTGATTTATATAATGAATATTAATTTGTATTATTATTTTATCTACAACACTATTTATTATAGACTACCTAAAAGGCGACATTTGAGGCGACATTTGAGGCGACATTTGAGGCGACATTTGAGGCGACATTTGAGGCGACATTTGAGGCGACATTTGAGGCGACATTTGAGGCGACATTTGAGGCGACATTTGAGGCGACATTCGTGGTTGCGCACAGAGAAATATTTTGAATTAGGAATAATTATTTTATTATTTACTTAATAATCTTTTAATACTATATTTAATTTTATTTATAAAAAGAATATAATTTTATTGTATGATTTATCACCACGCCTATCATGTCATTTGAGGCGACATTTGAGGCGACATTTGAGGCGACATTTGAGGCGACATTTGAGGCGACATTTGAGGCGACATTTGAGGCGACATTTGAGGCGACATTTGAGGCGACATTTGAGGCGACATTTGTATAATTTAATTTAGAAAATTGAAGGGGTAATTATGAATATTGGAAAAGAAAATGAACAAATTGAATTCAAGGAAAGTTTAAATAATTTAGAAGATGGTTTAAAAGGTATTGTTGCTATATTAAATAAACATAACAAAGGTACATTATATTTTGGTGTAAGAGATGATGGTGAAGTAATTGGCGGAGATTTTACAAGTCAAAAAATTAGAGAAATTCATAATCACATTCAGCAAAAAATTGAACCAAAGATTTACCCAGAAATAAAATTAGTAGATGCTGAAAATGGTAAGCAATATATCAAAATAGAATTCAGTGGAAAAGGTGTATTTTGTTATAAAGGAGTTTTTTACAAAAGAGTCGCTGACAAGAATGTAAAAATGGATTATAACGAGATTCAAAAAATGTTCTTTAAAACAAATTATGCAAATTGAGAAACATTAGCAGTTGCTAAAACTACTGTAAATGATTTAGATCCTGATAGATTTGAATCTTTTGTTAATTTTTTGAAGTTCAATAAACCTGATAAATTCCAAAATCTTTCTAACGAAGAAATTCTTATTAAATTAAATTTAATGGATAAAGAAGATAAGAACTTAACCAACGCTGGAAACCTTTTATTTTCTAAAAATGAACCTATTCGTTTATACCTTAAATTATTAAATGATGATAACACTGTTTCTGATTATCAAATAAAAAGTGGTAATATCTTTGATTTAATAGAACATAGTGTTGAATTTATAACAAATAATATAAATTCAAAATACACAATAGTTGGATTAGAAAGACAACATGAATACGAAATTCCACTTGAAGCAATTAGAGAAATTGTTGTTAATTCATTTGCTCATGCAGACTATTTACAAATAAATTCTCACACAATTAACATTTCGAAAAAAATGGTAGAAATATGAACACCAGGTAGTTACTATCATGATATAACACCGGAAGATTTTGCAAAAATTGTTTCAAATAGCAAAGTTAGAAATCATGTTATTTCTAATGTCCTAGTTCTTTGAAACAAAATGGAAAGTTTAGCATCTGGTTTTGCAGCCACATACAATTTATGTAAAAAGGGAAATATCAATTTAGATTATGATATAAGAACTGAAGAATTTGTATTTAGATTCTTAAGAAAAAATGAATATAAATTAAACAAAACCGAAAGAAATATCTTGCTTTTAATTAAAGCTAATCCAAGTATTTCTTCTAAAGAAATAGGAGAGCAAATTAATTTATCTCAAAGACAAGTGCAAAGAATCTTGAAAAGATTAACAGATGAATATTGTGTTCAAAAAAATGAAGTAAATAATAAAACTACTTGAGAAGTATTGATTTCTTTATAGATATTTTAAATTTCGAAAATGCAACTTAGGTTGTATTTTTGTTTACTTTAATTAACTTTAAAACACTACTAAAAACTCTAAAATGCCTTAAATTTTCCTCCTAATCCCTTGCTGGTAAATTTGTGTAAAGAGCACAAAAACACACCTATTTTAGAACGAAATTTAATCTGCATTAAATTAGCAAAAATTAATTAAAAAAGAAGGTAAAAATTGCCTAAATAATCTTAATGAACAAAGATAATCTCTAGAAAAGAGCAGGATTACCAAGAGAACCTTCAAGCGAATTTCGCATTATTATATATAATTAATTTATGAATAAAAACATTTCCTTAAATTATCAAATTCGTATCAATTTACTTAAAAAGCTTAAAGATGCTATCTTTGCTAACCAAAATGAAATTTTGCAAGCTTTAAAAGAAGATATGAATAAAAGTCATTACGAAACAACCTTAACTGAAATTATTCCTACTATCGCTGAAATTAACTTCTTTTTATCTAAAAAGCAAAGCAGAATTAAGTTTAAAAAAGTAGGTGGAATTTTCTCTAAATATGGATATATCTACAATCCAAGAGGAAATGTTTTAATTATCAATTCTTGAAATTATCCATTTCAACTTTTATTTATTCCACTTGTGGGTTCAATTATTGCAGGGAATTATAATACTTTGAAATTCCACCCTTATTTAAATAAATTAAATAAGGTAATGGAGAAGATTATTTTACAAATAGACTCAGAAAATAGATATATAAAAATTGATAAGTTTTCAACAATCGAAGAAACTCTGCAAGATTTTACTTTTGATTTTGTCTTTTTCACTGGCAGCTATGCAACTTCACAAATTATTCTAAAAAACATTGATATAAATAAAACTGACTACTGCTTTGAACTTGGTGGTAAATCTCCATTCATTGTTACTAAAGATGCTAATATTAAAAAAGCGGCCAAAATGTTTATTTATGCAAAGATGATGAATTTTGGACAAACTTGTGTAGCTCCTGATTATATTTTTATTGATAAAGCTATTTCAAACCTTTTTATGCAAAAGGTAGATAAATTACTCGAAAAAATAATTGAAAAAGATCCAAGCCTAAAAGAACTTGTTAACTTAATTCCACTTAACAAAGCAGAAGTTTTAGAGCACTCTTTAGGCGCTAAAAAACTTAATGATAAAAAAGTTATGCCTAAGTTCTTTAAGGAAAACAACTTAGATTCAGCAGCTTACAAGGAAGAAATTTTTGCTCCAATTGCTCCAATTTTTGAATATGAACATATCTGTGAATTTGAGCAAGTTTACAAACTAAATCCTAATCCACTTAGCATGTATATTTTTAGTAAAAGCAAAAAAGATCAAAACTTTTTTACTTCATTTATAGCTGGAAATTATATGATCAACAACACAATGGGAATTCTAGAAAATAATAAATTATCATTTGGCGGAATTAAGCAAAGTGGAAAAGGAAGATATCGCGGATTTGCTTCCCTAGAATTATTTAGCCATAAAAGTTCATACACTCAAATAAGGTTTGATTTACTTTTTAAATTAAAAAATTTACCTTATACAGTTAAAAAAGAAAAAATTCTAAATTTATATTTAAAAATGCTCAAGTTTTTTAAATTTTAAAAGGAGGAAAAATGCATCAAAATGATTTAACTTATGATCAATTTGTTATAAGGACAAAGAATGTATTAAAAGATGATCTGCTCACTTTTATTGCTAGAAACAAGGCAAATAAAGAACAAAGAAACTTGTATAATAAAGCGCTTAAGCAGTTTATCTTATGTATTTTATTTTTTGTATTTGCTACTGGATTTTCAATTGCCTTTTTTTGATTGTCATTTACCAATATAAATTTATCTATTATTATCAGAGTTATAATCATTATAGAAATTGTAATGCAGCTTCTAATTCTATATCATCAAATAAAAAGGTATTTAAAAGCTAGGACTAAGTACATAAAATTTATCATTGATAATTCAACACCAGAGAATTTATATAATAAGCTTTTTGAATTTTTAGACCCCAATTTAAAATTAATTGCTAAAAATGAAAAAGCAGATCAGTTATATCAAAGTAATGAAGAAGATCCAAATAACAAAGAACTAAAAAGAAGAATTAACTTTTACAAATCTGAGAATTTTAACAAGTATTATTTAGCACAAAATGAAGCTAAAATGGCTTTAGAAATCAATGGATACCCTATTTATATTTGACACAACACTTGGATTAAACATGATTCACATAGCAAAACTAAAGATACTATAGAAGGTGCTCATTTAGAAATTATTACTAAGCAAAATCACAAGCTTCTTGATGAAAAATTCTACATTGAATTTTTTAGCAAAAAACTTTTTGATCATAAAAATAAGCTTGAATTACAAGATCTTTCGCTTAATAAACTTTTTAGCATCTATAGCAATGATAAAGAAAAAGCTTCATCATTATTTGATGATAAAGCTATTGAAGCAATTATTTTCTTAATTAAAAATGGGGTGTTTCACACTTTTAAAAACCCATTTGCTATCTTTGAAAATCACCAGAGATTCGCAATTAATTTCGAAATGAAAGTTCCTTATTTTGGTGGTATTAGACCTACTTGATCTTTAAAAAATGAGAAGCTTTTAGAAATAGCAATTAAATCAATGTTATACAATTGCTACAGCATTTATTCGTTAATTTCGATAATGAATAAAACAAACTATTTTAGATAAATCTAAAACATAAAAAGTATAATATACATATCTTATATATAGCAAAGGAGTATTTATAATGGCAAATTTATTTGATCAAAGAAATCCAGAACCTCAAGAAACAGAATTTAACCCAGTTGCAGATAATAGAGCAAAAGGTCCAAAATATGGTACAGCAGTAAAAGTTATTTGATATTTATCATTTTTACTTATTTTCCCCCTTATTTTTCACCTTGTAAAAAGAAACAGCTTCTTTAAAATGCAAAATGCAATTAACGAAGCTTCTTCAGGAATTGATGTGCAACTTGCAAAAAGAGCTGATACATTAACAAAACTTGTTGACCAAGTAAGAAGCTACAAAGTGCATGAAGCTTCAGTTTTTGAAGACGTTGCTAAATACCGTAATTTAGTTAATGCAGGTAATGGTGTAGCACATGCTGAAGAAATTCAAAAAATGAACGATTCTATTTTTGGACGTTTAATGGCTGTTTATGAAAACTACCCAGAACTTAAAGCTGATAAGTTATACAAAGAATTAATGGATCAAACAACATACATTGAAAGAGAACTTGCTGCTGCTAGAAGACTTTACAACGGAAAAGTTAACAGCTTCAACACAGAAATCTTTATGGTTCCTTCTTCTATTGTTGCTTCAACAATGGGGCTTGTAACAGCGCCTTTATATAGAGCAAGCTCAAAACAAAGAGAAGACGTTTCAATGGCAAATCTTTAATAATTAAAAAACATGGTTTAATTAAGCCGTGTTTTTTACCAAATTATTAATTAATTATTAATATTTAACGAAGGTAACAATGAACAAAAATAAAAAAATTTTAATTGCATCTACAGCAGCTGGAACTACTGGTGTAGTTGGATTAACAACTGGTTTAGTTTTTGGTCTTCATAAAAAACAAGCTCCTAAAAATAAATCGGAAAATAATCCATTTGAAAATTTAAGTATTTCTTTTGATTACCCCAATAAAGAAAATACTTTAACAAGCCAAGCACTTGTAGAAAAAGTGATGGCAATAATTTCTAATAACACCCTTGAAGCTAAATTAGCTTATTTAGAAATTAGCGCTATTGGTGATGATTTTATCACTCTTAGCTACCAAGTTGCAATTGGTAAGGAGCTTTCTAAGAAGCAAACTGCTGAAATTAGTGGATTTTTAAACCCAAATTATGTAGATAGTTTGCGCTTAAAAGTTGCAAATGCTTCTGTCAGTTTTGATTATATCAACAAAGAAAATACCGAATTAGATCAAGCTAGCACTAGCGCAATTGTGTATCAAATAAATGATTCTCAATTAGTTGTTAAAGATATTACAATTCAGAACAAAGATTTTCAAAACAACACTTTAACTATCAGTTATTCACTCACTGTAAATGACCCCAGATTTGCAAATGAGTTATTAATTGAAAATAAAGTAGCCACAATTAGTGGTTTTGATAGTGCTAACTTTGTATCTGATCAAGATAAAGAAAACGAAAAAACTCGCTTAAATAATTTAGCTCCAAAAGTAAGTATTATTAATAACAAAATAAGACCAAGTCAAATCGATATAGATAATTATCAAAATTATCTAACTCTTAATTTAAGTGATTCTAGTGCAATTATTCAAGTTGAAAACATTTTAGGATATGATAATTATTTAGGTTTAATTAAACTTGAATACATTCTGGTATCTACAGATCCTAAATATAGTGATATTCATTCAGAAATTAAGACAATAATAGTTGGAAATAATGAAAACCATTTTAAAACTGAACAAGAAAGAATAAATGGGCTTATTATTAATTTAGCAAGCAATGTTTCTTTAATTAAAACTAAAGAAAGTATTAATAAAAATCAAACTAAAGCTAGCAGCATTACCTTAAATGATTTAGTTATTAATGAGTCATTTTTACAAAATCAACTTGCTGCTATTTGAGATTTAAAAACAATTAAAGCAAATGATGAAAATGGAACACTTGAATTAAGTTACAAAATTAAATCAACTCAAAACAACTTAGATACTATCTCAAATAAAGACTTAGAAGTTATTTCTGAAAATTCTAACACACTTACTTTAAGCAACTTTTTAACCAATGAAAAAGAAGCTTTAAATAATCAATTTACTGTCGCCATTTCTGCTTCAAGTAGCTTACTTGCAAATAAGGCAACTTTAGTGAGTGATGTTAATAATTTAACTTGATCAATTACAAGTGCAAGTAATAATTGAAGCATTATCCCTGAAAGTAAAACTATTGTAAATAAAGATGATGTCAATGGACATTTAACCCTATCTTATAGTGTAAAAAACAATTTAACTAATCAAGTTATTGCTAATTTAAGTTACGTAATTGAGGGTTTTTTAACCGAGCAAGAAAGATTGAATAATCTCTTAAATTCACTTTCAAATGATCAGCTTTTAAATATAAAAAACTCTTCAGTTAATAAGCTTCCTTCTGAAATTACAAACAATGATTTTGAGCCAATTAACTCAAGTTCGCTTAAATATAATGTTAAAGTTGAAAACATTGAACAAATTGATGATAATAATGGATTAGTTGCAGTTAAAGTTTATCTTTATTCAACTGAAACTAATTTAACACAGATTCATTCGTCAAACTTTAAAATCATTCAGTTTAACAATTTAAGCTCAATTGAAGCAAGAGAAACTCAAAGACTTGAAGCAATTAAAAATAAACTTGTTTTAGATTATGCAAATAAAGCAAATATTATTCCAATTGCACAAAGCATAAATCCTAATAAAATTTCATTCAAAACAAGTGATAATTTAAATCTTTTAGATTTAAAAGTTCAAGTTATTCCTAATAGCATTCACATTTATGACTTTAATGACGCGCTAGGAAAAATTAAAGTTTCTTACATCTTAAAATCACTAAATTACAATAACGTTTCAATTAGAATTGATGAAAGTTTTTCTGATAACTTATTTAACACAATTAGCGGCTTTAAAACTGAATTACAAAGAATTAATCAGATTAATAATTTAAGTTTTTTATACCCAGATTCAAGTAATGTTTTACCTTCAGAAGCTAATTTGATGTTAGTTACTCTTAACCAAGATTTTGGAGTTCAGTTAGCTGATATTCAAGCAACTAATATCGATGATCAAAACGGAATTTTAAGTTTTGAATATAAGCTTAGATCATCAAAATACCCAGACATTGTGGAAAAAAATTTTAGAAATGCTTCTTTAAATTTCCAAACATTACCGCAAAGAAAAAAGATTGAAAAAGCTCGATTAAATTCTTTAATTACCAATTTAAATGTAGCTAAAACATTTGTTGTTCAAAATCAAGATAAAACAAAAGAAAACACTAAAGCTTCAACGATTGTTAAAGAAGATCTTTTAGGGCACATCGATGCAAATGAATTCGCAAATATAAAAATTTTAAGAGTTCAAAATGCAAATGATGAAAACGGAACTGTTGAAATTGTGTATCAATTAGTTTCCACTAAAGATAAGCTTACTGATGTAGAAAGCAATTTAAATACATTTATTTTATCAGGTTTTTTAGTTAATACTGAAAGTGATAATAAAGAAGAAAAAGCAAGAATTGATAGTCTTAATTTAACAATTGATTATCATAATAAAGATATTGTTTTTGCTTCTGAAAGTGACCAAAATAACTATTTTATAGTATCAAATAACTCTCAAGCAGCTTTAATTAATGTAAATGTAATTCAGGTTAATGATGTGCTTGGATGAGCTAAAATTCATTACAATCTTAGATCAACTAAAGTTTCATTTACAAATAGCAACATTGTAAGTGATACTAAAGAATTCATAATTTACAATTTTAAAAACGGTTTAACTCCTGATGAAATTAAAATGAGTGATAAAAATGAAGTAAATGCTCTAAATCCAACTTATGAATATTCAAATAAAGCAAACATAAGTGCTGATAACGCAATTGCAAGTCAAATTAATTTTGCTCTTTTACCTAATAATGCAGTAATTACAGATTTAAAAATTACAGCTTTTGATAATATTGAAAGAACCATTCACTTTGAATATAGAGTTGCAAAATATAGTTATAAAAGTCAGCTAGTTGCTTCAGAGATTAAAAAAGGAATTATCACTGGATTTGCTCCTAAAGAATTAACTACCGAGCAAGAAGCAATTAAAAATCAGTTAGATACTTCTTTTGTACCTAATTTTAAGGCTGATTTAGCAAATAATCCAAATATTAGAGTATATGCAATGAGTCTAAATAAAGAAAATGCTAAATATTATTTAGATTTAAATGCACCTAATGGAATTACTTTAGAAGTTAAAGATGTTTTAGTTGATAAGGATAATCTTAACCAAGCTAAAGTTACAATGAGAGTAACTAAAGGAAATATAAGTTTTGATTATCAAAGAGTGTTTGTTTCTAAAAATGATATTCAATCAGTAGTAAATAAAATTAATTACTCAAATTTAGATCAACTTTTTGATATTAATTATCCACTTTTAAAAAGCTTACCTAACGCTAAAATGCTAGAAAATAAAAAAATTAGAAATTTAGTTTTTGCTCCTAAATTAGATAAAATTAGTGGATTTTTTGATTATGAATTAGACCTAAATTCCCTTACTAATGAAATTACGCAAGTTAACAAATCAGTTCCAATAAACAAAAACGATGTTAGAGCAATTCAAGAAATGCCTACATATGTAATTAAGCTTAAAGCTGATGTTAAAATCAAATTTAACAACCAAGAAATTAAGGTCTTAAAAAATCTTTCACCAACAAAACAAAGCAACCAAAGAGATTGACAAAACAAAGAAAACATTAGCACTTACTTTGGAAAAGCAGCTTACAACATAACTTACAAACCATCTGCTTATTACCAAAATCAGCCTATTTTTAACGACTCATCTTCAAGCATGCTGCTAGATTATTTCAAAGCTCAAGCTAAGGAAATTGCACGTGATATCCCTGAATACCAAGGGATTGATTTTGATAAAATTCAGGCAAATGATCCTAAAAAACACAAGTTATTTAAAGAGATAATTCTTCGTAATTTTGATTTTAATTTTGATGGATGAACTTTTGAAGGCTTTTATGACTTAGTTCCTGAAAAAGATGGTAATAAATTCTACATCTTTACAGATATTAATGATCCTTTAAAAGGAACAACTTCACTTAGATTTATTTTAAAACTAAAAAAAGATAACCAAGAAATTATGTTCCCATTCCACTGGGATTCAAATCAGATTCCAACTAGTGCAAATGAACTTCTTTTATATAACATTATTGAAAATAATAGAATTAGTGAGCTATTTAAACTCACTCAAGTGAAATCAGAAAAAACTCATTCCGATTATCTTGCTTCAGAAGCTTGAATATCTTTGAATCGGTTTATACACTCCCAAGTTTTGGCGAATTTGCAATTCACCTAGTTCCTGAAAATGAAAGAGATAATAAAACTAGAGAATATGATAACTTGCTTGGTAAAAGTTACTTGCAATTTGGGCTATACAAAAATGGAGTGTTCCAAAAAGGTCATAAAACAGTAGTTTATACTCTTGAAGGTTCCAGATTATTAAATAGAGATGATTTTAATCCAACTCACAAAGAATGATTTGATCAAAGCGACTTTTTAAGCCAAGAATATGAAACTCCTTCTAGTGAGATAATAAGTAAAATCAACCAAATTAATAGCACTGATTTTGAATATAACTTAACTAGAGATAGCAAAAGATTAATTGATCCAAAATTAATTACTGATCAAAAAGCATTTGATAAGCTTAATTATCTACTTAAATTCAAATCTCCAAATTCAATTAACAACGTAGATCCAAATAATATAATCGTGCATCCTTCAATTTCAAATCCAAATGATAATGAAACTAGCGTAGATATTGAAACTGACCTTAAAAATGATTACTTTATTTATTATTTTGATGTGCAAAGCAATTATTCAGCTAGCGAAAAAGGAACATTAAGTTTTAAATTAGGGTTTATTAATAAAGCAAACCCAAAAATTAGATACGCTACTCCTAATCGAATTTACTTAAAAAATCTTGTTAACGATTATGCTCTTTATGCTTACAAAGAAGCAATTATCAATAGCATAACCTTTGATAATTTAAGCATTAACGAAACATTAAAAAGCAGCCTTACAAGAGATGAATTTATTAATAAAGTTAAAAATAGCTCGCTTGATCAAAACTTTGTAAGTGTGCAAAATTTAAGTTACAATTCTAAAAATCTTGTTGAAATTTTTGGTAATACTGGAAGCTTTAGATTTGTTAATCCAATTAAAGTAAACTCACTTCCTAATTCAGTACTTGTGCAGCTTGCTTACTCTCCAAGTTCATTTACAAATAAAAATGACATAATTAAAACTGATGCTTGATTTGAAATAAGCAATTTTAGAGATGCTACAAATACACATTCTAGCCCAAATTACGCAGAGATTTTAAGTCAAATAAGTGCGCAATATGGAATGAAAAAGGTATTTTTAGCCAATAATAAAACCTTGCGGAGAAGAAGAATTGAGCTTAATTATAAAGATGTAATTTTTAACTTAGATAAGCAAAATAATATCGTTACTTGAACTTTCAAAAAGCAATATTATCAAAAGCTTTTAGAAAGACAAAACCAAGAAAATGCTAAGATTAACTTCCATTTTAATACAAACATTGCTTATTTAGATAATAATGCATTTAGTAGAGTATTTAAACATGATAAAGGAATTAACGTTTCTTTAGATTGAAACGAGCTTAAAAGCAAAAAAATTATCCAAATAAATGGAACAACTGAAACAGTTAATAATAAAGTAATTAATTATAAATTAACCTTTAATTTAACTGATGAAGGAATCGATTTTAAATATGAAATTATAGGCAATAATGACTACAAAATAGTCGGAAATAATGTTTTAGAAACCTTGCAAGCCAACTCAAATGCTCCTTTTGATAATTCTAAAGCAGTTTACTTTAATTTATCTTACGGAGCTACAGTTACAATCGATTATTTAAATAATATTAGCCAAGAAGTATTTAAAGAAGATAAAACTAACTGGTTTGATTATAAAAATATGAGTTTCACTAACGAAAATGTGCCTTTAATTATTTACAATAAAGATTACAACAAAGGCGCAATGTTTGAGTATGATCCAAACCAAAATTTACCTTACAAATTCCACGAAGGGTATAAATTAGATATTGAATATATGCACTATCATTATCAAGATTCTAGAGTTAAAGATCTTTATAATCGAGCTTCATTAATTTATTTAACAGGTGCTCAAGGAACCGGACTTTTTGTAGGTAAAGCTAGCTTAGATTCTAGTGATGGTAAAATGTTTGCTATCACCAATAACCACGTTATTAACAATGATTCAACTGTGCAAGATCCTACACAAAATACTCGAATACCTCAAGTTGATCTAGGAATTGCAACTAACAAATATAAAAATAGTGTCGATAATGGATATGAACCAAGAAATCAGCTTTATTCAGTGCCTATCAAGATATTTCCGTTTTGAACAGGTAGAAATCAAATTAGCGAAGATAAAAGTGATAACAATAAATACGTTGATATTACTTTCTATTTAGTGGACATAAACGAAATTATTGATAAGTTAATTGAAAAAGGTCGCTTCCAAACTGCCCTTTGATATAAGAAATTGCTTAGCTTACCAAATTTAAATTTCAATAATTACAACAAAGATAATCTTTGATATTCATCTCAAAAAATAAAACAAATGTCTAATTGAGAAACTTATCCAGAATATTACACAGGAAGATTATTTGCAGGTTATCCAGATAAAAAATTAAGTGGTTATATTGTTAATAGAAATACAATTAATGATAACCGTGAAATTTTCGGATTAAAAAATGACCGAACCAAAAACTTTACTCCAGTTTTTGTCCGTGGTGGTCAAAGTGGAACTGGAGTTATTGATGGAAATGGAACATACATTTCAACAATCAATTCAGCTGTTGGTTGATTCTCACTAACTTCTTGATTTGGATATTCAAGTATTTATACCAATGGCAAAACTCAAGAATTTAATTACTTTGGAATCCCAAATCCAAATCAAGATATCCTATCAATTCCAAATATTAATTCAGCTGCTTCAAATGTAATGAAACTTAACGCTTGAGATCCTTCAATTAGTATTCCTTTCTGAATAATTAATCCAAAAGATTTTAACAAAAAATAAATAAAAATTACTGTCAATATTTGACGGTAATTTTTATTTATAAATCCTTATTTTTTCTCTTTATTTCTCTTAAAGAAGCTTATAGTGTGTTTCTCATGAGTTAAGTTTTTTGCTCACTCAATTTTGTAATATACAGTCTCAAAAACAGCTAGTTTAACAAGGTCTGATAAGAAGAAAACTAAGTAAAAGTACACCACATTAAGTTCTCATTTTCCAGGCCCTTTTCCGACAATAAAAAATGCTAAAAGACCTAGTCAAACAAGTTGTAAAAAGCTTGTAATAAATTCAACTAATGATAAAAGGTTATTTCTTCCACCAGCTGAAATTAATCTTCCACTTGTAACAAATCAAGTTCAAATCGGACTAAATGAAAGCATGATTATAAGTGTTCCTATTAAATAATTATTGTAAGCAACTCTAACTTCATTAATAATAGCTTCACTAGCACCTGGATGGGATAGTTTTCAGTTGTCAATTGCTGATTTATTAAAAATGCTTATATAAGGTAAAACGAATAAAAAAGCGCCAAAAAATAGAGCTAAACCAAATTGTAAAACAAAATGAAACCCTTTTAAATGGTTACCATTATCAATAGCAACATCGAATTCGCTACGCCCTAAATGGTACCCTACATATTTTGCAACATTGGCACTAAATGAACTAAAACTTGCTGTGAATACACCAGTAAAAGTTGCTGTAATTGCAAGAACAGAAACGTTCATTATATCTTGAATATTTGATGTATCTGCATTATTGTAAAATGCTTGTCTAACTGTATTAAATGCCACTGCGCTTGATGAAAGTAAGATTGATGGAAAACGCTTCATAAATTGCATAAAAATAACTGATGAGACATGAAACAATTGTCAAGGAAATACATTCAATTCTCTACGGTTAAATCATAAACAAAGGAAGTTTCCAATTACCGCCGACACCCTTGCAATAATACTAGCTAAAGCAGCTCCTACAACACCCATATTTAATCCGTACATGAAGATAGAATTAAAAACAATATTTGTAAGTAATGTTGTTATAGTAGAGTATAGTGATTGTTTACCAAGTCCAATCTCACGTAACAAGTTACCAGAGGTGAATGTTCAAGCAAGAAGAATTCAAGCAATAGTAATGTATTTAAGATAATCTTTTGCAAGCCTTACATTTTCTTCGTAGCTTTTTGCAGATAGTGGATTTTTCTTACCAGCAACTAATTCAATCATCTGTGTGGGTGCTGCAAATGCAAAGATAACAAACACTGCAACAACAATTATGCTAAGGATAATTCTTAACCTAATTACTTGCCTTGCTTTTTCAATTTCATTAGCCCCCAAGTATTGACCTATAAGTGCTGAACCTATGAAGCCAATTCCGGTGTAGATGGCCAAAATAATCGAGGTATAAAAATTTGCATAACTAAGAGCTTGTGCACCACCATTAACGGTAAGAACCATGAAGTTATCTACAAAGTTATTTAATGAAAAACACAACCCTGATAAAACAACTGGCATTGCAAATTTAAAATATTGTCACCACTTCGTTTTTGAATCAGGGAAATGAACTTTAAAAAATGTTCTAATTTGATTCATTTGATTAACACCTTTAATTTATTTCTTTTGTTTAAAATCATCTTTTTTTAAGCTATCACACAAAAAATGGATTTTTTCTGTGTGGAAACATTTTTACAAATCAAGGATTTCAACATTCTTGTTTCTGCACAGCTCAAAAAACAAATATATTTTACTTTTGTACCTATATTATAGCATTAAAAGTATTATTTATGCAGTCCTTTTTTGATTTTGTATAAAATATTCTGCAAATACTTTAAAATAATATGCAATATTTCCATAAAATATTTTTAATGTAATATTTTTTTATTTATAAAAATAAAATTCTTATGTTTTTTTATCTCTATTTTTTCTAATTATTCTACTACATAGATGTAAAAAAAGTCAAAATGTAGCATATTAACATAAAAAATATTTTTTTTGAAGTTATTTTTAAAGGATTGAAAACTTTTATATCTATAATATAGATAAATAGAACGTTTTTTCAAATGTTCGCAAAATTGAAAAAAATTTTGTTCTATTTATAATTATTATGTTACTTGTAAATAGAAAAAAACTTTTCTTTAAAAAAAGTAAATGATAAGTAAACTAGTTTGGGGAAGTTAGTTTATTTATTAATTAGGGATTAATCAAGTAACCTAAAGGTGAATTCTAATTCTCTTTAGTAAATATTAATATTAGTAAAATTTTCATTATGAAAACCTTCGTTAAATAAAAAATATAATTGATAAATATTTTAGGATAATTTTTTAAACACTGGACGTTCCAGTGTTTTCTTATACCTTTTTTTGCCATACTTAGTTCATATAAATAATAAGTTTTTTCAAAACTAATTATTCTAAGGAAATAAATAGTGATTAAAACATTTTCTTTAAAGTTATTAAAATCTATAAAAGTGAAAAAATATTAAAAAGTTATATTTTGACTAATTTAAAAAGAATTATTCTAAGCTTTTTGCTTTTTAAAAATTAATATTAAAACTTGTCATATTTATGATTTTTATTATCTTTGAGAATAAAATTTACCATAAATTAATTTATAATTAATTTATGTTTAACAAATTAAAAAGAGTAAATGATGAAGAAAAACAGTCCTTATTAGATTATTTATATCAAAATGATCCAGTAAAAAATATGTTCATTATCTTTGATATTCAGACTTTTGGTTTAAATGAAGAAGGCTTTGCAACATATGTAACTAAAAATGATGATAAATTTGAAAACGTTTTTTATGTTTACCATACCAATTTAGTTATTTTTCACAAAAACAACAACATTGATCCAGAGTCATTTTTCCGAATTTTAGAAAAATACCAAATAAAGAACATAATAACAGCTTCTAGTGATGTTGAGTTTTTCACAAGCATCATTCACAAATTCAAAAGAGGAACAAAACTTTTTCAAGAAAACATTGCTTCATTAGACGTGGATTATTTCTACGAAAAGATTAGTTTAGATGATAATTCAGCAAGAATTTTCACCAAAGAAGATATTCCTTCAATTATTGAATCTAGAAAGCAGATTAAAGAATTTGAAGGTTTTGCAAGTCAAAACTTAGATAAAAACTTCTTAGAAGGCGCTTTTGACAAAGATGCTTACTGAGGGTTTGTTATTGAGAAAGATAATAAAATAGTTTCACATGCTTCAATTAGTGCTTACACAGATAAAACCGTAATGATTGGCGGAGTATTTACCTTATCAGAATATAGAAATCAAAAATTAGCTACCAAATGTATGGTAAAACTTTGTGACTATATTATTAAGCAAAGAGGTAAAATACCAGTACTATTTTATGAAAATCCAATTGCTGGTGAAGTTTATCAAAAACTTGGTTTTAAAGTCAGTGGTATACTTACGGTAATTCACGTTGAAAGAGGAGAAAAGTAATTATGAATAATAATATTAAAAATACAATAATTTCAGAATTAGAAGAAAACAGACCATTAAACTATATTGCTTCAAATATTTCAATTGATATATCTCAAGTTACAATTAAAGAATTTATTAAAGAAATGCCATCTCTTAAAGATTTAGCTAAATCATACGCTTCACAAAAAACTATTTTAGGCGTTGTTGATCATTTAATTGATTCTAGTGTTATTAATGACCCTAAATATTCAAACTACAGAGAACTTTTAATAATTAACCGAGTAAATATCGCAGTAAATTTAATTATTAATTACTTCCAAGAATTTGTAAGTAAAATTGATGATAAAGAACTTAATAATAAAAAAGATGAGAATGCTTTAATTTATCTTAAAAAATTAAGCAATAAAATTAATGATTATTCTCAAAAACTAAATAATAACAAAGACTTAAATGTAAAATCATTAATTTCAAAAATGAACTTTTACCTTTTATTTGTCTTTAAATTAAGTTTTTCAACTGTATATAAAGTATTTAAAGAAAGTGTATTATAATGAGAAAAGTATATTTTAAAGATCAGTTATACCACCTTCCAGATGGTGCTCAAATTAATGATCAAGTTAATTTAGAATTAGTTCAAAGTGGAACTTTTGAAAATGTAAAGTTAGATAGTTTTGATGGACTTACAGTACTTGCTACTTACCCATCAGTAGATACAAGAGTTTGTGATTTACAAATCATTAGACTTGCTTCAATGTCTCTTGAAAGACAAAATGTACGTTTTATTGGTGTATCAATGGATCTTCCAAGTGCAATTGATGTTTATAACAACAATCACCCAATTGAGAAAATGAAGCTTTATTCAGATTATAAAACTCGAAAATTAGCTGAGTTTTTAGGAGTATTAATAAATGAATACCAATTATGTGCTCGTTCAATTTTCGTGCTTGATAAAGATAACAAAATCATCTACAAACAAGTTAATGAAAACACTCATGAGCAAGTAGATTTTGATGCTCTTGAGAAATTCCTTGATAGCGCTATTTAAACCAAATAAACCTATTTTTAATACCTTTTAGGAGCTTAAATAGTGAAACTGACACAAAATTAGTGTCAGTTTTTCTTTACCCTTTTAGCACTAATGTCTGCAAATAAGGAGTAAAGAAAAACTACATCAAGTTCCCTTGATGTAGTTTAATTTGAATTATTATTTTAATTTTGCAAAGTATGATACTGTTCTAACAAGTTGTGAAACGTATGACATTTCATTGTCGTATCATGAGAATAATTTGTATAAGTTTTTTCCATTTTCTGATTTTAATACAGAAGTTAAAGCTGGGTCAAAAATTGATCCGTATGATGAACCAATGATGTCTGATGAAACGATTGGAGCTGTTTCATATTTCATTGTTTCGTTAGCTGCTTTAGCAAATGCAGCGTTAAGTTCTTCAACTGTAGGTTGTTTTGATAATGTAACTGTTAAGTCAACGATTGATCCTGTAATTGTAGGAACACGAACTGCTGAACCGTCTAAAACACCTGCTGCTTCAGGAATAACTAATCCGATAGCTTTAGCAGCACCTGTTGATGTAGGAACCATGTTTTGTGCAGCTGCTCTAGCTCTTCTTAAATCACGGTGAGGCGCATCTTGTAATCTTTGGTCTCCTGTGTATGAGTGGATTGTTGTCATAAATCCTGATTCAAGTCCGAAGTTGTCAACTAATACTTTAACAACTGGAGCTAAACAGTTTGTTGTACATGAAGCACCTGAAATAACTTTGTCATCTGCGTTTAATGTTTCGTGGTTTACGTTGTAAACGATTGTTTTAACATCGCTTCCAGCTGGAGCTGAAACAACAACTTTTTTAGCACCTGCTTCTAAGTGTAATGAAGCAAGATCTTTTTTAACAAAGAAACCTGTTGATTCAATAACAAGATCAATGTCTAATTGACCTCATGGTAAGTTTTTTGGGTCTCTTTCTGCAAATACTTTAATTTCTTTTCCATCAACAACGATTGAGTTTTCTGTAGCAGAAACTTCAGCAGCTAAAGGTCCAAAAGCTGTATCGTATTTTAATAAGTGTGCTAATGTTTTAGCATCTGTTAAGTCGTTAACTGCAACAACTTCTAAATCTGAGTTTTTTGTTTCTAAAAGACGACGGAATACTAATCTACCGATTCTTCCGAAACCGTTAATAGCGATTTTTTTCATATTTAAGCCTTTCTTATTTTTAAATATTTTTAAACAAACTTAATAACTTTCTATACAAAATATTATTCTAATTTGTTATCTATATTATAAACATTTTAAATGATAAATGCATAAAATGTTAAATTTTAATGTGGTATTGCTACCATTTAAAGTTTGACTCTTTTTTTAGATTCAAATTGGTAATCTTGAGCATATAATTTTCCATCACTAAATTCCAAAATTGGAGCATTCTTGATTAACTTTTTACTTGCATAATATACCTTTAAACGTTTTCCATTGACAAATAAATAAGCTCCTGGATTTGATGAAAAAGCACGAATTTTATTGAAAGCTTCTTCAGTAGTTAATGTTGGTTCTAAAAGCGCATCTTCTTTAAGAAGTTTTGGACTTAAAACCACCTGGTTTTCATCTTGCACTTCAGCAGTAAAATTACCTTTTTCAAAATCTTTTAATCAGCTAACAATATTTTCGGTGCCTAAAATAGAAAGCTTTTCAAAAAGTGAATCACTTGTGTCAGTATCTTCAATATCAATTGATTTTTTAAAGATCATATCACCAGCATCCATTTTATTTACCATATAAATAATGGTAATTCCTGTTTGCTTATCTCCATTTAAAAGTGAGTATTGAATCGGAGCTGCCCCGCGGTATTTAGGTAATAGTGATCCATGTACATTTAAGGCTGCTTTTTTAGCTAATTTTAAAACTTTATCAGGAACAAATTGACCAAAAGCGCAGCTAAGAAAAACATCAAAATCAAGCTTTTCCAGCTCATCATAAATTTCTGAAATTTTATTAGGTTGAAATACTTTTAAGTTATATTTTTCAGCTAATAATTTAACCGGGGTAGGTTCTAATTTATACCCACGATTAGCAGGTTTATCTGGCTGTGAAACAACTGCAACAACTTCAAAATTTTTAATAACTTCTTCAAAAATCGGAACCGAAAAAGATGGAGTTCCAGCAAGTAATATTTTCATTAATCCTCCAAGTCAGATCCAATTCAAAAACTATCTTTAGTGATTTTTTGCACTAATTGAACGAAAATAGACATATTTTCTTCAATGTGGTTTTTGTTTCTTGAATCATTTTCATACTGCTTAATAGTTGATTTTTTAAGGTGCTCTAAATTAGATGTTCCACCTACAAAAGTAATTTTTTCATTTTGATGGCGCATTCTTTGAATTAAAACTTTTAAAATAACGTTTTCTAAAAATCAAGAATTGATTTTTTGCGTTCCAAAACCATCAAGAACTAAAACTTCAGCTTCAGACATTTTTTTGATAAGAAAATCTGGGCTATATGAATTATTTTTAGTATCACTTTTAAATCCAGAAATAATAAAGTTATATAAATCAAAAATGTTAATGTAGCAAGTTTGAAAATTTGCATAAGCAAAATCATTAGCAATTTCTTTTAAATATTGCTCTCTTTTGCTATAAAAATTACCATATAAATAAAGCCCTTTTTGTCTGAATCTAAGTCTAATTTTCTTATTTGTTTGTAAGAAGCGTTTGAAAGTAATTTGGTAGCTATATAAAGAAAAATCAGTGGTTGTTTCAAATTCATCACCACTTTCAGAAAGTTTTTCTTCGCTAAAAAGGTCGGTAGTATCAATTTCCGAAACAAATGAAAGTTCTAAGTTATTATCAATTAAAAACTTTTTAGCAACCTGATTATCTAAAAACTTATTATAAAAAGTGATTTTTCCTTGTTCGTCACGCTTTACTTCAAGCATTGAAATGAGTGTACTTTTATCCATTTGGCTTTCAACGGCGATTTTAGCAAATTCAGCAAAACTATTTCAAAGCTCATCATCTGTAATATTTAAAGAAGCAATGCGAGAAATAATGGCATTGCTTCTTTTAAGAATCATTAATTGTTTATTTTTGAAAATTTCATATTCTTGTTGATTCATAATAATACCTTCAAAAAAATTATAAGGTATTTTAGTTTTCTTTTAAATAAACATTTTTCATAATTTCTTTAGATTTATAAACTTCAATAAGTGAATTGGTGGTTTTAAATTTACCATCAAGGTAGTTTTCAATCTCTTCGAAACTTGAAAGTTTAGTTGATTTAACTTCATCATAATATGCACGAGCATATTTAGTTCAAGTAAGTTTAGCATTTGGGTGTGATTTGATTGCAAAATAGATGAATAAATTAACAATTTTCACATCTCCAAAGTGTGATTTTCAAATATCAATAGTGATGTTTTCAGAACTTGTTAAATTACGATTTAATAATTGCTGTGCAAAGTCTTGACATGAAAGTTTTAAGAGTGCTTCATATTCATTTGAATAGTGAGTATTACCAATTTCAAGCTTCATTGGTGTATTAACTTCTTTAACAAAACGTTTGATTTCACCATCATTGTTTTTGGTAGCTCCAAGAGTCATAAATTTCTCAGTTGTAAGGGTGTATGAAACTGAAGGGCTTTCATAAACTGGCTTAGAATCAAAAAGTCTTGGACTTGGGTGTGAAATTTCAAGTTTTTTAATATCAACAATTTCAAAAATACTTGAAGAAACATCTTGAAGTTCATTTAAATTCAGATTATTTTGTTTGTTAAGTTTATTAATCAAGTGTTTGTAATTAGTTTCTCCAATTCTTTCAATTAAGAACTTCTTAACAAAAGCATTTTTTTCAATGCTATGTCCATTAAGTGGAGGTTGGAGCACAAAAACAGTTAATGAAGCTTGATCATCATAATAAGTATTTAAAAGCCCATATGCTTCTAATTCTTTTCTAGCTTCATTAATTTTCTCTCTTGACATATTTAAATAGATAATGAAAGTTTCAAAATCAATTTCACTATTTTTTGAAACTGCACCATCAAGATAGTCGTTAAGATACTCGTATAATAAAATAGACTCGTTTTTCAAAATAGGAGCGTAAAGTGTTCTTAAATTACGAAAATCAGAAGCTTCAATTCTTCCGTTTACTGATAATCTGAAGTATTTGTACCTTAATGAATTATTGCTCATTTTAATCTCCTATTTTGATAGTTAAGTAATATTAATTTTAAATGGTTTTAATCCATTTTTTTATAAAAATTTCAATTTTTTTGGAATTATTTCTCATATTTAGCGGAATATTTACCACTTTAATATTTTCAAAAAATTCCATTGTTTCTCAATTGAAATTGTTGCGTTTATCAAATTGTTCCATTATTTGGGTTGATACATTTCGCTTGTTGCAAAAAGCAATTCTTTCTGCTAAGTTAATTTCCATATTTCATATTTGTGAAACGTATTTTGTAAAATCATAAACATCATTTTTTAAAATTGGAAGCTCAGCAAAATCATAATCATTTTTTTCAAATTCTTCCTTAATAAAATCATTAATTACACTTTCTAAAAAGGTAAGCACGCTTTTATCTAAGCTAATTAATTGCTTAATTTTGTCTTTTGAAACTGCATTATTTTCAATAACAAAATCTCCAAATTTTTCTTTAATGATTCTAAGAAAATTTGGACTATGAATATATAAATCATTAATAAATTGATCTGCAATAAATACTTTATAACCTAGCTTTTTAGCTACATTTAAAAAAGTAGTTTTTCCAGAACAAATTTTACCTACAATTGCGATGAATCGTATCATTCTTCAAGGTACTCACTAACTTTTCTAAGTTCAAGATCATCAAGCATTTCTTGAGCTTCAAAAGGATCTAAAAGGTTTATATCATAGGCATTTATATCTAAATTAAGCACATCAACTTCTTTGTTTAAAATAGCTAATTGTTTACAGAAAAAAGCGCTGTCTTTATCTAAAATAAGCTTGTTTTTGACAGAATTAGTAATTGACTTAGATTCAAGGTTATCATAAAGGTTTTCAAGGGTATGAAACTCATTTAAAAGTTTAATCGCAGTTTTATCACCAATTCCTTTAACTCCTTTTAAATTATCGCTTGAATCACCCCTAAGACCTTTATAATCTGGAATTTGATTTGGAGTAATTCCGTAATTATCTACAAAATTATCCACGTCAATTAAATCATAATCTCAATCACCTTTTTCAATTACGGATGTGTCACTATTTACAAGCTGAAGTAAGTCTTTATCACGTGAGAAAATAACCTTTTCTCCCTGAATTTTAGAGCAATAAGTTGCAATTAAATCATCTGCTTCATCACCTGGATTTTCTAAATAATTAACTTTTAGCTTACTAAGAATTTCTTTAATTAGTTTAAATTGTTCTCAAAGTTCATTTGGAGCTTTAGTTCTTCCGCTTTTGTATTCTTCATATAGCTCATGTCTTTTGGTTTTTGAGTATGAATCAAAAGCTACAAAAAGATGAGTTGGTTCAAAGTAATTGAGCAGCTTTAATAACTGAAATAAAAATAGTGATAAAGCATTAGTAGGAACTCCTTTGCTAGAACGCATAATTTTATCGACATCACCTCGATAGGTTGCATAAAAAGATTGAAACATTAAATAGTTTCCATCAATAACTAAACTTAGTTTATTTTTCATCTTCTTTTAGTTCCTCTCATGATTTAATAATGTAATATCCTTTTGAACTTTTGCTTATTCCCACTACAATTACCCTTGGTTTATTAAAATTAACTAAATCTTTAACATTATCACTAAATCCGTAAGCTACAACAGTTTTTGAGGAATCGCTTATAGTTGCAATCATATTGTCTTTGGAATTTTTAGTTACTTTTGATAAATAAACGTATAAAAATTCATATTGGTTTTCTTTTAAGTTTGCAAGCTTAACATCTTTTTCATATCTACCTGTAATTGAAGCATTATAAGGTGAACCAAGTAGTGTTGATTCATATTTAATAATTTCATTAAGATCATCTTCATAATGTGTCATTTGAATCTCAAAAATTTTATTTTTCTCTATAAATGAGTCATATTCAGCAAATTTATCACTTGCTTTTTTAAGTTTAATTTCGCTTTCAAGCATTTCATAAATACTTTGGAGCATTGGCATATTTTTAAGAAGTGTTTCGGTGTTATTAAATTGTCTAAAAGCACTTGCTTTAATTAAAGTTTCAATATTGCTTTCACCAATACCTACAAGGCGCATTCTTAAATAAGCATCAAAAAAGTTCTGGTAAATGCCGCCACGTGCTATTTCAAGAATAATTTTTCTGCAAGCTACTTCACCAATTCCCTTAATCATAATCAGCGGTAAAAAGACACCGTTTTCATTAATTTCACAAATTCTGCTCGAGTAATTAATAAGAGGCGAAAACACCTTAATCCCTTGTGAATTTGCTTCGTTTACATACTTACGAATGCTTTGTAAATCGCTTGAAGCATTAGTTAAAAGCACTTTATAAAATTGCTTTGGGAACCTTGCTTTATAGTAGGCTAATTTATAAGAAATAAAAGCATAAGCAACCGCGTGGGATTTGTTAAATCCATACTGAGCAAATTTTTCAATGTTAGCATAAATATTTTCTAAATCAGCTTCATTAATATTGTTTTTAAGTCCACCTTCAAAGAAAATTTGTTTGTAGCTATGAAGTTTAGTTTCATCTTTTTTACTAATAGCTCTACGCAGTAAATCTGCTTGTGCAAATGACATTCCAGCTACCTTTTGAGCAATTTGCATAATTTGCTCTTGATATACAATAATTCCATAAGTTGGCAATACAATTTCATCATAAAGCGGGTGAATTTTGTTAATTAAACTTGGATCTTGTTTGTTTTTTGCATATTCTGGAATATACTGCATTGGACCTGGTCTAAAAAGAGAAATAATAGCATAAATATCTTCAAATGAATCAATTCCAACATCTTTAATTGCTTTAGTCATACCCTCAGATTCAAGTTGGAAAATCCCTAAGGTTTTAAGGTTATTAAGCATTGAAAAAGTTCTTTGGTCATTAAAAAGTGAATATGATTGATTAATTAAGTTATCAAAGTGTTCTTTTTCAGGAATAAGTTTTTCAATTTGTTCAATTAATGAAAGATTTTTAAGCCCTAAAAAGTCAATTTTAATTAGTCCATAACGTTCAAGATAATCCATGCTAAATTGCACTTGGTTTAAGGTATTATCACTTGTTTCATAAGGAACTACATCATATAAAGGTTTATTGCAAATAATCACACCTGCAGCGTGAATTCCTTTTTGACGCGGAAACCCTTCAATTTTGGAAGCTATGTAGTGAAAATTAGGGAATCTTTGTTCTAATTTATCAATTAAAATTTTGTATTTTTTGTTCTTTAAATAAGCTTCTTCAAGTGAAGTATCGAACTTAGAAATTGAATTTGAAAGCAAATCAATTTCAGGAATTGGCACGTTCATAACACGACCAACATCACGAAGCGAACCTTTTAAAGCTAAAGTTTGAAAAGTAGTAATTAAACCACATTTATCACTTCCATATTTGTTTTTGATATATTCAAGCAGTTCATCCCTGCGATCATCTTGAATATCAATATCAATATCAGGAAGTGAAATTCTATCTACATTTAAAAAACGTTCAAAAAGAAGATCATATTCAAGTGGATTAACACTTGTAATTTTTAAAAGGTAAGAAATAAGTGAACCAGAAGCACTTCCACGGCCAGGACCTACATAAATGTTTTGCTGACGCGCAAAATTTAAAACATCTTGGATAATTAAGAAATAATTTTCAAATTTTAAAGATGAAATAACTGAAATTTCATAGGCAATTCTTTGATCAACTTCTTCTTTAGAATATCTTTTTAATAAAGCTTCATAACGATCGTTATAAATTAACTTTTCAAGCTCTTTTCGTGGGTTTTCATCATAAATTGCCATTTTGATTTCAGAAGAAATTTCAAAAGCTTCAATTTGACCATATACATCTAGCATTTGGGCATAAACAGAATCAGAAACATCTTGAAAATCTTGAGCATCATAAAAATCTAAGTAAGTATGATTATCATTTTCGTGGTTTCCAATTTTACGCATATAATGCAAGATTTGGTTATCATCAAGGGTAATTACTTTTTTAGTCGGAACATAAAGCGTTTGGCTATTTAAAATAGGATTTTTACCGTTTCAATAAAAGTTTGAAAGCATTTTTTGCGGCATTAAATTTTGAGCATAAAACCCTTTTTGAGCATGGTCAATTATGATTAAATTTGGATCTTCTAAGCTTGCTAGTTCGATATTTTCACCCTTACTACGGTCAAAAATAATCTTATTAATTTTTTGATATCCAGCAAAATTTTTAGCAATAACAATAATGGTAGCTCTTTCCAAATTAAGCTCAATTCCAATAATTGCCTTTTTACCATTTTTCTTAGCAAATTCTCAAACCTGAGGTAATCCATAAAGGTTTTCTACATCAGTTAAAGCAATATGATCAATCTCATTTTTAAGAACTTCTTCAAAAAGAGAGTTCATTTTTATTGTTGATTGTAAAAATGAAAATTCGGTATTTGTATGGAAGTAAATTGGTTTTTTCATAACTTATATTTTAAAGTAAAAAATCGCAATTCCTTAAAATATCAGCATTTTAGAAGGGGTAAAAATTTCTTTTTCCAGAGCGTTTTTTAAAACTTAAATAATGTGGAAAAATATTGAAAATGTTTTTCTATATTTGATATTTTTTTCTAAGTTTTTGTTTAGTTTTTTATTCCCACATTTTTTAGGGATAAACACACTAAAAAGACTCCTTGGAAAACATTTTTTGTAATTAACATTTTTTATTTTTTCATAAATTGGCTCATAATTATTAAAAAGTGTAATTTTTTCATTTGACTTATGTATATAATTAATTTAAAACTATATTATTAGAAATTAAATCAGGAGAGTCAAATGAGCAAAGGAAATAAACATATTATTTTATTAATTAATGGTAAAAGACGTAGTGGTAAAGGTTTATTAAGCAATAAAATTAAAGAAAAATGCTATGATGAATTTAACGGAAATATCCAAGTTTTATCATTTGCAGAGCCTATCAAACAAATTACTAAACCAATTTTAGAAGCAATTAATTGAGATGGAAAAGACAAAGAAGTTGTTCGTCCATTATGAATTGCTATGGGTGAAGTTGGACGTAATATTGATAGCAACCTTTGATGTGCTAAAGTTTTTGACAAAATTGTTAAAATTTCAGCAGAAAATTCAGCTAAAAATGAAAATTCATTATTTTTAATTGATGATTTAAGATTCCCTAATGAGCTTGATTACTTTGTTAAAAGCGTAGATCAAATTAAACAAAAAGTTAAAAAAGAAGATAAAGTTAAAATTGTTTCAATTAGAATTGAAAAATTCATGGATGCAGAAAAATTTGTAGTTGGAGTTGATGATAACTCAACTGAAACATCATTTGATAAATTAATTAATTTAGTTTTTGACTTTATCGTTCCAATGGATACTTTAATTGATAGAAATTGACAACCAAACTTCAACAATGTTGAAACTATTGCTGATACAGTTATTAGAAACTACCTTAAAAAATAATGGCAACTAGAAAGTTTTATAACAAGCAAGATTACGACATTGATTTTGAAAACAACGTAGTGATTTTAAAACCACAATTTCACGAAAAATTGCTTTCAAATGATAAATGAAGTAAGTTCAAAAAAATCGGTGGTAGTACAGTTGGTGATGTTTTAATTAAAGGTGCATTTAAATCTGAATTTTCTGCTTTTTGTCACATTTCAAGAATTAAATTACCAGTTCTTACTAAAAAATATGTAAATGCTGGGGTTATTTTAGAACCTAAAATCTTTGACTTTTTAAGAAGTAGATATCCAAAATTAGAAATTGTAAACTATGAAGCCGAAAAAGTTGATTATGACTTTTTTAAAGATGTAGATACTGTTATTGGGGGGGTTCCAGATGGTTATCTTCCAAAACAAAAATGTATTTTAGAAATCAAAACAGCAGGTGAGAAAAAATTAGAGCTTTGAGAAAAAGAAGGTGTTGATATTTCATACCGTAAACAAGCACAGCTTTATTCATATTTAAGTAATTCTTCTTCATATAAAATTATTGCTTTATTTTTAAAAGAAGACGATTACTTAGATCCTGCTAGCGTAGATATTGCAAAACGTAAAATCCGTGCTTATGACTTTACAATTAATCAAAATGAAGTTTTAGATGATATTACAAAAATTAAAGATTGATTTAAACATTACACAACAACTGGTGTTTCACCAGTATTTAACCCAAGTACCGATGCAGATCAATTAGAATACTTAAAATGTGAAAACGAAACTCAGTGAGAAGCACTTCTAAATAAATGAAAAGAGCAAGGAAAAGCTGATCCTGACACAAAACCCTAGTTAAAAAATTAAATAATAAAAATACATCATAACAATAAACAAAATTTATGATGTATTTTTTAATTTTTGTGAAATAAAAAAATTATTAAAATATAAACTAATTAATAAAATAAATAAAGGACTATTATAATGGATAATAACTTAAAACCTTTTGTAAAATGAGTGGGCGGTAAAACGCAATTAATTCCAGAAATCAAAAGACGACTTCCACAAAAAATTAAAGATTATTATGAACCTTTTTTAGGCGGTGGAGCGGTTTTGCTTAGTTTGCAACCTAAAAAAGCATATGTAAATGACATCAATAAAGTTCTTATAAATGCATTCAACGTTATAAAAAATCGACCAAGTGAATTAATAAAAATTTTAAAAAGTTTAGATCAAGTAGAATGCACAAAAGAATTCTTTTATCAAAAAAGAGAGCAGTTTAATAACAAGTTAACTCAACAGGAATTTGACGAAGAAATGGCTGCTTTATTTATCTTTTTAAACAAAAAATGTTTTAATGGTTTATATAGGGTAAATTCTAAAGGCCTTTTTAACGTTCCTTTTAATAATAAAACCACTGGAAATTCTTATGATGAACAAAATATTTTAAATATCAATAAATATCTCCAAAATGTAGAAATATCTAACTTAGATTTTGAAGAGAGTTTAAAAAGCGCTAAAAAGGGAGATTTTATTTTTATTGATAGCCCTTATGCTCCTTTAAATCCAAATTCATTTGATGCTTATACAAAAGAAGGTTTTGGTGAAAAAAACCACATTAGGTTATCAAAAGTTTTTAAAGAACTTGACAAAAAAGGTTGTTTTTTGATGCTGACAAATCATGATACAGAATTAATTAGAGATTTATATTCTGAATACAATATAGATGTTGTAAATGTCAAAAGAAACGTTAATAGTGATGGTAAAAATAGAAAAGGTGTTGAACTTATAATCACAAATTATCAATATTAGTCCTCAATCTGAATTTTTTTATTTAAAATATGGATGAATTAAATAAAAATAGGTGGTACTAAATGGAAAAAAATTACAAATTCTTTATTAATAGTCTATTAACAAAAAATAAAAAATATGATTATTTTGTTAATTGAAAAAGTGTGATTGAGCAAATTAAAAAACGTTACGAAAATAGCATTGAGCTTAATGCTTTGAATTCATTAATAAAATCCAGCGATTTTAAGTTGAAGTTTATGGAATTGCTTGACAAAGTACCTACTGTAATAACTGTTTTTCCTTTGCTAATTGCAACTTCAAAAGATACTAGAGAGAAATTATTTGAACAAAAAGAGAAATTAGAGATTTTAGATGAAGAAGAACAAATAGAAAAGTTTGATTTTTCTGAAAAAATTGCAAAAAGAGGTTTCAATCTACAACAAAAAGAAAAATATTACATATTTTTTGAAAAAATTGGATTGAAGAGATTGTTTGAAGAAATCATAGAAAAAGTGTTTATGACTATATAGTAGGTGTTTTGGTTGGTTTAGATAGTAATGCTAGAAAAAATAGAAGTGGTTCATTTTTTGAAAAAATGTGCTTAGAAATAATAGAACCTATTTGTAAAGATTATGGAATAGAAGTAATAACTCAAAACGGATTTAAGAACTTAGAAGAGAAGTTTGACATAAAAATTAACAAAGAACTTTATCATAAAAAACCAGATTTTACTTTAGTAAAAGACAATAAATTTTTGAATATCGAAGTGAATTTCTATAATTCAGCAGGTTCTAAACCACTTGAAATAATAGAAAGTTACATAAATAGAAAAAATGATTTGCGAAATATTAATGTTGATTTCATATTGATATCTGATGGACCTTTTTGACAAAAGACTCACGAAGAAAATGTGGAGAAAGCTTTTGATAATATATCAATAATGAATTACAAAACAGCTAAGTCTGGTGAATTAAGAAAGAAAATAAAAGAAATATTTAATATACAAGATAGTAATTAAAAATATGTCTTTATAAAATATGGAATAAAAATACTATTTTAAGGTAGTATTTTTTCATTTTTTAGCCGGCCCTGTATTAATGTTATAAAATTATATAGGAGCTAATATTAGCTCCAATATAAAAAATATCTGAGGCTAATTTATCTTCGTTTTTTTGCCAAGGATATAAATGAAATACAAAAGATTAAATTTCAATAAGAAAGGCTTTATGGCAATAAATAAAAAAAGAATTGCCCTTTTTATTGATTTCGACAACTTTAATGAAAAAGAAAATATTCAAAAATTAATCGAAGAATTAAAAATTGAATATGACTTACTTTATTCTGCTGCTTATTTTTCAAAACAACCAAATGAAAAACAAATTGATATGTTTATAAATTTAAACATTCATCCAGTTCTTGTTATCACAAAAATAACAGGTAAGAATTCAACAGATATAAATTTAACTGTTGATGTGATGAAGTTAGTAAATAATAACCATTTCGATGGGTTTTGTATAGCTTCTAGTGATAATGATTTCTCCTATTTAGCACAGACTTTAAAAGGCTATGGCAAACATATAATTGGTTCAGGTGACGATCGTTTAAAACATTCATATATCAATATTTTTGACAACTTTGTCAATGTTTCAAAACTTTCTAAACCAATTCAACCTAAAGAAACTTCCGAAGAATTTAAAAAATTAATTGTATTAGTTAATAAATTGATTGAACAAAGAAAAATCAAGGATGGTTTTGCAGACTTTTCTCAAGTTATCCAGAACTTGAAAGTAGAAATGCGTGATTTTTCACCAAAAAATTATGGAGCACAAAATGGTAGAGCTCAATTATTTTTCGAATCTGATGATTTAAAAAAATACTTTGAATTAATCCAAGACAAAGGTGTTTACTATATCAGAACGATTAATGAAATAAAAGAAGAAACTCATAACCTCATCCAAAAACCATCATCTCCAAAAGATTCGCTCTTAGAATCAACGCTAAAAGTATTAAGTAATTTAGGTGAATTACACAAAAACGAAGAATCAATTTCTTTTAGCTCATTTTATGGAGAACTTGCTAAACAATTTCCGGAATATAAAGCAAATAAACTTAAACAAAAATTCGCTCAACACGGAAAGTCAGTTCAAAAAATCTTTGTCAATCTTTTCTCTGATACTCTTAATTTTATTACAGGCCCATCTTTCTTAAGTGTTGGATTTAAAAAACAAGAAAATAAGCAACCAGATAATAACAATAAGCAAGAATGACTTAAAATAATATTGAAAATTTTTGAACAATCTCCAAAAGATTCAAATGAATACGTGTTATTATCACACATTGGAACAGAACTTGCACGTCAAAAAATCAATTTAGCTAAATTTGGATTGAGTATTAAATTTAATGCTAAAAATTTAGCAAAAGAGTCATTAAATAAATTTTTCGAAATTAAAAAAAACTGGCAGTACAGTATTTGTAAAAGTCAGAAATTAGTTTCTATTTTACAAAACAAGGAGACATTTATCTCCTTGTTTTGTTTTAAAACGCGGACCTTGTGATTCGCGTTTTAATTTAATCATTAATTAAAGATAAGATTTTTTGATTGGAAATTCCTTAGTTAAAGCTAAAACTTTGCTTTTAATTTGAGCAAGTTCTGCTTTCGCTTCAGGGGTATCAGAGCTTAATTTAGCATGATTTGAAAGGCAGTGGTGAATAATTTCACCAAGTTCAATTCATTTAGTAAATCCTCTACTTGTCATAGCCGCTGTACCAAATCTAAGTCCGCTTGTTACCATTGGTGAAAGAGTGTCAAAAGGAATGCTATTTTTGTTAATTGTAATATTTACTTTATCTAAAAGAGCTTCAGCTTCCTTGCCTGTAATTGAGTAAGTTTGATTTACATCCATTAAAAATAAGTGATTTTCCGTTCCACCACTAATAATTCTTGCTCCTTTGCTTTTGAAAAATTCACATAATGTTTTAGTGTTTTTAACTATATTCTCAGCATATTCTTTAAACATTGGTTGCATAACTTCATATAAACCAACTGCTTTACCGGCAATAGCATGGAATAATGGGCCTCCTTGATACCCAGGAAATACTCAACGATCCATTTTTTTAGCAATTTCTTCATCGTTGGTCATAATAATTCCGCCACGACCTGAACGCAGAGTTTTATGAGTTGTACTTGTAATAATATCAGCATATCCAACTGGTGAAGGGTGCACTCCCCCAGCAATAAGACCTGCAATATGCGCAATATCTGCTAATAATTTAGCACCACATTTATTTGCAATTTCTTTAAAACGTTTAAAGTCAATAATTTGTGAATACGCTGAATAACCACAAATAATTAAATCTGGTTTTTCTTGCATTGCAAAAGCTTCAATTGCATCATAATCAAGCTTTTCATCTTTACCTAAATCGTAAGAAACTGCATTATAGAAAATTCCACTAAAACTAATTTTATATCCGTGTGTTAAATGCCCACCACTGCTTAATGAAAGTCCCATGATTTTACCGCCATGAGGCACTACGCTAGCAATGGCAGCAGCATTAGCTACGCTTCCTGAATATGGTTGCACATTAGCATATTTAACCCCAAAAATAGCCTTTAAACGTTCAATAGCAGCAGTTTCTACTACATCAACATTTTCACATCCACCATAGTATCTTCTACCCGGATATCCTTCTCCATATTTATTAGTAAGGACACTACCTTGAGCAATTAAAACATCTTCAGAGACAAAATTTTCACTAGCAATAAGCTGGATAAAATCTTCTTGACGCACTAATTCATTATTAATAGCATCACTAACTACTTTATCGTGCAATTTAATTTTTGAGTACATATACCCTCCTATTTATTATAGTGACTATCAAGCAAGGTAATTGCTTCTTCATTAGCAAAAATTCTTAAAGTAACGCTTCTTGAATCTTCTTTTAAGTAATTATCAATTTGTTTGATATCAAAAACATTGGCAAGTGCTTTAATTTCTGCAACTTTATCACCAATATAATGATGAAGCCCGATTTGGAAAGTTAAATCTAAGGTTTTTAAAGGATTTTGATCAAAAGCTTCAAATTTGTTGCTTGCTTTATGCTCTAAATCAAGAATCTCAGCATAAAAAGCACCAGTTTCATCATAACGAGGATGAATTTTTCCAATTCATCCAATTAATTTGTCACCTTTATAAATTTTAGCTGAAACATTTGGGTGAATAAACTCACAATCTTTTCAAGGAACAAATGTAAGTGCATCATCTTTTAACAAATTAACAATATCACGTTTGATTTCGAAGAATCCTTTGGTTGTTGAAGCAAGACCATAAACTTGAACATTATAATTGATCATCCCTTTTTCAAAGAAGTTAATTTCACTCATTTTTCTTTTTTGGTTATATAAAACAATTTCACTAAGTGAAGTGATAATTGAATTACGTACTGTTTCTCTTTCTTTAGAAACAAAGGTTAATAAATCAATGCTTGATTCAAAATTAAAAGGATTAAGAGTGTTTCTTTCTTTAGAAACTAAAGTGAAAGTTCTTGCTTCATTGTATCCTTGAGCAAGTAAAAAGGCTTTATCTTTGTTAATTGGTTTAACTTTGATTGGTTTGTTTTTAATTGTAATTGGCTTGAAATTAGCGTATGAATAAAATCTAAAAATCTCTTCAATGATATCTTCAAAAAGCACAACATCATATCTATAATTTGGAACTGTTACAACTTTTTCATCAAAAATGTATCCAAGCATTTTTAATTGCTCAATAGCAGGACTAAAAATGCTTAATTCTTCTACTTGAGCATAAGTTTTTAATTTGTTATTGTCAATTTGAATTTGCTTTTGCTCTACCTTATCAATAGTAGTAATTAAATTTGATTGCTCTAAGTTTGACAAATAGCTTTGAATAAATTTAATTCCTAAAAGAGTTGCTTCTTTAGAAATAACTCTTGAACCTTGAGATGCAGAATTACTTAAAAGCTTAATTTCTTTAGCTGCATGTCTTACTAATTCATTTTTGAAAATACCAATTTCAAAACATAAATTAGTTGCTTCTTGTTCAACTTTAAACACTTCAAGACCCATTACGCTAGCAATTGAAATAGGTCCATTTTCATCATAAATAGCAAGAATATCTTTAACATCAACTTCTTTATTACCAAAAATTGTTAAGCTTCCTGAAAACATTTTAGCAGTTAAATTATCACCAATTAAATCTTTATTATATACGTGAGTTGGAGCTCCTGTAATTAATAAAGTTAAATTAGTTAAGTTAACAGCATCTGGGTGCTTGGTGTCAATTCCGCTTTTAGCAAGTAAAAGTTTATCTTCAAAATTAAGCACTACCTTTCCTTTTGTTTCAAGGAAGTTAAGTTCATCAGCATCACCTCTTTGCACCTTAATTTGTGATGCAAAAGTTTTGCTTGGCTTTTTAAAATCAAAAACAAAATCAGTTTTATAATATGCTGCAAGCTCTCTAGCAAGTACATAATATGAATTAGCATCATTTCTATTGGCTGTAGTAGAAACTTCAACCATTAAATCATCAAGGCCTAAAATTTGCATCGGATCATCTTCTAATGAAGCAAAATAACTTGGAAGTTTTAATACTTGATTTTCTTTTTCTAAAAGTTCTCAATCATACCCAAGTTCACTAAAAGCCCCAAACATTCCTTGTGAATTTACACCTTTAATGGTTGCTTCACCAAAAACATGATCAGCTTTAGATGAACCAATTGGGAAAATAACAGTTAAATCACCAGGATTAAGAATTTGATTATTGGTTTGAATGGTAAGGTTACCTAATTTAGTCTCAACAAGCACAACATCTAATTTAGGAGTATTCGGATTAAGTTCTTTTGAAATAACTTTAGCAAAAATAACACCTTTAACATCAGAAAAAGGCTTAATTTCTTCAACTTCAAATCCAAGTTCATTAAGTGCGATTTCAACACTTGCATCAAGCTTTTTATTTGGTAAAAACTTATTTAAATAATTTAATGAAAAAACCATTATTTACTCTCCTTTTTTAAATCTCATTTAATTGGCTCAAGTCCGTTTTGTTTAAGTTTTTTGTTAATTAATTTGAAAATTCCAGAATTTTCAAATCCTTTTTTATAGCTATATGGACTTGGGTGGCTTGTAGCAATAACTCTACTTGGATCTAAATTTAAATCCTGAGCAAATTTTTGTGCATGTTTCCCTAAAAGCACAAAAATTGCTTTAGGTGCTTGAAGTGCAACTTGTTTAAGAACTTCTTTAGTAAATGTTTCTCATCCAAAATGCTTATGTGAAAGTGGCATGTTGTAATTCACAGTTAAGATTGTATTAAGAAGTAATACTCCTTGCTTTGCTCATGCACTAAGATCGTTTGTTTCAATTTTTGTTTTTGGATATTCTTTTTTAAGCTCTTTAAAAATATTTCTAAGTGATGGTGGTGTTTTTAAATTTTTACTTGAAAAAGCAAGTCCATCAGCTTGATCATAACCATGATATGGATCTTGACCTAAAATAACAACTTTGGTTTCATTAACTTGGAAAAATTCAAATGGATGGAAAATATTAATTTGGTGAGGGTAAATTGGACCGTTTTTTTCAGATTCTTTTAAACTTACAAGGATGTTTTGGAAATAATCTTTTTTCCCTTCGCTTTGAAGGATTTCTAAAAAACTATTTTTCATTGTTAAATTGTTCAAGTGCCCTTAAATCATTTCTGTATAAGTCTCTAATATCTGAAAATCCATATTTAATCATTGTGATTCTTTCAATTCCAAGTCCAGCAGCAAATCCGTTAATATCATTTGTATATCCAGCCATTTTTAAAACATTTGGATGAAGCATTCCGGCTCCAAGAATCTCAATTCATCTATTTTTGTAAAACACATCAACTTCAACACTTGGTTCTGTAAATGGGAAATAACTTGGTCTAAGTCTAACTTCAACTTCTTCTTCTAAAACGTAGCTAAGCATTGATTTTAAGGTTCAAATTAAATTTGGAAAGCTCACTTTTCCAACACTTACAAAATCAAGTTGAGTAAATTGGTGAGAGTGAGTTGCATCATCTTCATCATTACGGTACACTTTTCCAATTGCAAAAGTTGAAACTTCAGAGTTAGCACATTCTTCTAAAACAGTTGCTGTAATTCCTGTATTATGAGTTCTTAAAAGAGTGCTTGCATTAAGATAAAGTGAATCATGCATTGCTCTAGCTGGGTGATTTTTAGGAATATTTAAACGCTCAAAGTTATATAAATCAGAAACAATTTCACCAGCTTGTTGCTCATAATATCCATTTTCAAAGAATCACTCTCTAAGTTTATTTTCCACTAAAGAAATTGGGTTTAATGAAGGGTTTTTGGCAGCAGGAATTGTTACATCGATAAATTCACTAGCTACTTTTTCCTTAATTTGTTTTTCTTTTAAATATGCACCAATTTCTTCAAAAAGAGCTTCATACTGAGTTTTTAAAACATTAATTTGCTTTCCAATTTCTTTTTTCTCTTCATTTGGAGCTGTTCTAAGTTTTAACTGTAAAGCTGCAATTTCACCTTCGCTTGAATAAACTTTAGCTTTAAATTGCTTAAGATCTTCAAAAGAATTAAATTTATTTTTATCAAAAGTCATAACTTCTCCTTTATTTGTTTTTCACTTTCTTTCAGTAGTTTTGGTATTTAAGTTCCATATCATTATTTTGTGGAATATAGAATTTTAAATGATGAATTTTTTTAGGTAGATATTCTTGATCTACTCAATTATTAACATAATTATGAGGATATTTATAGCCAATTCCATCACCTAATTTAGCCGCTGAAGCATAATGTGCATCTCTAAGATGTTTAGGTATTTCGTAAATGCCACCAGTTTCAATTTGCTTTTCTACATTATCAATAGCAACGATGACAGAATTACTTTTAACACTTAAACATAGGTCAATAATTGCAAATGCAATTGGAAGTTTCCCTTCAGGCAGACCTAATCTTTCAAAAGCTTCAATAGCAGTTTTTACTCTTAAAGTTATATTCGGATTAGCAAGTCCAATATCTTCATAAGCTACGCACAGCATCCTTCTAAAAAGTCCATCAATATCACCGCTTTTTAAAATGAGCATCCCATAATATAAAGCAGCATGAGGATCGCTTCCACGAAGTGATTTATGAAAAGCAGATAAATTGTTATAGTGAGAACTTGAATTCATATCACTATAGAAATTAATGTTAGGAATAATGATTTTTAAATCATTTTCAGTAATAGTAGAATCCTTTTTCATAAAGTAAAGCATTTGCAAGTTATTAATGCTCATTCTAAAATCACCCGAAGATTGCCTAGCTAGTGAAAGCAGTAAATTATCACTAATTTGCATCTCTGAATATTTGCTATCAATTATGTTTCTAAGTCCAAAGACAATATCTTCTTCGCTTAGCTTACTAAATTGAATCACTTGCATCCTGCTTCTTACTGCCGGATTTACCTTAAAATAAGGGTTTTCCGTTGTGGTCGCATAAACAATGATTTTGTCAAATTCTAAATAAGAAAGCAAAATATCTTGCTTATCTTTATTTAGCCGGTGAATTTCATCGATTATGATAATTTCACAGCTATCTAATAATTCTACTAATTCCTTTTTACTTTGAACTGTGGCATTAAAGTACCCAAATTTTTTTCCCATTTCATTAGCTAATGCAAAAGCCGCACTTGTTTTACCAATTCCGCTTTCACCGAAAAATAAAAAACTAGTTGTAAGATTATTTTTAACAACTTCTTTTAGTAATTTTTTAATATTGTTTTGACCCACTAATTGGTCAATTTGCATCGGTCGAATTTCATTAGCTAAATTTTTCATAATAATTATTAAATTATAATATTTTTGCTTTCTTTTTATGCATCAAATTTTATGAAATTCACCTTAATTTAAATAATATTTTGTGCAATAATTAATGGAAAATTCCTTAAAAATTCCAGGTTTTTTAATAATCATTTTTTGTTTGTAATGTATGTAAAAAATAAGCTCAATTTGGAAATTCAGGATGAATGAACAAAAAACACTGCCTTTTAGCAGTATTTTAATTATGATTTTGAATTATTTTTTGTGTTTTTCAAGATCTAATTTTAAGCTTGCACTACGTGCTGCTTCTCAAATAATTTCATTGTATGTTGGGTGTGGGTGAATTGTGTGAGCAATTTCGTGTACAGTTACTTCTTGTTCCATAGCTAAAAGAACTTCTGTAATGTAATCTGTAGCATTTGCTCCAACAATTGTAGCACCTAAAATTTCACCAAATTCTTTATCAACGATTAATTTGATAAATCCTTCTGTATGTGAAGCTGCTATAGCTTTTCCTAAGTATTCAAATAAGTATTTTGAAGCAAATACATTTCTTCCTTGTTTTTTAGCTTCAGCCTCTGTAAGACCAACAAAAGCAATTTCTGGTGTTGTATAAATACATCCTGGAATTCCTTTTGGCTTGTATGTTCCTTTTTCCTCATCACCAAGAATGTGTGAAACAGCTACAAGAGCATGTGCATAAGCAACGTGAGCTAACATATTTTGTCCAGTTACGTCCCCAATTGCATATACGTTTCTAACGTTTGTTCTTTGGTGTTTATCAACGATAACTTCACCTCTTTGTCCAAGTTTTACACCAACTTCTGCAAGCCCTTTTGAATTTGCGCTTCTACCTGTTGCTGTAAGGATAATATCTTGTTCAAGAACTGTTTCTTTTCCATCAACAAGAACATATAATTTTTTACCTTCGTATTTTTGACTTTGAGCATTGTAAAGAACTTTAACACCCATTTTATCAAGCATTTTAGCCGATTCTTGAGCAACTTCAGGTTCATTCATTGGTAAAAGTTTATCTGTATTTTGTAAGATTGTAACTTCAGCTCCTGCTGTTGCAAAAACAGTAGCAAATTCAAGCCCAATTACACCACCACCAATGATTGTAACTTTTTTAGGTAATGATTTATCTCAGTTAATTGCTTCTTCAGAAGTAATGATTTCTAAGTTTTCATATCCTTCTTTAAATCCAGGAAGCATTGCTAATTGGTTAGCTGTTGATCCAGTTGCTAAAATGATGTTTTTTGCACGGTACACTTTTGAGTTAACTTCAATTTCTCTAGCACCAACAAATTTAGCTTCACCAAAAAGTGATTTAACTTTTGATGATTTCATTAGCATTTCAACTGATTTAGAAATTTTTGAAACAACTCCAGTTTTACGTTCATGCATTGATTTTCAAGTTGCTTCATTATCAATTGAGCTAGTTGCAACTACACCATATTTTTCAGCGTGTTTAATATCTGAAATAATTTCTGTTGATTTAAGAAGTGATTTAGTTGGAATACATCCTGTGTTAAGACACACACCACCTCAATATTTTTTCTCAACAATCATTGTTTTAAGACCTGATTTTCCAGCTTCTTCAGCTGCTAAGTATCCACCAGGACCTGAACCTACAACAATAACATCAAATTCTTCTTCAATTGCTCCTGTGTAAGCTTTTCCTTCATCAAATGAAGCATCACTGCTTGCTAGTGCAGCTTCTTGTTTTGGAGCACTAACTTCTGCTTTAGTACTTGAAGATGAAGCTGAAAGAGATGAAAAGTCTAAAAGATCATCATTAACTTCCATAACTCCAACAACGCTAGCTCCGCCACCTGAAGCTTTAGCAGCAGCTGGTGCTGCAGCATTTGAGTGTTTTTTACCATCGTCAATTACGTAAATTTCTTGACCTACGTGAATTGTGTCCCCTTGGTTCATTAACACTTTAACAATTTTTCCATCAACTGGAGAAGGGATATCTGAAGTAACTTTATCTGTTTCAACTGAGAAAAGAGAATCTCCTTCTTTAACTGTATCACCTTCTTTTTTGTAAATTTCAGCTACAACTCCTTCATGAAGTCCTTCACCAATATCTGCAAATTTAAATGAATAAAATTCGTGAGCTCCCTCGCTAGCTGGTGCACTTTCAGCTTGAGATTCTTGCGCTGGTGCTGCAGCTTCAGCATCATCACCACTACCATCGTCAATTACGTAAATTTCTTGACCTACGTGAATTGTGTCACCTTGGTTCATTAAAACTTGAACAATTTTTCCATCAACTGGAGAAGGGATATCTGAAGTAACTTTATCTGTTTCAACTGAGAAAAGAGAATCACCTTCTTTAACTACGTCACCTACTTTTTTGTAAATTTCAGCAACAACCCCTTCATGGAGACCTTCACCAATATCTGCAAATTTAAATTTATACATTATCTAGTACACTCCTAAAACTTCTGGTTTTTCTAAAAGTTCTTTAACTCTAGATGCAAATCTTCCAATTTCTGCTCCATCGATTCAACGGTGGTCAGCAGCTACTGTAAGATACATAACTTTTCCTGGCACAATAGCACCATTTTTTACAACTGGTTTATCAACGATAGCACCAACTCCTGCAATAGCAACTTCAGGGTAGTTAATAACTGGAACTCCTCATAATGAACCAACTGATCCATAGTTTGTAATAGTGAATCCTGCACCTTTCATTTCGTTTGGTTTGATTGTTTTTTCTCTAGCTGCTTTGGCTAAACGCCCAACTTCTTTAGCTAATTCAAGAATGCTTAAATTTGAAGCATCATTAATAACTGGAACCATAAGTCCAGCTTCAGTATCAACTGCAAATCCTAAATTAACAATTCCTGGGTAATCTAAAGTGCTCTTAGCTTCATTGTATTTAGCTGTAAATTTAGGGAATTCTTTTAAAGCAATTGAAACAGCTTTAAGAATATATGGAAGGAATGTTAATTTAACATTTTCGCTTTTAAGAACTAAATCTTTAATTGAACTACGTAAGTCTCATAAAGCACTCATATCAATTTCATGAACTAAGTTTACATAAGCTACATTGTCTCATGAATTAGTCATAGCACGAGCAATTGCTTTTCTAATAGGTGTAACTGGTTCACTATATGGAACTCCTGTTGCTACTGGTTTTGCTTGAGCAACTTGTGCTGGAGCTTCTTTGATTGCGCTTGAAGCAGCAGGTGCTGCTGCTTGATTTGCAAGGAAATCTTTAACATCTTGAAGCTTAATTCTTCCGCCCATTCCTGAACCTTTAACAAGTTCAAGATTAACGTTTTCTTTTTTTGCAAACGCTCTAACAAGTGGTGTTGATTTAATACTCATTATTTTCCTTTCTAAAATTCAAAGCTTACAACTTCTTTAATTTTTTCAATTACTTTATCATCTGTAATTGCGTGTAATCTTTCACCTTTTGCAAGTGGAACTGTAATGTCATACCCTGTAAGTCTTGTCATTGGGGCTTTAAGGTATTCAAAAGCTTTTTCATTAACTCTAGCCATAATTTCAGCACTAACTGAAAAGCTCTTAACAGCTTCATGAACCACAAGTAATCTTCCTGTCTTTTTAACAGATTCAATAATTGTGTCTGTATCCATTGGTTTAATTGTTCTTAAGTCAATTAAATCAAATGTTAAATTGCTTCCTGATGCTTTAAGTTTTTTAATTGCAGCAAGTACATCATGCACTTGAGCTCCGTAAGTAACGATTGTAAGGTCATTTCCTTCAAGAATTTTGTTTGCTTTACCAATTTCAACTGTGTAGTATCCAGCAGGAACTTCTTGTTTTCCAGCTCTATAAATTCTTTTTGGTTCTAAGAATACAACAGGATCTGGATCGTTAATTGCAGCAAGTAATAACCCTTTTGTATCATATGGGAAAGCAGGCATAACCACTTTAACCCCTGGCACGTGTGAATAAATTGCTTCTAGCGCTTCTGAGTGGTGTTCTAAAGCTCTAATTCCTCCACCCATAGGCATTCTAAGTACCATAGGAACTGATAATTTACCTCTTGAACGGTTTCTTAAACGAGCACCTTGTGTGAAAAGTTGTTGCATAGCTGGGTATGAGAAACCTTGGAATTGAATTTCACCAATTGGTTTAAGACCAGCCATAGCAGCACCAATTGCTACCCCGGCAATACCAGCTTCAGCAATAGGTGTATCGAAAACTCTTTCTACTCCATATTTTGCTTGAAGTCCTTCAGTTGATCTGAAAACTCCACCTTCAAAACCAGCGTCTTGTCCAAATAACACAACATTTGAATCACGTTCCATAGCAATATCAATTGCATCTGTAACAGCACCGATATTATTTAATATTTTTTTATCTTCAGCCATTATTACTCCTTCTTATTTGTGGTCTTTTCAAAATTTAATTGCTTCTTCTTTTTGTTCTAGAAGTTCTTTTGGTAATTCTGCATATGTGTAGTCAAAAATATCTTCAATTTTTGTATCAATATCTTTTAAGCTTTCAACAAAGGTTTCTTTTGCAACATTAAGCGAATCTTCTCAAATTTGGTTTTTAGATTCTTCAGTAAGAATTCCATTGTCCATTAAATATTTTTCAAAACGGTGCATTGGTTCTCATTTTTCTTCTTCTTTTTCTTGTGCTTCTGTACGGTAAATTCTTGGGTTATCTGAAGTAGTATGAGGTCCTTGACGTCATGTTACAAACTCAACGATAATTGGTTTTGATTCATTTCTTGTGTATTCAATAGCATCTTTAATTACTTCATAACTTGCTAAAAAGTCGTTTCCATCTACACGAACTCCGGCACATCCATAAGCTTGGGCTTTTCCTGAAATTGTAGCAGCAATTGATTCAAAGTGGTTAGGTGTTGAAATTGCTCATTGGTTGTTATTTACACAGAAAACAGCAGGTCATTCTTGCACAGCAGCAAAGTTAATAGCTTCTGAAAATTCCCCTTCAGTTGTTCCACCATTACCGATAAATGTAACAGCAACTCACCAGTTTTTTTATGTTTTAAAGCGTAAGCAACTCCAGCTGTATTTGAAATTTGAGATGCAATAACAATGTTAATTGGAACTACATTTACACCATCAGGCATGTGTGATCCTCATTCGTTACCATTTCAGTATTTCATTTGGTTTACCATTGGAACACCTAAAGCAAGCATTGCAGCATTTGATCTAAAAGCAGGTAAGAATCAATCTTTTTCTTTGTTCATTGCAAATGCAGTAGCAACTTGAAGAGCTTCTTCTCCTAAGTTCGGAGCAAATGTAAGCATTCTTCCTTGTCTTTGTAATTGCAACATATAAACATCTTGTTGTCTAGAAAGAACCATTCATTTGTATGCTTCAAGTAACTGTTCATTTGAAAGAGATGGTTTGTATCCTTTTTTTACTCATTTACCTTTAGTATCTAAATTTCCGTCAATGTCTAAGAATCTAACCATTTCATCTGGGTTATTCATAACATTAAGACTTCCATCTGAATTTAAGGCATATTTATATTTTTTTTGTGCTTCAGCCATATATTCCTTTCTGAATTAAATTTGTTGTTTTGTAAAAAATTTTATAAGAAATATGATTTCTTCAAAATACATATAAATTTATATTCATAATTTTACTCTTTTTAGTGTTTAAAGTGTTATATTTTTTAGTTTTTTAATACTTTTTTCATATTTTTAAAGTTATTTATATATTGTAAAATTTTTTACAACTTGTAATTTTCTTTAATTATTTTAGCAATTTTTTTATTTGTCACCTTTTCAATTTCTTCAAAACTTGCGTTAGCAATATTAGAATAATTTTGAAAGGTTTTTAAAAGAATTTGCTCAGTTTTTTTGCCAATTCCTTTAATTTGAGTTAGCTTAGATTCGAAGGTGCTGTTGATATGTTTTTTTCTAAGGTATGTTTTTGCGAAGCGGTCAACTTCAACTTGCATTCTTGCTAAAAAGTTAAAAATGTTCCTATTTTTGATTGCAATTTCATCACCACTTGAATCAAGCAATTTGCTTGTTTTATGATAATCATTTTTCACAAGTGAATAAAGTTTAATTTTTCGATTAATCCCTAAATTTTTGATAGCTCTTAAAGCTTCGTTAATTTGCATAATTGCACCATCAACAATAAAAATATCATCATCTTTAAGGAATTTTCAATTTGATTCAAAGTATTTATAAATTGTTTGATACATATACTCTACATCACTTTTTCTTGAATCTTTAGTAACTGTTTTTTCATGGTTAAATTTACGATAAAGCATTTTATTTGGCTCTCCATTTTGGAAAGCAACAGTTACTCCGACTGGAAAATTATTATTTAAATTGGAGTTATCAAAAAGATAAATAGTAGGGTTGCTTTCAACTTTTGAGCCTAAAAATTCAATAACTTCGCTTCATAATAAATCTTTTTGCTCTTTTTTACTCTTAAGATTTTCTAAATGAACATTAGCCATTTCTTTATTGTTAATTAAGGCTCGTTCAAGTAGTTTATGCAAGATTCCAATTTTAGGGAAAACTACTTTAGAAGCGAGATTTTCATCAAGGAAAATGTCATTATATTTTTCATCTAGCACCAATTTATCAGGAATTTCGTTTTTAGAATGGTATAGTGAAAAAATAAAATTTTCAATAATTTGTTCTTTAACTCCAATTGCTTCTGATACATGGAAAAAGTGATTTATTTGAACTCCATAACGGTACATAATTACATAAAAAAGCAAATAATCATCTTGTTCTATAATTGAAATAACATCAATATTTTTAAACACAGAAATTTCTGAAATTTGAATATCTTTCATATTTTTAAGCACTAAATAAGCTTTTTTATATTCAAGGGCTAATTCAAAATTCATACTATCAGAAACTTTTTGCATTTTTGAATAAAGCGAATCTAAAAATGAATTATCCTTGAGTTTTAAAAGTAAAATTAGCTCATGAAATTTTTCTTCTCAGTACGATCTACTTTTATTAATAATAGGAAGTCCATTTTCATATAAAAAAATTCTTTGAAGCACTTTAATTAAGCCGCGAAGATTTTCACCAGGTGGAAATGGGCCATAGTAATAATTGTTTTTATCAGCTTTTCCAATCCTAAAAGTTGATGAAATTTCTAATTTATCTGTGAGCTTGATTTTAAGATATGGATATCTTTTGTCATCAAGAAGTTGGACATTATATTTAGGTTTATACTGCTCAATGTAGTTTTTTTCAAGTACAAAAGCTGATTTATTATTTTCGGTAACAATAAAATCGAAACTTGCAATATTACTTACCATTGCATGAGTTTTATAAGAGTTAATTGCTTCTTTAAAATACTGATGCATACGATTATATAAATTAACTGCTTTACCAATGTAAATTACTTCTCCTTGGGCATTTTTTCAAAGATAAACTCCTGGTTTTTTAGGAACTTTAGCAAGGAGATTAAGAATTTGTTCATTTGAATTCATAGTTCTTATTTTATCAAATATGGCAAATTAACAGCTTGAATGGAATTGAAAAAACATAAGCAAATTGCCTATGTTTTTAGCTAGTTCTTATTTATCTTTACCAATAATTACAACTGGCTTAATTAAACCTTCAGGTTTATTTTTCATAAGCTCTAAAGCAGTTTCAATTGCTTCAAAACCTTCAAGGCGGTGAGTAATCATTTTTGATGGATCAATTTTGCCATAAGTAATTAATCTAGCTAGTTTTTCTAATCTTAAACGACCACCAGGCATAAGTCCACCTAAAATTTGTTTATGACTCATTCCTACACCTCATTCTGCTCTAGGGATTTCAAGATATTCACCTTCACCAAAGTAATTTACATTACCAATTTTACCACCAGGTTTTAAGATAGTAATAGCTGTTTTAAGCACACTTTGATTTCCGCCAGCAATAACTACTTTATCAACCCCTTCACCATTTGTAAGCTCCATAATTTTTGCCACAACATCTTCTTTTTTAAAATCTACAAAATCAGTAGCTCCATATTCTTTAGCCACTTTAAAAGCTAATTCTTTTGTATCTACTACAACAATTCTTCCAGCACCTTTTAAATTTACAGCTGCCGTTGCCATAAGTCCAACAGGACCAAGTCCAAATACAGCAACTACATCACCAAATTGAATATCTGCAAGTTCAGCGGCGTGAAAGCCAGTTGGCAGCATATCACTTAGCATGCAAGCTACACCATAATCCATACCCTCGGGCATATGTGCTAAATTTGCATCTGCATCATTAACATGCACATATTCAGCAAAAACTCCGTCTTTAACATTAGAGAATTTTCATCCAGCAAGCATTCCACCTGAATGCATAGGATAACCTGATTGAGCTTCTTTGCTATTTCAATTAGGTGTAATAGCAGCTATAAGAACTTTATCTCCTACTTTAAAATCTTTAACTTCGCTACCAACTTCAGCTACTTCACCACAAAATTCATGACCTAAAATCATATCGGTTCTTTCTCCAATTCCGCCTTCATAAACAGTGTGAATATCTGAAGTACAAGGAGCAACAGCTAACGGTTTAATTAATGCATCATTTGGACCACATTTAGGTTTATCTTTTTCAATTCAACCTACTTGTCCAATTTTTTTCATTGCAAAACCTTTCATAAGACCTCCAAAGTTTTAAAAATATAGGAAATATAGCCATAAAAAACTTTATGTCCTTACTTTTATTATACTCTTTCGTATCATTAGGTCTAGTTTAGAGTGCTATTTGTAATAAATTTGACAAAAAAGCACTCTAAAATATACAATTTTTATAAAAATATGGTTTTGTTGAACCAAAAAAATCAAACTTCCTTACAATAAAACTCAAAATGTTAATCACATTTTGAGTCATTATCCTACAATTCTTCACTTAATAAAAAATCAAATAACCCCATATATATAATTCCATTTTGGTCAATTCTGGTCTTTGAATAATTTTTTACCACGACTATTTTTTTGAAAAAATCATTTAAACTTAAAAGAGAATTGGTTTCTTGTGCCAACTTTGAAGGATCATCTAAATTCAACGCAGATTGAACATAAATTTTTTGATTATGTTTTTGAGCAACAAAATCAACTTCATATTGTTTATATTCTTGAGCATTTCTACTTATCACAAGACCAACATCTACATTGTACCCTCTATTTTTAAGTTCGTTAAAAATAATGTTTTCCATAATATGATTTTCTTCATTTTGTCTAAAATTCAATCTTGTGTTTCTTAGACCTGGATCTACAAAATAAAATTTAAAAATATTTTTAATATACTTTCTACCTTTTATATCAAACCTATTTACTTCTTCAATTAAAAAAGAGTCCTTTAAATATTCAATATACTTACTTAAAGTATGAGCAGTTACATTTGTTTTATTGACACTATTAAAAGTATTGCATATTTTACTTAAATTAGTGAGAGAACCAATATTTGAAGCAATAACATCAGTAAGTTGATTAATCACTAAAGCCTTAGTTAAGTTATTTCTTTCAATAATATCTTTAATATAAGTTTCATTAAACAATCTTCTTAAATATTCAGCTTTATCATAATCATCTTCCATTTTATTGACAAGGGGTATTCCGCCAAATAAAAAATATTCTTCTCATATTTTTTCAATGCTTTTGTTATCTTTTTGAACTTCTCAAACTTCTTTAAATGAAAGCGGAAATAAATTAATAACATCCCCTCTTCCTCTAAATTCGGTTTCTATATCTTTGGATAAAAATCTTGAATTACTACCAGTTATGTAAATATCATATTTTTCATTATCAGATAATTCATTTAAAACAGCAACAAAATTACCTAATAATTGAATTTCATCAACAAGGAGAATATATTTTGAATCTTTTTTAGTATTTGAGTATACATAATTTAAAAATTCATTAGGATCTTGGTATTTAATATTACTAAAAAAATCTAATTTAATTTCAATTATTTGTTCTTCGTTTCAATTATGTGACAATAAATAGTTTTTGAACAATTTAAAAACAAGATATGATTTTCCACATCTTCTAATACCGGTTATTATCTTTATTAAACGATTGTCTATTTTTGACACTAATTTATTTAAATATTTTTCTCTTTTAAAAATATGTTCTTTCATTTATTCTCCTTACTCTTGTTTTTCGTGTAGTCAATTTTAAAAAAATCGTGTTTTTTTGATTTTTACTACATTTATGTAGTAGTTTTTAAAAAAATCTACTTATATTTAAATTTTATTACATTTATGTAGTAGTTTTTTAAAATATTGCCCTTTTTTGAAAATTAACTACATAGCGAGTTTGCCTCATCGTAACTATCTAGATGCATCTATATAACAAAGATATATAAAAACACCCTATTAAATAAGGTGTTTAAATTATTAAAATTCATCGAAAATTTTAGTTCTTTTAGAACCATCACTAAATCCATTTGGATAAAGTTTTCTTAGGTTTTCTCGATAAGAATTTGTTTGTTTAGGATATTTAGTTTTATCACTTCCATCAATTAAATTATATGCATAAGAAATTTTTCCATTTGATAATTCAATATTTGTAGCTTGAATTAATGGAGTAAAACTACTTGGTTTCATTAAATCACCAAAACTAGTATTTTGACTTACACCACTATAAATACCAACTACTTCACCAAATTCATTGTATACTACAGAACCTGAAGAACCATAGTAAAGTGATGAGAATTTGATGTTGTAAATAAGTCCATAAAAATCTAAGAAAGGACGGTTTCAGAAACGTTTTACTGATGGATTGCCACTTTCCATTTTTGAACTATAATCATTGCTTGAAAAAGCAAATGCATCCTTGTTTTTTGGTGATTTAAAGTAATCTATATTTTCATTATTTCTTTCGGTAGGATTATTTTGCATTCAGTAAGGAACTCTGTTAACTGGGTACCCGGCAATATAAACATCTTTAGCATTTGAAAGTGCAACATCTGTATATTTACTATACCCTTGAGATAATTGATTCTTTCATGTACTCATATAATCAACAACTAAAAAAGGAATGTCATTATATTTTCTATTTGGAGATGTCAATGTTTTTCTTCCGTCATATTCTTCTAATGCAAAAATAGCATCAGTAAGTCAACTTTTTAGTGTTTGATCCATATTTGAAGCATTTAAATCTACATCAAATTCAAAAATACCAAAATCTGAATAGTAAGGAATTTTTGTTAATTTTTGAGCATATGAACGAGCATTGTTATAAGCATCTATTCCAACTTCGGTTTTTAATCCTTCGATTTGTGCATAGAACTGATTTTTTTGTTCTGCTAGATTTAAACCGTTATAAGCTTGTGGATCATTAATAAAGTCAATAGCTGCATAAACTAATTTAGGAGCTGAAATTCCACTAGAACTTCCATATCTAAAAATAACGTTTGAACCTTTTTTAGATAAATTATCTCTTCATGAATTATTTGGAATATCATTCCATTCAGGTTGTCTCTCAGTTCTTCCAAGAGCAAAATCTACCACTTTAAAACCAGCAGGATCTTGATAATTTAAATCAGCGGCTCTTTCACCAGCATTTCCAAAAAATTCTAAAACGTGTAAGTTTGTTGCCATAAATATTTTATATTTATTTGGAGCATTTGTATATTTGTGGTAATCGATAATTCAAGATGTCCCTGTTACGGGTTCAAGTGGCATTGAACCTTCTTTTTCTTGAAATTTATATTTAAATGAAAAAGTTCTTTTTCAAATTTCTTCATACATTCATTCTTTTCTTGATTGAGATTTTAAAGGCTCAAATTTAGCCATAAACTCTTCAGAAGGATACTTGTTAAATTTTGATCAATCCTGTAATCAAGGGAAATTAATTGGAATTTCAGGTACTTCAGGAACTTCAATTGGTCTTCCATCTTCAGGCTCACTGCCCGGGTCAATTGCATTAACAATTGGAGGAATTTCAGGAACTTCAATTGGCTGGTTTGGCGAAATATCCCCTGGCAATGTAGGTAAAGGATCAAGATTTCTTAATTGTAAAACAAAAGCATTTGAGTCTTTTTCACTAAGAACACTTTGGTTATTTAAAGTTTTTAAGGTTAGCTCTTTTCTTCGAATTTCATTAATATTTTTAACTGTGTTAATCCAAATATTGCTAAGGTTGTAATAATCTAAAACAATTGAATCTTCTGTTTTGTTATATCCTTCTTTTAGTGTTTGAAGTTCACCTTCTTTGAGTGCAATATTTCTACGAGAATCTCTTACCTGAGCACTAAGTTCATAAACACTTTTTACTTTCTCAACTAAGCTAGCATTATTAATTGTTGCATAATCCTCTTCAGTTAAATCAACATTTGCTTTAATTATTTTTAACAGTTCTTTTGCTGCAGAATTTGCTTTAAATGAGCTATCTTTTTCTAACTTATCTATTTCTCTTTTAAGATGACTTTGAAGTGTTTCATATTTACTTTTTGAAAGCCTTAATTGAGATTCAACATCGCTAATTTGACTTAAGATATTTTGACGTTCTTTTTCTTTTGAATCTCACGAATCATTGATAGATTTATAGTTTTGAATTTCTTCGTTAATTTGAGTTCTAATTTCTACAATTTGCTCTTTTAACTTATTGACTTGCACTTCAATTGCTGATGAAACTGAAGCATCTTCAGAATGATCTAAATTATCTTCATTAACAGTTGAATAACAAGAAGTTAAAATAAGTGGCATAGGAGCGACAACTAAAATTGATGATGCAATTTTTTTTGACAGTTTTAAAAATTTCATATCCCTCCTATTTTATGAATTTGTATTTATCTGGAATTACACTTGTTCCTTGCGGGAATAAGTTGGTTTTAAAGTTAGAACCGTAAAGTTTTTCAAGAGCTTGACGGTATGAAGTTTTTTGGTTTTTACCACCACCATAAATAAGGTCATATTGTTCAAGGTTATATCTTCCATATTGACCTTGATAATCATAACCATTGCTTCTAAGTGCTTGCGAAAGATTAATTAAGGTATTACCAAATGAATCACCACTAGCAAAGTTAACAGCTAAAATATTACCATCAATATCTCTGATTGCGCTACCACTTGATCCACCCATAGGTTGTCAATTGGTAAGGATATAACCAAGTCCATAAGTAATATATTTATCTTTTTGGTAGCTTGATTTTGGATCTCTGAAAACTTCAACGCTAAATGGTTCATTTTTTTGACGGTTAAAAATAGGTAAAGTAATAGTTAAATCAGTAACCCCTGGTTTATTAACAAAGTTTCTAAAAGCAAAGTTTTTAGAAAGTGAATGTCCATACTCCACTACACCCTTATCATTTGATCTAGGTTTATTTGTTCATAAACTTGCTGTGTAAAGTGGGTTTTGATCTGGTTCAAGAGAAGAAGTATTTAAATCATAATCGGTATCACTTCTTGGGAATCCAACAGCAACAAAGTTAACGTTGATTTTACTTACCTCTTTTTCTTCATCACCATCACGAACCATAACTTTTTCGCTAGCAAGTCTGTCATAATCAGTTAAAACATCGTAGTTAGCCATTTTTGAATTAAGCGTACTTCTTGAACCAGCATAATCATTAGTCATATCTTCAGCTAATTTTTGGACACTTTCTACTTTAAAGAAAGTTTTTGTTCCATCAGCTACAACTTGATTATATCCAAGCGCTTTTTCTCATTCATCAATTGGTTGTTTTGCAAAATCAATTTCTAAAATAGCAAAATCAACCATTTCTTCATAATTATAATTTGGATCATTTGAAGATAAATAATCTTTTGGACTTTGATTTAAAAAGTCAGTTGCTGCATAAACAATTTTTACTTGATTTGGGAAAATGGTGAGTGAATCAATTCTAGGATCTCAATCATTAGGAGAAAGTTCTTTTCTTAAAGGAACATCGGTTCTAAATTTGTTTAAAGTAATTGAAATTGTTTCTCCATACACTTCGGCTTCAGCAGCTTTTTTAGCTTTAATAACTTCGTTATATTCAATAATTCATTCTGAAGGAGTTGCATTTTCAGGAATGGTATATTTATTGAGTAAAGCTTGGTATTCTTTACTACTTTCACCTATTTTAAGCTTAATTTCTTTCATTTTTAATTCAGCTGCTTCATATTCTTCTTGCATCTGATTATAACGAACATTTCATCTTCTTAAATTTTCAGCTTCCTCTGCGTTTTTTGCAGGGTTGCTATATGGCTCACCACTTTCGTTTGCTTTTCTAAAAGGCATAACAACGTGCAAGTTTGTTGCGATGTATCATTTTGTTGGATATGTACCGTCTTCAGTTGGTACATAATCTAAAATTCAACCAGTTCCGTTAAATAATCTACCTGCTGATTGACCTCTAAAGTCTCCGTTTCTACCATTTTCAATTACTGTGTTGACGTTATTAAACTTAATCTCAAAAGTTTCTAAAGCAGCATTTTTATAATGCTCATTAGCTAAATACCTTGGTTTTCCACGGTCATTAGCATATGAATCATAATATGCACGTTTAAGATCGTGACGTAATGGGTTTAAAATCAAGAATGAATTAGTTGGATCTGGAACTGAAAAGTTTTTCAAGAAAGCGTCTCTAAAAAATGGTTGATAAGTTTCTTTAGATTTGCTATTAAAATTAGAAATAAAGGTTGAATCATACTTTTCATATTCAGGCATATAGCTATCGATATTTAAGTGATTTATAAGCTCTTTTAAATAAATATTTTCATATTTATTGTAATTAGTAAGACCAATTTGATCAGGGTTTGGATACTCAAGCGTATCATCATTAAAACCAAAAGCATTTTCATATTTAGGTAAAATAGTAGGATTTGGAATTTCTAATTTACCAGTTTGTGGATTAGTTTGATTTGAAAGACCAGGTCCAGCCATGTTGCCATGATCTTCATATACAATAGCTTTTCCATCTGATTCAGAATTTCCGCCATTTGAAGGATCAACAAATTCTCCACCTGGATTTTGCGGTTTAGGTTTGGGTTTTGCGCTTTGTTGCTCAGTACAGCTACCACAACAAGCGCCTGATAAAGCTACTAAAGACATCCCTGAAAGCGATAAAAGAAGTTTTGATGAAATTGGTTTTTTCATAAATTACTCCTTAATATTTGAAATGTCATCTACAGATTTAATGTATAAGAATTTTTCAGCTGGTACATCTAAAAATTCACCACTTAAAATTCTTTCAACTGAAGAAATAGTTTCTTCAAGTGGCACATAAACACCACTTTCATGAGTGAAATGCTCAGTCATGAAGAAGTATTGCGAGAAGAAATTTTGAAGTTGTAAGGTTTTCTTAACAATGATTTTTGATTCATCATCAAGCTCGTCAATCCCTAAAATTAAGATAACATCTTCAAGCTCTTTATATCTTTGTAAGATTTTTTTAGTTGCCATAATAGCATCATAATGTCTTTGGCCTATAATGGTTGGATCTACGCTACTTGAAGTTGATTCAAGTGGATCAAAAGCCGGATAAATGTTTTTAGAAGCTACATCACGAGAAAGCACAAGTGAACCATTAAGGTGGCTAAAAACAGCAACAGCAGAAGGATCTGAAAGGTCATCCATTGGTAAAAAGACAGTTTGGAAGCTAGTAATAGCTCCATTTTCATTGCTGAAAAGTCTATTTTCAACTTGTGAAATATCAGTATTTAAAGTCGCTTGATATCCACCAATTGAGGTTTTTTTATCAAGAGAAACTGAGGTTTCACTTCCAGCTTGTAAGAAACGGAAAATGTTGTCGATAAATAAAAGAACATTTTCTTTATTTTTATCTCTTAAGTATTCAGCAGCTGTAATTCCAATTGGTACAATTGTCATTCTTGTTCCAGCACGTTCATTCATTTGAGCAATATACATACTTGAGCTATTCATTAAGTTAGATTCTTTAAGATCATTGTAAAGTTCAACCCCTTCTCTTGAACGCTCACCAGCACCAATAAAAATTGATGAAGTTCGTTCTTGGTTTTTTGAAAGGTTAAAAATCATCTCTTTCATTAAAACTGTTTTACCAACTCCAGCTCCACCAAAAATACCAACTTTAGCTCCTTTTAAAATCGGAATGAAAAAGTCAATAGCTTTAATTCCAGTTTCTAAAATAACCGGTTCAAATGAATAATCTGAATTAGTAACAATAGTAGAATCCATTTCAACAAAAGTGAAATCTTTCTTATCACTTGTTAGCGACTTTCCTAAAATATTGAAAATTTGCCCTTTTGATTTTGCACCAACTGGTACCATAAATGATTTTCCAGTTGAAATAATTTCTTGGTTAATAACTAAATTTTCATTACTTTCAACAATAATAGCTAAAAGTTGTGAATCGTTAATAATCTTTTTAACAAGAAGCGATGATGAATTATCAGCTGTAGTTAAAACATGATTAATTTTTGGAAGCACTTCATCTTTAAAAGTTACTTCAACAACATCAGATCAGATTTTAGTAATTTTTGCACTCATTATTTACTCTCCTTAATTTCATTTGAAATTGAAACAAGAATTTGTTTATCAAGTGGTGCAAAACTTTCACTAACTTGAATGTTTCAATTTAAATTGTTAAATTTTGAAAATTCATTTAAAGCAAATTTAAAGAAGTTTTTAGCAAGTGAATCACTTCTTTGTTTATTGTTAATAAGGTTGTTAAAAATTTCTTTAGCAAGGCTATCTTTTTCAATGAATAAGTTAACAAATTTTAAAGCAAGTTGAATGTCTTTAACTCCAATTAAAGTTCCTCAAGTAATTAATTTAGAAGTTAAAAACATTGTTTTTTCAGAATAGCTTGAAATTCCTTTTTGGATAAACATTGTTTCAGCTAAAGTACCATTTGAAATAAGTTGGCTAATATCATCATTTAAATCGTATTTTAATGATGCGAGTTTAATTTGTCTTTTGTATGATTTGTATAATTTTCCAATTTCAGAAGCTACACGAGCAATGTATGATTTTTGGACATTTCCACCAATCCGGCTAACTGATAAATCAATATCAACAGCAGGGATTTTACCAAGAGCAAAAAGTTCACTATTTGTAACGATTTGACCGTCAGTAATTGAAATAACGTTTGAAGCAATTAATGAAGTAATGTCATTTTCAACTGTTTGAATAATTGGAAGTGCTGTAATTGATTTTCTGTTTCTAAATTTCCCACTTCTTTCAAGTAATTTTGAGTGGTTGTAAAACATATCACCAGGGAAAGCTTCTTTCCCAACTGGTTTGTTAATTAATAAAGCAACTTCACGCACAACATTAGCGTGGTTAGTTAAATTATCAAAAATAATTAACACATCATCATTCATTGAAATATTTTCAGCGTGTGCCATTCCAACATATGGAGCTAAAAATTGTTCATACGGATTTGATGAAGAAGCATCAATGATAACGGTATAATCCATTGCTCCATGTTCTTTTAAGATTTTATACACAGCAGAAATTTGTGATTGTTGTTGACCAATTGCGACATAAACACACTTGATATTACGGTCTTTTTGGTTAATAATAGTATTTAAAGCAATTTGGGTTTTTCCAGTTTTACGATCTCCGATGATAAGTTCTCTTTGACCTTTACCAATTGGAATAAGTAAATCGATGTTAATGTATCCTGTGTAAAGTTGCTCTTTAAGTGGCTCATAATCTAAAAGGGTGTTATTGCTATTAAAAATGTTGTGGCTTGCTTCTAAATATGTTCCTGAGTATTTTGCTGATGCAGGATAAAGAATATCACCGTTGATGTTGATGATTTTTCCATAAATATCGCTTGGAGTCTTAACTACATCACTAAAAGGAATTGGTTCAACTTCAGATCCAATAACAACTTCACTAAGACCTTGGTTAGCAAGACAAAAAGCACGATTTTCAGTAGCAGAAATAAGCATCATTTGTGTATTTTGCTTTTCATTTTTAAGCTGGAAAATTTGATTTTGTGCATAATTAAATTTTCCACTTAACTCTACGACATAATCAAATATCGCTGTAATAATTGGTTTTTTCATTATAAAATTCCTCCGATTAAACTTAGGATAATTAAAGTAATTCCTAATATGAAAGTTAAAGTAGATACACTAAATAAGATAATGCTGTTTTTTCTACTTAATTTGATTTTTTTGTTTTTTGATAATTTTAAGATAGCTCAGCTAATTAAAGAGATAAGACCAATGAAACTGAAAATACCACCAATAACTTGAGATGTAACTGTTTTTTTAGTTTCTTTAGCAATTGCTTTAGTCTCATTTAACTCATTGTAAGCTTTCACAAATTTTTTGCTTGGGTTATCTCCATCACTTTTCGTTTGTTCTGGATCAAGTGATTCTTTAGTGGTTAAAATACTAAGATTTACAAGTGTTTTTTGGAGCTGATCCAAAATATTTACGTAATGATCAAATTTTTTCTCAATGCTAAAGCTGCTTGAATTTACAACTCCACTGATAAGATCTAAATCATCATTAAGTGTTTTAAACCCTTGTTCTAAAACATTTAAATCTAAATTAAATGCTTTAAAGTTTGACTTAACAATGCTCATTCTTGTTTCGTCCATAATTTCTTTAAGTTTTAAAGCAAGTTTTTTGTATGTTACTACTAAATATTCAAAGTATCCATATCCGGTTGCACTTTGGTTATTGTTTAATTCTGATTTATTAACACTAAATGTTAAACGATCTAGAGAACCTAAAAATAGGTTAAGAAGTTCTGTCCGATATTCTCCTTCAGGAAGAATATTCTTGCGATTTTCTCCTACAAGATTGTATTGAAGATACTTGTACTTTTTAATTAAGTCAAAATATTTAGTTTCAAATTTATCATTTGCTTCTGATGGTTTAATTAAATTATTTGAAGCAACAATCATATTGTAAACGGTTGTAACTAAACTTTTGTTTCCAAGTCTTTTAATTTGAATTCTTTCACCAATTCCAAGGGCATCATAAAATCTTTTGTATGTGGCAGTAATTAAGTTTCTTGCAGCTTCTCTACTTAAAGATGTTTCTTTATCTGCTGATATTTCAAAATTAGTTTTATATATACGTGTATTACCAACATTTAATGAATCAATAATTTTTACATTAGCTACTAAAACAGATTTAGAAACAGAATTTTCTGTAATATTTTCAATTGCTAATGATTCGATTTTGTATTCATATCTTGTGAAAATTGGATTATCAAAGTAAAAACTGTTATTAAAACGATTGATATCTTTTGAACTTTCAGATACTAGTTCTTGATATTTAGATTCGTTTTGAATTTTGTCTTTATATAAATCAAAAAATTCATATTTAAGAATTGGGGAAAGTTGAGGCACGAATCTAAGCTCTGATTCTTCAAGCGGATCATTTGGCTTTTCTTCATCAGTAATAGGTGGGTATGGGTCATCTTGCTCTTCTTCTTCGTCACTAGAGTTTTGAAGTAAGTCAAAAGCTGTAAAACGTTTAACAACTTTTGAACGGATATATTCATCTCACGATTTGTATCCTTCTGGAAGTGAAATGTTAATTCCATTATGATCAGAATCATAACAAATTTTTGTAATATCTCTGTTATTATCGTTTCCACTTTCTTTAGATGCAAGTGTCGGAATGTCTTTAGCATTAGCAAAAACATCTTCAAATTCTGAAGTTAAATTATCATAATAGGTATAAGTTTTCTCTCTAAGAGTGCTTAAATCTGTTGTATTAAGACTTTTATCTTCAGTTGCACTTGGGATAATTTCATCTGAAGGATATGAAGCTGTAAGTCCAAATTTAATGTTGGTATATTCATTTCCCTCATAAATGACAGTAGTTGTGTAAAGATCTTTATTTAATGAAATGATTTTTGGATAAACAATATTTAAACCATATTCTGTTGGGTTTTCTAAAATTTTGTCACGATTATTTTCTAAATAATCAGCAACTTTTTGAAGGTAAATTCCTTTGATAATATCATTTGAAGAAGCAGCTGAAGTTTTAACAAGATCTTGAGCTTTTCTTCTAAATTCTAAAATCTTATCATCAATTAATGTTGAAAGTTTGCTTTTAGTAATTTTATTAACTTCATCACCGAAAGTATCAAATTTTGGGTCTAAAGTTGGTTTGCTTGGGGCATTTGGATCTGAAGGATTATTACCATTAGCTGCAGCTTCTCCAGTAGCTGAAAGACTTAAAATAGTAGGAAAAATAACAACTGGAGCTAATGAACCTAAAAATAATTTAGTTTTTTTGTGCTTCATTATTTTTCCTCCTTGATAAGTTCAAAGTTAAGAAGTGCGCTTTGATAGAAAATTTCATCATTTAATTTAGAAGCTTCAAAGCTGTCATAAAAATGGATATTATTTTCTTGGTAAGCCTTAATTAAATTAAGTTGATTATTTTTCTCTTTGAGCTGTTTAATCATTGTTTTTAAGCTTGCTTTGTCAAAACTTTGGTGGATGTAAAATTGTAATTTACCTTTGTATCTAAGTTCGATTTGATTGTCTAAATAAATCAAAAATGGATTATTTAAAATTAAATAGCGAACTTTTTCTTTTGAATTAGATTCATCTTTAAAGGTAATTTTTAAAAATCCTTTTCTTAAACTTGCTACTGAATTCGGTTTAAATGTAACTCAGTAATCTTTTAGATCGTTGTTAATTTCTAATTTGGTAATTTGCATTTTTGAAACTTCATAAGATTCAGAGACAAATTTTAGTGTAATTTTATTCATTAACTGTTTCTCCTTTTTCATGTAGCAAGTCTTTTTTCTTACTTAAAAGAGAAAGTTCTTCAATTTCTAATTCACGTTTTCCTCTAAGCATATAAAGCTTAGTTTGTTTGAATCTTTTCTCAAGATCGTTAATTTTTTGGTTTTGAGCAACAAGTTTGTATTTTAAGTAAATTAAAGCTGATTCATTAAGCAAAGTATAGAAAATGTAAGTAAGATAAGCAATCATTTCAGTTTCAATAAATTCTTTAATATCTGGGTAGATATTCATTTTCTTAATATCAATAGTTGCTTCTAAATCAAGATTTTTAACATTTAAGTTAAAATTCAACGACTCCATTGGAAGCACATCTAAATATGAATTTTTAACTTTTGATGAGTTAAGCACAAATCTAAGGTTATGGAATCCATAATTTTGATAGTAACTTTCAATTAAGGCTGGAAGAGTGTTAGCAAGGCGATCTAAATCATTAGTGTCTGATTTAAAAAGAATTGGATAACCGTTTTGGGTAGCAAAATTAATTGCTCTAGCTCCAATAGCAATCATTAAATCACCTTCTTTGAAAAATTCTTGAAGTGATTTTTCGTGTTTAAAGTATGAGTTAGTTGAATATTTTTCTTCTTCAGTTATATAAACTCAAATAGTTTTTTTAGCTGCAACTTTTTTAAACTTGTTAAAAAAGCTTTTTTTCGACACAAGGGCACTAAAATCTAAAAGTGGGGAATCAACATTGTGATCTTCTAAAAGTGTTTGCACAATGTCTTTTGATTGAATTGCTCTTTCATAATAAATACTGATTCTTTTTGATAATTTTAAAATGTCAATCAAAGTAATGTTTTTCTTTGATTCAACGATTTTCATTAATTTGGATAAACTAACAAGTTTCGATTTAATTTTCTTGATGTGCATCTGTTACAAAATTCTCACTAAATAAAACAGTAAGTTTATCTAAATTTTTATCAAAAGTTAAAATCACATCAGGGAATATTTCAACATTGTACCCTTGTTCTAAAAACGATACAAGAACTTTATTGAAGCATTCTAATAATGCAGCTTCAGCTTCAAGATCTGAATTTGCAAAGTTAAAGGTAATAACCTTTGGATTTGTTACGTTCTTAATAGTTGGCACTAAATTATTCAAATCAAAACGCAAGTCTCTTTCGTAGGTTAAAACGAAATTTTTAAAGCGAATTTCGTTTTTGTTTATAAATTGCTCATATCCTTGGTGGTAGTATTTTTTTCAAAGCTCATCTTTTTTATTCAAGTTAGCAATAATAAGAACTTGATTGATAAAAGCTTCATTGGAAATGAATTTATCAGCTTTAGCATTATGATAATTTTTGAATATCATGTCATGATATGCTTGGACTTCAGGTGCAAGTGTTTTAGTTTTTCTTTTGAAAATTGGCATTGAAAACCTCCTTAGTTAACATTTTTTAATTTTAATTTTTTTGATGCTACTTTTTTGATGAAATAAAATAGTTTGAATAATCCATAAAGTCTTGTAATTACAAGTCCAAAAATGAAAACTAAATTAGTTATCAATAAAATATCTGAAAGATGAATTAAGATGAAAATTGATGAAAGTAAGTGATTTCCTTTTTCAATCATAAATGCATCTACTACTTCAAAGAATATTCCTAAACTAAGTAGTAATAAAGATATTGCAAAAATAGTGTGATTATTTTTATTTAATGTTGTTTTGTTAAAGTTTTGGTACACAAATAAAACTAAAACAAATAATGAAAGTAAAACTAAAATAATGTAATTGTTAAATTTGTCAAAATTAATGGTTCTTAAAATAATTGCAATGCTAAATGGGGTCAGTAAAGCTAAAGCAAGTAAGAAACTATCAATGTTGTAATGATTTAATTGATTTTTGAAAAACTTTGTAATTGCAATGTAGCTTCCAATAATAATAACAGCTACTGCACTAAATGATAAATAACCAATGTGAGAAATGCTATTTTTAACAACAAAACTTGATTGCTCAACACTTTTAGTTACATTTGCTAAAGCGAAAATAAGAACTGCAAATGAAGAAACTAAAGCAATTTTAGTTAAATCTTTATAAATATTTTTTCTTCTATTTAATAGATATGAACCAAAGAAATATGGATAAATTGATAAGAAAATCGCTGCAAGTGCAATGGTAATTAGCACAAAGTGATATAAGAAACTTAATCCACCTGCATTAGTATTTAAAGCATAATCGATCTTTTTAAACATTTCATTTTTACCTGAAAAGAAAAGATAATCAATTGCTTTTTCATTTGCACTAACTTTAACATCAGAAACAAATAAATAAAGAAGAACAAAACCGATAATAGTTAAAAATAATTTTAAAAGTGCTGATGCAAAAAATGAAACATTAAGCAGCATTGTTGAAGGTGAGATTTTTCTTTTATTATTAAATAACAGAAACTCAAATACACAACTAATAAGTAGTAAAACAATAATTGGTACAGATTTGATAATTAAGTTTTGTGGATCAGTTTCATAATTAATTGGATCAATAGCTAAGAGAATAATTGAAGCAATAGCAACAATTACAAAAACTACTGAAAAAGCATAACTATAGGTATTTTTTAAAGAGTATCTTCAAACTCGATAACCACTATAGACACCATAAATAAATGCAGTTATTAATATGGTGAAATTAAAAATAATTGCAAAGTTTCTGCTTTTAAAAACTGGGTTTGATAAATTGAAAAGATTTTCATAGCCTACAAAGACATCGTTTGACTTTGCATTGACAATGTCATTACCTACATAGTTCGAAAATGTAAATAATGTAAATAAAATACCTACAAAAAGAATTAATAAAATTAAGTTTTTGTAAATGTTCTTAACCATTTGTTGACTAAAAATCTTACGTTGGGGAATTGTGTTAGTATTAGTCAAAATCAAAACCTCCTTGGTTTGAATTGCTTTCTGAAGCTAATTTAATTGTGAATGAAGAATCTCATGCTCCTGAGTTTTTAATTACATTTAGAACATCTTGACTATCTACAATAATTGTTTTGACAGTTCCAATGTTTTTCATACCAATTAAAAGAGCTTGTAATTCAGGCACTCATTTACCTCCAGATCTAAGATCTGAAAGAGTTCCTTTTAAATAAACTTGATTTGTTCTTTCATCTCCGAAAAGAATTTTAGGTTTTTCTGTTGGTCCTCAAGCAGCTAAGATTGTGCTGTATTGAGCTTTACCTAAATCTGCAATATTTAAAGTGAATTTTGAACCACTTGAAGGCAATTTAATAACTCTAAATTTGTGTTTTCTAAGATTAATTTCTTTAAGTGAAGTAAATTGGGTTTCTGAAAGATCGATTTTAATTGGGTAACCTTGATCACCAAATTGACCATTAAATACTCTTCAATCTTTTTTGGTATCAAGCACTAAGTCAAATCCTTTTTTCACATCCTCTCAGCTTGTATCTTTACCTGGACGAATAACATTAAATTGAATTGGTCCATAATAAACAGATGATGATCCTTGATTATCTCATCCTTTAGTAGCTGTTCAATCATGAGCTACATAAGAAACATTTTGGAACGCAATTGGATCAATTCCTCATCCATAGTTATATCTAGGTAATGATGCATCACCAATGTTATCATCTGCATTTCTAAGGCTTGTAAGAAGTTCAACTTGAGTAAATGTTTTGTTTCTAAGTTCTCCAAGTCCTAGAATTTTTTGAGTATCAAATCCTAATGATAAGTTTTTGATTTGACTTGGAATATTTCTTAAAATATCTGTAATATCTTGATCTGGATTTTTTGTACCAATGTTTTTGATAAATAAACCAGTGATTTCTGGGTTTTTCTTTAAAAAGGAAATGATATCTCTAACAGCATTAGGGTTAGAAGCGTCCATAAATGCCATTTTTTGTTTACCTTGTTTAAGTCCTTCGAAGTTATCATCATTTGGTGTATATTCTCAAACAGAAATTCCGCCATCACCAATTCATTGTCTTCCACTTGAATCAGTTTTTCAAGCAGGTGGTTTTCCATTTGAATAGTATTTTCTATCAGTTGATTGTTTTTTACTTCATCCTGGATAATCACCTTTAGAAAGTTGATCACCATTTCTTCCATATTTTGCATTTGTACCACTGTGAGCAAAACCACGTTTTTTAGCAAGTTCTTTTTGTCTTACATAAGCTGGGTTATCATCATCTGAAGCAAAACCTCATCTTGGGTATGGGTTGGTAAAATCTGTTCCAAACACTAAAATTTGTCCTTTAGCCAAGTATTCATCAGCGTTTTTTAAATATGCATTCATTTGATTTTGAAAACTAATTTTTTGCTGTTCAGCTGTTAAATCTGGATATGGGAATGCGGTAGCTGTTCCTAATTCTTTTAAAGTTGCACCATTAAGAAGCTTAGATAATCTCTCAAAGAATAAATTAGCATCATCTGATGAAAGATGAGAAGTATCGTAAATAGGTCTTAAATCCTCTGCGTTAAATTTGTAATTTGGATCAGAAGATAATTTAGAAAGAATATTTTTAATACTTTGTATTTTAGCTTTTTGGCTTTTTAGAAGCTCTCCTGAAATTGCACCTCTTTCAACGTTAGGCATTGTAGTTGGTTTTTCGTAACGTTCATTTTCAGGATTAATAAGTGTCCCACCTTCAGAAATAATCTCTGTAATTTCTGGAGTTTTTTCTTCTTTAGGAACAACCGGAGTAGGCTCAGGTTTTGGTTCTGGTTTAGGTTTAGGTTTTTCAATAAGTTCTACAAAATAGGTATTGTCTTGTCCTCTTCGAATATCAGATGAAGCACCATCTGCTAATTTATAACCGCTTGGAATATATGAACTAAGCGAAATTTGTACATCTTCAAATTCAGTAATACTTATATCTTGCACAACTTTCAATGGCTCTTTTTCTTTAAAAATTAATCTAGTAGTGTTTTTTAATCTAGGTTTTTCAAGTGGAACAATGTTATTTGAACTCCCAATAACAATTGAAGAAGTGCTATAATCTTTTTTAATTTCTAAATTATTTGGCTTGAATTTTTTAAGTTGTTCAAGTGTTATAGAACTATTATCACCATAAGTTGTGAAAGTGTGCGTTGCTTTTTGAACACCATCAAGTTGATAACTTACAACTGTAGTGTGTACTTTTACAGTCTTTTTAATCAAGAAAGTATATGTTTTACCAGCAGGAAGTTCAGCAACACTTTGTTGTTGCTGAGCATCTTCAAGAAACTCATAACCTTGTGGTAAATAATTTCTAGGGTTAACTTTAGCATCATCTAAAGTAATAATATCTTTTTGTGTATGAATAACATTATTTTGTTTATCTTTATAGATGATTGTAGTTCTATATTCTTTATGAATTGGCTCAATTTGAATTTTATTAAGCTCTCCTAAATTAATTTCAGGTTCTACAGTTTCACCATCTGCATTAGTTTGAAGTTTATACCCTTCAGGAATTTGTGTTTTATATTGTCTAATTAACTCTTCTTTCTCTCCAATTGTAAACGAAACAGAAGAACCAATTTTATTCTCTCCGTTATAGAATTCAAAAACAGTTGTAGGAATAGATTTAATTTCTTTAAGATAAATTTCATTTACTTGACCGATCTTAACAACAATTTTTGATCCTTCAAAATTTTTGTTTAATTCAGGATCAATTTCATAATTTTCAGGAATTCTATCTGAAATATCCATTGTTATTTCTTCATTTTTAGTTGTTTCAATTTCAAAACTTACAAGAACTTTCTTTTCTTCATTAGGAAGTAATGTAACTAAGTTAATTGTTGTTTTTTGAATTTGTTCAATGTTTTGATCTCCAAGTGATCTATTTTCAGGTTTAATTAAAATTAAAACACCATCAACTAGTGTAGGTGTTACAATTTCATCTTCTATTCCTTTTTGTTTATCTACATCGCTTTTTTGTCTCGTTAAATAAATTGACGAGGTAGTTATAGCAGCAGTAACAAGCGAAACACTAAAAACCAAAAGACCTTTTAAAAGTTTGTTTCTTTTTGCTCTAATCATTATGTACCTCTTTTAAATATATAAAATTTTTTAAAAATGTGTTTTTTTGTATTTTTATAGGGGAAAAATTTACTTTTATATATTTATGTTTAAATTATATTACTTTAAGTTTTTTTTTTTTTTTTAGAACGGATATTTGCGGGGAAAATATCCACATTAAAAAGAAAATGTATTTTTTGATTGAAAAAATGGCCTTTTTTCTTCTTTTTGCACAAAATGACACCTGAAATAAAGAGAAATTTACAAATATAGTGCGCCAGAATAAAAAATTCTGTCATTTTGTGGAAAAGTATGGAAAAATTTGTTCCACAAATGTTATTTTTATCAGTTAAACACTTTGATTGCTAAAAAATATTTGACTTTTATTTTTTTAGTCTTATAATTATTTGCAGAAATGAAAAAATGCGTTTTTAATTCAAAAAAAATAACAAAAAGGAGTTTTTTGTGCAAAAGATACTATTTTTAAATGGGCTAATTAGTAAAAATAAAACTTCAATTTCAAATCAATTTATGAATTACATTAAAAAAGAATATTTGAGAAAAAGTGGAAAATCTCAAATTACAGAAATTGATTTAAATGGCACTCATGTTGGTACAATTTTAAACTCAAATAACGCTCACAATTACTACAATTTAGTTGATTCATTAAAGTGAATAAACATTCTTAGAGAAACTGATAAATTAATCATTTTTACTCCAGAAATTAATTTTAGTCCATCTCCAGTGGTAAAAAACTTTCTAGATTCAATTTTAGTTGCTAAAGAAACATTTAATTATAGTGATTTTCCTAACTCACAAAATAAGGGAAATTTAACTCATTTAGATGTTTTAATTATAACTACCAGAGGTTCTAAAAAAGCTTGATACAAATGATCTTCAGCACGAAATTGAATTAAACAAATATGAAAATTTTTAAGAGTTAAAAAGGTTTTAACTCTAGAAATTAATGGGTTAAATTTAGAGAAAAATAAGAAGCTTTCAGATAAGGAACTTATTAATAAATATCAAAAGAAAATTGACAAAATAATAAATAAATTTAAGAGGTAGATTATGAAAAAAATTGAATTAGGAATTTCAACTTTTGGTGAAACTACCAAGTTGCAAAATACAAATAAAGCTATTTCACATACAGAAAGAATTCAGAACTTAGTACAGGAAATTGAACTTGCTGATAAAGTAGGTTTAGATATTTACGGAATCGGAGAGCACCACAGAGAAGATTTTGCTGTTTCAGTTCCTGAAATTGTTCTTGCAGCTGGTGCTGTAAAAACCAAAAACATTCGCCTTACAAGTGCGGTTACTGTTCTTTCATCTTCAGATCCAATTCGGATTTATCAAAATTTTTCAACAATAGATGCTTTAAGTAATGGTAGAAGCGAAATTATGGTTGGAAGAGGTTCTTTTACTGAATCATTCCCACTTTTTGGTTATAGTCTTAAAGATTACGATGCTCTTTTTGAAGAAAAACTTGATATGCTTACTGAAATTAATAATAATGAAAAGTTAGTATGACATGGAAATCTTACTCATTCAGTATATGGCAAAGGTGTTTATCCTAGAGCTACTCAAGAAAAATTACCAATTTGAGTAGCTACCGGTGGAAATCCTGTTTCAGTAGTAAATATTGCTAAAAGAGGTCTTCCAATTGTCTTTGCTACAATTGGTGGAGACCCACTTAGATTTAAATCGTTAGTCGATATTTACAAAAGAGCTTGAATATCTTTTGGACATGATCCAAAAGATATGAAAATAGCCGCTCATTCTTGAGGATGAATTGAAGAAGATGATCAAAAAGCCAAAGATAATTATTTTATCCCAACCAAAGAATTAGTAGATTCAATTGCAAAAGATCGTGATCATTGAAGAGAATTAACTAGAGAACAATATGATAATGAAACAAGTTTACAAGGAGCAATTTTTGCTGGTAACCCTGAAAAAGTAGCTGAAAAAATCATCAGAATTATGGAAGGTCTTGAACTTGATCGCTTTATGCTTCATCTTCCAGTTGGATCTATGCCACATCAAGATACTTTAAAAGCAATTGAGCTTTATGGAGAAAAAGTAGCTCCAATTGTAAAAAAATACTTTCAGAAAAAAGATGCAAAATAACTTCCATCATTGTAACTTAAAATATTCAAAATTCAAATATGTCTATTTTTTAGATATATTTGAATTTTTTGTTACCTTAACTTGTAAAAGTAATACCTAAATAAATTTATGCTAGCAGGCAGAAAGGGTAGTAAGTAATTAGAAATAATTTAAATATTGCTAATTGTAAAATAACAAAAATAAAGTCTATTTTTGAATGACTTTCCCACTTAGTAGCATAAAAATTAAGCTAAATCATTTTATGCTACTAAGTGGGAAAGGTGCAAACTTATTTATTTCTCAGTTACTAGCATAAATTCTATACTAGCAAGCAGAAAACATTTTTTGTTATTCAATTTACTGTTTGACTTTTAAATAACACTTGATTATACGTGTATTTGAAATTTATATCTTCATATTTTAAAAAGATAAAGAAAATAGCTTCTATTCTAAATACTGAAAAGAACAACTTAAGCAAACCAAAGGGTCTTAAATAAGGTAGAATATTTATATTAAATATTTTAGTATCTTAGGAGGTGAAAATTATGGATAACAAAAAAGAATTAGAAAGAAATGAATTACATACAAGTATTTGAAAAATAGCCGATGAACTTAGAGGAAGTGTTGATGGATGAGACTTTAAAAACTATGTCCTTGGCGCAATGTTTTATCGTTTTCTTTCTGAAAAAATGGTCAGAGAATTTAACAACAGACAAGCTGAAGCTGGTGATACAGATTTTGATTATGAAAAATATGAAGGAGTAATTCCTGAAGAAGCTAAAAATGAAATAGCAAGAGAAATAGGGTTTTTCATTGAAAGCAAAGATCTTTTTGTTAATGTTGTTAAAAATGCAGAATATGATGAAAACTTAAATGAAACTTTAAAAAGAATTTTTGATTCGATTGAACGCTCTTCAAGAGGGAAAGATAGCGAAGATGATTTTAAGGGTCTTTTCCAAGATTTTGATGTAAATAATAACAAATTAGGTGATACAGTTCCTAAAAGAAATAACATCCTTGTAAAGCTTTTAAAAGGAATTCAAAGCATGAACCTTGGAAACTTAAAAGATAATTCAATTGATGTTTTCGGTGATGCTTACGAGTATTTAATGGGTATGTATGCATCAAACGCTGGTAAAAGTGGTGGTGAATACTTTACACCTCAAGAAGTAAGTAACTTGCTTGTTAAATTAGCAATTGGTGATAAAAAACAAGTTAAAAATGTTTATGACATGTGTGCTGGTTCAGGATCACTACTTTTACAAGCGGTTAAGATTTTAGGTGCTAAAAACATCACTAGTGGTGTTTATGGACAAGAAATTAATGTTACAACATTCAACCTTTGTAGAATGAATATGTTCCTTCATGATATGGATTTTGACAAGTTTCACATTTACTGCGATGATACATTAACACATCCAAAAGAATGAAATACATTCTTTGATGTAATTGTTTCTAACCCTCCATATTCAATTAGCTGAAATGACAAAAATGATAAAACATTAATTAATGATCCACGTTTTACTGGTCCTGGTGTGCTTGCTCCTAGATCAAAAGCTGACTGAGCTTTTGTGCTTCACGCTTTAAATAACTTATCTTCAGAAGGAGTGGCTTCTATTGTTTGCTTCCCTGGAATTATGTATCGTGGTGGAGCTGAGCAAAAAATTCGTAAATATTTAATTGATAATAACTTTGTTGATTCAATTATCCAACTTCCTGATAATTTATTCTTCGGAACAGGAATTGCAACTTGCATTTTAGTGCTTAAAAAGAATAGAAAAGATACTGATGTCACATTTATTGATGCATCAAGTTTCTTTGTTAAAAAATCTAAGAAAAACAAACTTACAGAGGAAAATATCGCACATATTTTAGATTTATACAACAAAAGAAAAGACTTACAAAACTTTGTTAAAATCACTTCATATGACCAAATTAGAGATAATGATTACAACCTTTCTGTAAATTCATATGTTGAAAAAGAAGATACAAAAGAAGTTATTGATATCAAAAAACTTAATGCAGAACTTAAAGAAATTGTTGCTCGTCAATCTGTTTTACGTAACGAAATTGATAAAATCATTGCTGAACTTGAAGGTGAAGAATAATGAAGTTATTTGAAGAGTTATTAAAAAATAATAAAGTCATAACTTTTAAAAAACTAAGTGAAATTGCGAAAATAGTAAGAGGGAATAGAATAACAAAAAAAGATTTAGCAATTAATGGGTTCCCTGTAAAAAGTGGTGGTATTGGAGTTTTAGGATATTATCATTCATATAATAGAAAGGGCGAGCAATTGACCATAGCTCAATATGGCACTGCAGGGCTTGTTCAATGACAAGAAAATAATTTTTGAGCAAATGATGTATGTTTAACAATTGAAAGCAGTCCTGAAATACTAAATAAATATATTTATTACTTTCTACTATCGAAACAAAAGGATATATTTAAAAGCAATATAAAAGCTACTCCTGAAAAAATTAATATAACATTTCTAAATAATTTATTAATTCCTATAGTTGATTTAGAAACACAAATCGAAATAATAAATATTTTAAATAAATTTACCGAGTATTCAGCGGAGCTGAAGGCGGAGCTGAAGGCGAGGGACGAGCAATATAAATTTTATAGAGACAAATTGTTGTCAGACAACAATTTGTCCAATGATGCAAGCATCAGTGGAATAAAATCAAATATAGCAAAAGTAAAGGATTACATTGATTATATTCAGCCAACAAAATTTATTGTAAAAAGTGATAAATACAATCCTGAATTTAAAACTCCCGTTTTAACTGCTAATCAAAAATTCATTTTAGGATATACAGATGAAAAACAAAATATTTTTCATTCAAGCAAAGAAAATCCTGTAATAATTTTCGACGATTTTACAACAGATTTAAAATGAGTAGATTTTGATTTTAAAATTAAATCTTCTGCTATAAAGATATTGACACCTAAAAACAGCAATATTAATATTAAATACTTTTATTATTGATTAAATTTCATCCACAATACAGAAGAATCATCAAAAGAACACAAAAGACATTGAATATCAGTGTTTGCAGAAAAATTATTTACATTACCTGTTCTTTCAGTTCAAAACAAAATAGTTAAAGTTCTTGATAATTTCGAATCTATTCTTAAAGATTTAAATATCGGTCTTCCTGCTGAAGAAGCTAAAAGGCAACAGCAATACGAGTATTATCGCGATGCAATTTTCAAATACCTTGAGACTGGAATTATAGATAATAAAGGTATTGGAGAGAGAGAGAGAGAGAGAGCGGATTAATTAAAATTCTTTGGCTTATTTTTGATAAAATTCACCTTAACATAAACTCAATTATCCAAGATTCATTTTGAATTATGCCTTCTACTCCAAATTTTGTAGAAAGCGGAATTCCTTTTATAACATCCAAAAATATAAAAGATGGACGTATTGACCTTGACAATGTTTCATATATTTCAGAAAATGATTATCTTGAGATTTCTAAAAATAGAAAGATTACCAAAAAAGATATATTAATAACAATGATAGGCACAATTGGTGAATTGGCCATTGTAAAAGAGCAAAAAGATTTTTATGGACAAAATTTATTTTTAGTTAGAATTGACAATAAAATAGTTTTAGACGAATTCTTTAGACACTTATTTATTTCATCTTCAACACAAAATAAGTTAAGAAATTCTCAACAAAATTCAAATCAAGGATATTTAAGAAAATCTAATATTTTAGATTTAAATTTCGATATTCCATCTTTAGAAACTCAAGAAAAAATAGTTAAAGTTCTTGATAATTTTGAAGCTATTTGTAAAGATTTAAACATTGGTCTTCCTGCTGAAGAAGTAAAAAGACAAGAGCAATACCAATATTATCGCGATGCAATTTTCAATTACCTCGAAACTGGAATTATAGATAATAAAGGTATTGGAGAGAGAGAGAGAGAGCAGATTAATTAAAATTCTTTCATTTATTTTTGATAATTTTTACTTATCTATCACTATCGGAAAAGTATGTCAATTAAAAAGAGGAAGAGTTATCAGCAAAAACGAAATAGAGCAAAATAAAGGAATATATCCAGTGTATTCATCTCAAACTGAAAATGATGGACAGCTTGGTAAAATAGATACATTTGACTTTGATGGAGAATTTGTAACCTGAACAACTGATGGAGCAAAAGCTGGCACAGTCTTTTATAGAAATGGTAAATTTAGTATTACTAATGTTTGTGGATTGATAATTCCTGATATAAATATTTTAAAGCCAAAATATCTTTACTACTGATTATCCATAAATGCTAAAAAATATGTAAAAAGAGATTTAGCTAATGCTAAATTAATGAGTAATGTAGTAGAAAATATCAAAATAGAAATACCTTCTTTACAAATTCAAGAAAAAATAGTTAAAGTTCTTGATAATTTTGAAGCTATTTGTAAAGATTTAAAAATAGGTATTCCAGCGGAAGAAACTAAAAGACAACAGCAATATGAATATTATCAAGACGCTATTTTTCAGTATCTAGATAAATAATAGAATCTATTAAAAAGAAGGAGAGTAATTATGAAATTATTTCAAGAGTTAATGGAAAAAGAGCTAGCTTTTAACAATTCTAAAGTTATTAAAAAGAAATTGTATGAAGTGACTATTTGAGACAAAACATTCACAGGTTTATCTAAAGAGAAACAAATAAAAAATAATGTTAAATATGAATATTTATTTGCTAAAGATATCGAAAATTTAAAAGATGAAAACGGCGATATAAAAATTCTTACAACATTTCCATCTAACTTTTTTACTTCTTCTGAAAAATATAAAAACCAAATTTATGATCAAGAGATAGTGGCAATTCCTGGCGGTTCTTCAACTATGCATATTCAATATTTCAAAGGGAAATTCATAACAAGTGATAATAGAATTTGCCAATCATTTGACAGTAATGTTTTAAATACAAAATTTATTTATTATTTTTTCCACTCAATAAAAGATGTTCTTTTCAGTTTCTATAGAGGAAGTGGGATTCAACACCCATATATGCTTGGTATTTTAAATCTAGAAATCCCTATTCCACCTTTATCAATTCAAAACAAAATAGTTGAAATTCTTGACAAATTTACCGAGTATTCAGCGGAGCTGAAGGCGGAGCTGAAGGCGGAGCTGAAGGCGGAGCTGAAGGCGAGGGACGAGCAATATAAATTTTATAGAGACAAATTGTTATCAAATAACAATTTGTCCAATGATGCAAGCATCATTGAAAAGAAACTTTACGAAGTAACTATTTGGGATAAAGTATTTGCAGGTTTACCAAAAGAAAATCAATTGAAAAATGATGTGAAATATGATTATTTATTAGCTTCTGAAATAGAAGAATTAAAAGATGAAAATGGTGATATAAAAATTTTGACAACATACCCATCTACTCTCTACACTTCTACTAATAAATATAATAAGAAAATATATAATGAAGAAGTTATAGCAATTCCCGGCGGTTCTTCAACTATTCACATTCAATATCATAATGGTAAATTCATAACAAGCGACAATAGAATTTGTAAATCATTTGATACTAAAATATTAAGCACAAAATATCTTTATTACTATTTAAACTCAATAAAAGACACTCTTTTTAGTTTTTATAGAGGAAGTGGGATAAAACACCCATATATGCCAGATATTTTAAAATTGAAGATTAAAATTCCTTCTTTAAAAATTCAAGAAAAAATAATCAAAGTTCTTGATAACTTTGAAGCTATTTGTAAAGACTTAAAAATTGGACTTCCTATGGAAGAAGCTAAAAGACAAAAGCAATACGAGTATTATCGCGATGCGATTTTCAAATACCTTGAAACTGGAATTATAGATAATAAAGGTATTGGAGAGAGAGAGAGCGGATTAATTAGAATCCTTTGATTTATTTTTGAAGAAATCAAAACAAATTTAGAGACTGTAATTAACTTTTATAACGGTTTTTCATTTGTTTCACCAGATAATTACAATTCGAATAATTACGATGGCAAAATCATTAAAATCGGAAACATACAAAAGGATGGAAATTTAGATTGAGAAAATGTTTCAAAATTCAATTTTAATGAATATAAACAAGATTTAAGACCTTATAAAATAAATAAAAATAACATTTTATTAGCAATGTCAGGTGCCACCTTAGGAAAAATAAGTTTTTTCAACCAAGATATAAGTAATTTATTTATAAATCAAAGGGTTGGTAAAATCGAAGTAATTGAACAATTTTCAATTCCTAAGTTTATTTATTTTTACTTAAATTACACACTTCCTAATTGAATAGAAGTAAATAAAATAGGCTCAGCACAACCGAATATAAATACAAAAGATATTTTTAAAATCAAAATAAACCTACCTTCTTTAAAAGTTCAAGAAAAAATAGTTAAAGTTCTTGATAACTTTGAAGCTATTTGCAAAGACTTAAACATTAGCCTACCTGCTGAAGAAGTTAAAAGGCAACAGCAATACGAGTATTATCGCGATGCAATTTTCAAATACCTTGAAACTGGAATTATAGATAATAAAGGTATTGGAGAGAGAGAGAGAGAGCGGATTAATTAAAATCCTTTCATTTATTTTTGATAATTTTTATTTATCTACCACTATCGGAAAAGTATGTCAATTAAAAAGAGGAAGAGTTATTAGTAAAAACGAAATAGAGCAAAATAAAGGAATATATCCAGTGTATTCATCTCAAACTGAAAATGATGGACAGCTTGGTAAAATAGATGCATTTGACTTTGATGGAGAATTTGTAACCTGAACAACTGATGGAGCAAAAGCTGGCACAGTCTTTTATAGAAATGGTAAATTTAGCATCACTAATGTTTGTGGATTGATAATTCCTGACATAAATATTTTAAAGCCAAAATACCTTTACTACTGATTATCCATAAATGCTCAAAAATATGTAAAAAGAGATTTATCTAATGCTAAATTAATGAGCAATGTAGCCGAAAATATCAAAATAGAAATACCATCTTTAAAAGTTCAAGAAAAAATAGTTAAAGTTCTTGATAACTTTGAAGCTATTTGCAAAGACTTAAACATTGGCCTACCTGCTGAGGAAGCAAAAAGACAAAAGCAATACGAGTATTATCGGGATGCAATATTTAAACACTTAGAAGATAGTTCAAATAACACTATAAAATAGATTTATAAGTAAAAACCGCTACTATTAAGTAGTGGTTTTATTTTGCTGTCTTAGCTCCTAATTAGAAGCGTACGCAAAAAGCAAAATAAAAACTAGAACCATTAGTTCTAGTTAACTTTGAAATTATTAAGCTTTGTTGTTTGAACCAAATTCGTGAATTTTAGCTTTAACTGTTTCACACATTGCATCATATCCTGGTTTGTAAAGTTTTCTTGGGTCAAAGTTTTTACCTTCAAGGTCTTTACCGCTAAGAATGTATTCTCTTAAAGCTTTGTGGTTTGCTTGTTGAAGTTCTGTGTTAACGTTAATTTTTGTAATTCCTAAGCTAATAGCTTTTTTAATTTGATCTGTAGGAATTCCACTTCCACCGTGAAGCACGATTCCGATTCCAGCAGCTGCTGAAATTTCTGAAAGAGTTTCAAAGCTAAGTGATTTTCATGATGCAGGGTATGGACCGTGGATGTTTCCGATTCCAGCTGCAAGAACATCAATTCCTAAATCAGCCATCATTTTAGCTTCTTTTGGATCTGCGAATTCACCATCTCCAACAATACCATCTTCTTCACCACCGATTGTTCCAACTTCGGCTTCAAATGACATGTTGTTAGCTTTAGCAAGTTCTACTAATTCTTTTGTTTTTGCATAGTTTTCTTCAAATGGGAAGTGTGATCCATCAAACATAACTGATGTATAAACACCTGTTTTAATAGCTTTTAAAACACCATCATATGAACCATGGTCTAAGTGAAGAGCAACTGGAACTGTAATGTTTAAGTCTTTCATAAGACCTGAAACCATTCCTGCTACTACATCAAAGCCACCCATATATTTTACAGCACCTTCACTTGTCGCAACAATAACAGGTGATTTTTCAGCTTCAGCTGTAAGAAGCACAGCTTTTGCTCATTCTAAGTTGTTAATGTTAATGTGAGGAACTGCGTATTTACCTTCTTTAGCTTTTTTAAGCATTTCTTTTGCATTTACTAATGCCATAATTACTCCTTTTTTAACCTTTTTTTATTTTATTTTTTAGTTAGCTTCATTAGAAATTCAATTACCATCAGCGGTTCTTGCAAATCTACGATCTACTGTCATTATTCTATATAATTCACCCATTTTTAATTCTCTAACAGACTCAAATGAGTTACTATCTGAAACGAATTTTTCATTTCATTGATCTTGCATTTTTTCTTGGACATAATCAAAAATTTCATAAAAAGAAAATTCATGATTGTTTTCACGATGAATAAAATCAATTGCGTGCTCTAACATTGTTTTCATAATTTAATAAATCCTTTCGAATGCTTTATTATTATAATACATTAATATTTATTTTTAAAAGATAAAGATTACATTTCAGTTGGCGCAGAAACACCAATAAGTTCAAGTCCAAGACTTAAAACATTTTTTACTGCAAGCACTAAAGATGCATATGTTGATTCAAATTCGTGATTTATAAGTTTAGTTTCAGCATAAAAACTATTGAATAACTTTGCAAGTTCTGAAAGATATTGAGTCATCAAGTTAACTTTCTTGGTACTTACAATGGTTTTAATTAACTCTTCAAAATCATCTAAAGCACGAATAACTTTTTTAGCTTTTAAAGTAAGCTTAGCATTATTTTGCTTACTTGCTGCTTGCATCTTGCTAAGCAGTGAGCAAGCTCTTGAGTGTGCATATTGGACAATGAACACTGAAGAATTTGATTCATCTGAATTAGCTTCATCAATATCAAAATCAAATTTGCTATTAACTTCACGCGTAAGCATAGTATAACGAATAGCATCCACGCTTGAATTATCCATTAAATCAGCAAGTGTAACGCTAGTTCCAGCACGTTTAGACATTTTAAATTCTTGTCCATCTTTAATTAAACGCACTAATTGGATAGTTAAAATATCTAAATTTTCTTTGTTAAATCCAAGGAGTTGCATTGCTATTTTCATTCTAAGCACATACCCTGAATGGTCAGCACCTCAAACATTAATTAAGCTTGGATTTTGAGCAAATTTATTTGCATGATAAGCAATATCTGGAAGTAAGTAGGTAAATGAGCCATCATTTTTAATTAAAACTCTATCTTTATCATCGCCATACTGAGTTGTGTTTAAAAATAAAGCTCCATCTTGAGTGTATGTATTATCTTTTAGTTTATTTAAAACCTGTTCAATTGCGCCTGAAGCTCTAACTGCTCTTTCACTTGAAACTGTATCAAAAGAAACTCTAAATTCTTTTAGATGCTCCATAATTTGAGCAAGCATAATTTCAGTTGCTATCAATTTAAGTTCTTGGTATTTAGCTTCACTAAGCTCATAGTCATTAAAATAATCACCTTTAAGGTCTTTAATTTTGTTAGCACATCAAATAATATCATTTCCTCTGTAGCATTCTTCAGGCATTGGTTTTTCAGTTCCAAAAAGAGCTAAGTATCTTACATGCACTGAAGCAGCTAGTGTATCAATTTGATTCCCAGCATCATTAACATAATATTCAGCTTCTACATCATAACCAGCATGACGATACATTCTAACAAGTGAATCACCAACAGCTGCACCACGAGCATGTCCTACATGTAAAAATCCAGTTGGATTAGCTGAGACAAATTCAATATTAACTTTTTCTTTGTTAATGAAGTTTCCACCGTAGCTATCTTTTAAATCATTAATTTCAAAAGTTCTTTCAATAAAAAGCTCATCGTTAATAACAAAGTTTAAGAACCCAGGCATAGTAACGCTAACATAAGTAATTACCTTTGAATCTTTAAGGCATTCTTTAATTGCATTAGCAATATTTACTGGCGCATTTTTCACATATTTTTTAACAATAAAGGCAATGTTGCTTGACAAATTGAATTCAATTTTATCTGGATTACTTTGCTCAGGTACATTTGATTCACTAAGATCAAAGACAAGCTCATTTGCATTAAAATCTTGCTCAAAAAAACCTTGCTCTTGAAGTGACTCAACTGCCTTAATAAGCTCTTTTTTAACAACTAAATTAATTGACATACATCTCCTTAAAATATAGAATATTTTATGTTTTACAATTATATAAAAAGCTACTTAATTTTTAAGTAATTTTTTCAAAAATATCGCTGCTCAAGCTGCTAAAAATAGCTTCCACTTTTATAATTAATATATAATTCAAATATGCTAAAAATTTATGTTTGTGGTCCTACTGTTTATAATGATGTTCATATTGGTAATATGAGACCAATATTAACAATTGATTTAATGCTTAAAGGAGCTCGCTACTTAAATAAACCTTTTACTTTTATCCACAATATCACTGATATTGATGATAAAATAATCAAACAAGCTAGCTTAAGCAATATCACTGAAAAAGAATTATCTTCCAAATATGCTAATGCGTATTTGGACTTACTTAACACTTTCGGTGTAGATACCATTTCGCAAGTTGAATATGTTACTGAAAATCTAGATTTAATTAATGATTTTATTTCAAAAATGGTAACAAAAGATGATGCATATACAGATAAAGAAAATAATGTTTGATTTGATGTGGCTAAAAACAAAGATAATTATGGAAGTGTCTCAAACCAAAAATATGAAGCTTTATTAAAAAATAATTCAGATTTTGAAAAACAAAATTCAAATGATTTTGCCCTTTGAAAGAAAACCCAAGTTGGAGTAACTTTTGATTCCCATTTTGGTAAAGGTCGTCCTGGTTGACACACTGAATGTGCAGCTTTAATTTATAAGCATTTTAATAACCAGGGAGTTGATATTCATGGTGGAGGAATGGATCTTACATTTCCGCACCATGAAAATGAAAACATTCAGTATTTAAGTGTTACTGGTAATAAAATTGCTAAAAACTGACTTAGAACTGGGCAAATTAATTTAAATAATGAGAAAATGTCTAAATCGCTTCAAAATGTTATTTTAACTAAGGATTTTCTTTTAAAACATTCACCTGATGTTTTAAAAATGATTTTTCTTTCAAATTCAATTACTGGAATTATTAATATTGATGATAACCTTATTAATAATTCACTTAAAACAATTAATAAGCTTAAGAAAATTTTCTTTAGAGCTTTAGTAGAAAATAATGATGCAAGCTTTGACAAAGCAAAAACTCAGCTTATCTTCGAAAAGCTTTTTGCGAGTAAATTCTCTGACTTTCTTTTTGAAGTTAATAGCCTTATCAAAGAAGCTAACACAGGTAATTTAATTTCACAAAAAACTCTTATCGAAATCTTTACAGTTTTAAAATTTGATCTTGCTAGTTTTGATTATGCAAAATATATAAATATATATCACCAATGAAAAGAGGAGCTTGCAAATAAAAATTATGAGCAAAGCGATAAGCTTCGGAACATCTTAATGGAAAATCAATTAATTTAAAAGGCACAATTTATAGGAAAAAGGAAGGTAAAATGTATGCAACAATTTATTATGTGTGGGAGAAATTCAGTTGTTGAAAGCTATCAAAATGGAGTCAAAATCGACACCATTTATTTATCTAAAGAAAGCAATAAAAATCTTTTTACTAATTTCAAAGGGAAAATTATTATTAAAGATAATGCTTTCTTAGATAAATTAAGTGAAGGCGAAAACCACCAAGGTTTTGTTGCATTAATAAGCAATATTAAAATTTTAGATATAAATTACCTTATTAAAAATCAACCTTCTAAAGTGCTTATCTTAGATCATATTGAAGATCCAAGGAACTTAGGAGCAATCATCCGAACAGCTAATGCTGCAGGAATTAAAGATATTATTTTATCTAAGGATAAAAGTGCAGATTTAACACCAACAGCTTTAAAAACTTCTTCTGGTGGATTTGTTAATATGAACTTTTATAAAGTAAGTAGCATTAGCGCAACTATTACTAAAATGAAAGAAAATAATTACTGAGTGTATGCAACAGCACTTGATAAAAAAGCTCTTCCACACACAAAAGCTAACTACAATAGCCCTTGTGCAATTGTGGTTGGAAATGAAGGGAAAGGGGTATCAAAAAGTGTTTTATCTGTTGTTGACCAAACAATTTATATTGAACAATTTGGTACTGTCCAATCATTAAATGTTTCAGTAGCTACAGGAATTGTACTTTTTGATTTAGTAAATAAAAATGCGTCATAAAATTGACATTAGTAATTGAAATATCGAAGTTAAAGATTTTTTCGATATTAATAAATATTCACACATTTCATCAAATTTACTCATAAATAACTTCATTAACAAACATCATAAAGAACTTGGTTTTTTGGTAAATAAAATTTGATGATATGAACTTAGTGGTAATTTTGAAAAAGAGGAAATTTATAACTATATTTTGTCAATTTTAACTAGGGAAATTAAACTGTATCATCATAATTTCCAACATCGTCCATTTGAGAAATTATGATGATTGAATTTAAGGTATAAAAGTTTAAATCACTTTAATAAAATTAAGAATAGACAATATCAATTTGAAACCAAAGTTTCAAATAACAATTTAAATTTATCCAACTTATTTAATAAGATCCAAAGAACTCTAGATGGAAGTGAAAAAATAGTTGCTTTTGAAGAGAAAATGAAGCAGCTGCAAAAGTTATTAAACCCAAAAGAAAAAGAATGTTTAGAACAAATTTGCAACAAAAATGATGCTTGCAAATTTAGCAAAAATAAGGTCAATACCATTTTAAAATCAATCCGTCAAAAATATAATCAAATCGATAATTAACAGAGAATAAAAATGGTAGTGAATGTGGTAAAATTCTTTATAATTAATAAACTATGAAAAAAAATAACACAATCTCATTAGCTTGCTTTGAATGCAAACGTAAAAATTACTCAACAAACAAAAGTGCAGGTACTGTTAAACGTATCGAAAAAATGAAATATTGCAAAAATTGCGAAAGATCTACTTTACATAAAGAAGAGGTATAATGGTATTTTTAAGTAATTTAAAAAACAAATGGCAAAATCGTAAAAAACATTATTTTATCAGAAAGATAGTTAAGGAAATCAAAAGAGTTAGATGACCAGATTGAAAAACCAATCGTTCTAACTTTGTTAAAATCTTAATTTTTACTGCTATTTTCACCTTATTTGTTTTTGCAATTGTACTTCTTTTTACAAGTATTTGAACAGCACTTGGAGTAAATTAGAAAGGAATAATTTATGAACACAAAAAATTGATACATGATTTCAACAATTAGAGGTAAAGAAGAGCACGTTCTTGAAGCTCTTAGCAACCGTATTGTAGCTGAAGAAGTTTCGCATAATTTTGACTTAGAAGCTACACCAGAAGGTCCATTCAAAATGTTTAAACGTCCTGTTTTAACAGCAAGAGAAGCTGAGAAAAAAAGAGCAGAACTTCCATATAAAATCAAATGAATCAATATGTATCCAGGTTACATTTTTGCTAAGCTTGAAATGAGTGATGAAGCTTGATTTGTTATCCGTAACACTCAATATGTTACAGGACTTATTGGTTCATCAGGTAAGGGAGCAAAACCTACACCAGTTACAAATAGAGAAATTAGAAAATGTTTAGAAAAAGAAAGAGAAGCTCTTGAAAACTTCAATTCAGGTAAAAATGTTTTTGAATTCAAAATTGATGATATTGTTGAAGTTATTGATGGACCATACCAAGGTGAAGTTGGACCAATTGTTAAAATCGATCAAGCTAAAAATGTTGCAGTAATTTCTATCGAGACATTTGGTAAGAAAAATAACGTTGAGATTGATTTAGATTTTCTTAACTTAAGTTCTATTTAATAATTAATTAAAGAAAGGGATATGCCCTTTCTTTTTTTTGCGCGGTATTTATGGGGATGAATGTAGATTCTAATAGCTGCAAAAATTGTATAAAAATACGCCTTATTGGCGTATTTCATTTTGTTTCTATACGTATGGTGATGTTGAAGATCTACCACCTGATGAACTACTTGAAGATGATCTCTTTTTCATGTTAACTAATGCGCTATATGTATTAGTTACTAGACTTAAGTCTTCACCATCTGTTGGTTTACCATAAACAAGATCATAGTATTCTTGGAAAGCGTATCCATATATAATCATTTTATCTAATGTAAAAATTAAGTTTGAAAGTGATCTTTGTCTTGCTTTATGTTCTAATTCAGCAAATGGAGGTGCAAAAACATAAACTTTTCTTCCATCAAATCCTGTTGTTTCATTAAAGAACTCTGAAATTATTCTTTGTCTAAGAATAATCGCTTTATTAATGATATTTTGTTGTTCAGGTGTGTAATCATAATTTTTGTATGATTTTGGAGTCTCATACATAATTTCAACAGAACTATTTTTATTTAATAAGTGGAGAACTTTCTTTTTATCTCTATTTAAATAACTATCAAATCTTGAGAGTGAATATTCACCACTTCTAAACCCAAATGATGAAGGTGTAGCAGGAATTGGAGCTTTATTTTCTGGTATTGTAGTTGAAATAGATTCGGAAATAAATGATCCATCTCTTTTAGCAATTTTATATGTAAGAGTAAATCCTTCACCAAAGGTGTATTTACCATTTAAACTATAATTAGGTGTAAATTCTTGCCCTTCTTCTTTTGTTTGTTCAACATTAACTAAAATGTATTCTTCACCTAAAACATCAATAAATGAATTAAATCTAGAACCTGTTTCTGTAACTATTTTTGTTGCATTTGCTTGGGTTGATTCAGTATCCGGTACTAAACGTTTAATTTCACTTTGGATTTTAGCAGTATCAGGAATAAATGTGAAAGTAACATCTTTGAATGTACCATCATTATATGTGATATCTCTATAGAAGAAATCTAAATTAGATTTATTTCTTTCATCATCATATTCAGTTGTGAAAGCAAATCTAGCAATACCTTCATCACCTTGGAATTTAGCAACCACAGCTTCATTTTTAGCTCTTTCAGCTTCTGCTGCTTTTTGGGCTTCATTTTCTCCAGGAGTTGGTGTTTCTTCTGAAGGGTTACCTTCAGATGTTCCTTGGTTATCTCCATCCCTTTCTTCATTTCCTGGGGTTTCAGGATTTTCAGGATCAGGTTGTTCTCCTTCTTGATTTCCTGGATTTTCTTCTGCCGGTGGGTTTACCCCTTCATTTCCAGGAGTTTCAGGGTTTGTTGGAGTAGTTGGTGTTCCACCTTCTTCAGCAGGTGGGTTTACAGTTTCAGAATCAGTTGCTCCACCTTCTTTAGGTTGTTCTGTTGTATCTTCTTTTGGTTTACTTTCTGTTGGTTGAGTTTCTTTTTTTTCTGATTTTTGAATTTCTTCACAAGAAATCATAGCAAAAGGAAGTGAAACTACTGTTACACCAGAAAGAATCGTTAAAAATTTAAATTTTCCTTTTAATTTCATTTTACTTATTTCCTTCTTTTCATTTTTCCACTTCTTCAGGTGTCCCTAAAACGAAGTGATTATCATTAATTTTTACTCACTCAGGTTGGTGGTTTTCATCATATCCATGAATACTTGGATCATATATACCTTTAATTAAGCTTCCTTTATCTGAATCAATTGATGGAACAGCATCAAGTAAGCTACGTGTATATGGGTGAAGTGGATTATGAACAATTTCTTCAGTTGAACCAATTTCAAGTAAGGTTCCTTTGTTCATAACTGCAATTCTATCTGAGATATATTCAACCATACGTAAGTCGTGAGCAATAAATAATATAGTTAAATTATATTTATCTTTTAAATCATTAAAAATATTTACAACTTGGGCTTGAATTGAAACGTCAAGAGCTGAAATAGGTTCATCAGCTACAAGTAATTGTGGGCGTAAAACCACAGCTCTTGAAATACCAATACGTTGTTGTTGACCTCCTGAGAATTCAAGTGGATAACGACGAAGCACTGATTCATCAAGTCCAACACTTTTTAAAATTTCTCTTACAAGAATTTTTTTACATTGATTCTCTGAAAGAGTGTTTAATCTTTCACGTTCTTCTTTAGCTAGAAGAAGTTTTTCTCTAGCTTTTTCAAAAAGAGAATTCTCGCTAAGTTTACTTAAAAGATCTACATATAAAGCTTCAAAAGCAAGTGCTGAATTATCAGCAATTTTGCTATCAAGAAGCTCAACATATTCTTTAGTTAAGAAACTTGAATCTACTTCATTAATAACTTCAAAAACTTCTTTTTGAACTTCTTGGTCATAATTATATAAATAAATTTCTTTTGAAGCTTTAATGTTGTTTAACCCTTCAGATACGATTGTTTCAACGTTAACGTGAGGGTTTAGTGAGTTAGCTGGATCTTGGAAAATCATTTGGACTTTATTAACCATAAAGTTTTCAATTTTTTTGTAATCTTGAAGTGCTTTTCCGAATTTTAATCCACGCTTAAGTTTTTTAGGTAAAACTTGATTAAGGAGTTTAATTTCACCAAAACGGTAAGGAATAAGACCCACAAGTGCTTTTCCTGTTGTACTTTTTCCTGAACCAGATTCACCAACAAGTCCAAGAACTTCTCCACGGTAAATATTTAAGTTTAAATCTGAAACAGCTTTAAATTCTTTTGAACCTCTTCCGTAAACAATATCAACGTGTCTAAGGGAAGCAAGAACTTCTTTGCCTGAATGATTTTCAAGCATTTCTTTAGTTCCTTTAATTTCTTTTCTAAGTTCTTTTTTAACACCAAAAAGACCACGAGTAGTTTCAATGTATGGAGTGTAGTTATTATCTAAAACTTCATTATAATTTGATGATTTTAACTTCATTTTCTTCTACACTTGCACTGTTATCTTTTGCTTTAGCTCAATCATTTACATCAAAATGGTAAAGCATTGATTCATCCTCATTAGGGTTTTGTTTAATAACTTCAAAATCCTTTTGTTCCGGATGAGCTGCAAGATACTCCTTTCATAAATTCTCAATAATTTTTGGTGGTGTGTATTTAGGAGCTCTTTTATCTAAAAGAGCACTTTTTACACGGTGAGTTTCAGATACTCAATAAAAATCAGGTTCTTTAATAAAATCAACATCTAAAGCATAATCATTTCTAACTGCAAAAGCATCACCAATAATGTTATTTAAACTTGAAGGAACGCTTCCTCTAATAGTTGAAAGTCTGCTTCCTTTATTAACATCAGGCATACTTGAGATAAGCCCTCAAGTATAAGGGTGTTGTGGATATTTTAAAATTTCTCTAGCAGTACCTTCTTCAATAATTTGACCTGCATACATAATTGAAATGTAGTCACTAATTGAAGCTACAACCCCAAGGTCGTGAGTAATAAAGACAATTGAAAGATGTAGTTTTTCTTGAAGTTCTTTAATAACATCAAGCACTAAAGCTTGAACAGTAGGATCAAGTGCAGTAGTAGGTTCGTCCATTACAAGCACTTTAGGTTCAAGGGAAACAATTGCGGCAATAACTACCCGTTGAATCATCCCTCCTGACATTTCATGTGGATAAAGCTTCATAACAGCTTCAGGGTCGTTAATTTTAGTTAATTTTAAAAACTCAACAGCTCTTGCATAAGCTTCCTTACGGTTTTTAACAACTTTGTTAATTAACATCCCTTCCATAATTTGTTCTCCAACTTTCATGGTTGGGTTTAAAGTTGACATTGGGTTTTGGAAAACAGCAGAAACTACTCTTCCACGATAGCGTGATCTTTCTCAATCACGTAAGCTAAATTTTTCAACATTGTTGTTGTAAAGTTTAACTTCACCAGAATCAATAACAGCATTATCACCAGTAAGTCCATATAAAAGAGAAGTAATAACACTCTTTCCTGATCCAGATTCACCGATAATAGCATGAACTTTACCTTCATAAACTTTAAGAGAAGGTCCTCTTAAAACTTTGTTTTTCTCACCTGGGCGAGCAGGGTTGGTAAATGAAAGGTAAATATCATCAATTTGAGCAGCAATTTTTAATTTGGTTCCATCTTTAAATTCTTGATATTGAACATTTTCGTAAAACTTGTCTCAATCAAAATTTCTTTCGCCTTTTTTAAAGAAGGCAAACTTATTTAATAAATTTTTAAATTTCATTTTTTTGCCTCCTATCTTTGTCTTCTAAGTGAATCTTGCACGCTAGCTCCAATAAGTTGAACACTAGTTGTAATTAAAATAAGAATTGTTGAAGGAACAAAAACGTATCTTAATTTTCCTGGGAAAAGTTTTTGTCCTTCTGAAATTAAGTTCCCAAGTGTTGGAACATCATCAATTGCAAGTCCGATGAATGCAAGTGATGTTTCACTTAAGATAACACCAGGAATGGTAAATACAAGTTGTGTAATTAAAATAGGAATAATTACAGGTACATAGTTTTTAAGAATTTTTCAAGTTGGAGTTCCAAGTACTCTTGAAGCTGCAACTCATTCAAAGTGTTTTGCACGTTTAACTTGAGCACGAATTTGGTTAGCCATTCCAGTTCATCCAGTAAGTGAAAGTGAAAACACAATAACTCAGAAACTAGGTGAAACAACAATGGTCATCAAGATAAGAATTAAGATTGTAGGTACAACTGAAATAATTTTAATGACGAAAGTAAGCACTCTATCAAAAGGATCAAATTGACCCATCATAATTCCAATTGAAAGACCAACAATAACTTCAATTGCAGTTGTTACAAGCGCAAGAGCAAGTGAATATCTAAGCCCATGTCAAAGTCTTGCTCATAAATCTCTACCTAAATCATCTGTACCTAAAATGTGGTAAATACCATTACTATCAGTTTGATTAAAATGCAAGATTCTGTTATTAACATCTTGAGTATTTGGATCAAGAGTTGTAAAAGGAATAATTAAAGCGAAAATGATTAATAAAGCTAAAACTAAGAACCCAAAAACTCCACCAATGTTTTGCGAAAAACGATAAACGAATTCTTTAAACGGTTTAACTTCTGCTCCAAGGTGTTTTGATTCTTGGAAGTCCATAATTTCACCAACCATTTTTCATTTAGCATAGTTAAATGGTTGCATAAATTGATTTGGTGCAATATTATCTTCTAATGAATTTGTTTTTCCAAGCTCTTCATTTTTTCTAATTTTGTTAGCAACTTTAGCTGTCTTATTTACTATGTATTGCTTAGAAGAATTTAGAAATTTTTGAAATTTATTCATTATTTTCCTCTCCTTCTAACACGTGGATCGATTGCTTCGTAAAGAAGGTCACGTGTTGCATATGATAGTATTGTAAGTAAAGCAAACATAATAATTAAGAATAAAATAACGTTATAGTCTTTTGTTTGAATTGCTTGTAAAAGAGTTGCTCCAGAACCTGGGATAAAGAAGATTTGTTCAATGAACACACTACCTAAGAATGATCCGAAAATAACTGCAGGGAAGAATGTTGCAATTGGGAAAAGTGAAGGTTTAAGCGCATGTTTTCAAACGAAACGACTTTTGGTAAGTCCTTTTAAGTAAGCAAATTTAGCATGAACTGAGTTAAGCTCTCTATTAAGCTCAGTTCTAATGTATTTAATATAAACAATGATGCTTCCAAGTGAAAGTGCAAGTCCCGGAAGAATATATGTAATAAAGTTTTTGTGGTCAAACATAAATGGAAGACCAACGATTCTACCAATAAACACAAGCACTAAGGCGAAAATAATTGATGGCACTGATGAGAAAATAGAAACTAAAATAGTAGAGAAATTATCTAAGAAACCACCTGGGTTTTTACCAACTCAAATACCTACTGGTATCCCAATTACAACTGTTAAGAAAACAGAGAAAATACCAACAAGGAATGATTTGTAAAATCTTTCTCAAATAAAACTATTGATTTCTTGGGCTGGGAAAAGTGAAAGTGAAATTCCGAAATCCCCTCTAAATAAATTCTGCATGTAATTTAAATAACGCTTAAATAAAGGTAAATCTAATCCGTACTGAGCTTCAATTGCTTTTTTAGCTCCAGCATCAAGCCCTGATGTTAAAGAGTTTGAACCAGGAACTGCATTAATAAGGAAGAAAGTAATTGAAATAACAATAAAACCAATAACAAAGAATTCTAAGATAATTTTGGCAATTTTTCAAAGCGCTTTTAAAAATGGTGAATCCACAGCTAAAAGCTTTTGCATAAATGACATTTCTTTGTTACGTTTTGAAGTAAAAATTACTTTATTATCATTTAAACGATATTTTTCATTTTGATAATTAACGTATTTGTGTTCCATGTATTATCCTTTCTTTCTTGGTAATCCTGGTCTAGGAGGATTAGTGTAATCATATGCATATTGAAGTGAGAATGTAAATAATGAATTTACTCCACCTACTCTTGTAATTTCTCAGTTTGTATCAACTTCCATTAAAGGAACTACAAAGGCACCATCACGAATGATTTTTTCAAGAGTTGCAATAAATGAGAAGATAAGCTGTGTATCTCATTTTTCCTCAACTTCTTTATCTGTAAAGTTTCCAGTAAAGAAGCTATCTAATCTTGCAGAATAATCAGTTAAGCTCTCATCTGATTTTTGATATGCAAGCTCAATGAATTTATTTCAAAGACGTGCATCTTTAATTAAAAGTCTATCTTTTGTAGCGTTTGTTAATTCTTGGATTTGCTCACTTGTTAATGTTGAAGCAAAGTAAAGATTAATTGCTTTTTGAATTCTTGAAAGTTGAATTCCAAATAAGTTTTTACTTAAAAGGTATTCAATCGCATTAGCAACAAAACGTTTTGAAAGAGCTTTTTCGTTTAAACTAGATTCTTGTGCTTTATTTTGGTTAATAATTTCCATAATTGCATCAATGTTTTCGCTAATAAATTTTGTTTTATTAAAGTAATCATTCGAGTTAGCTATTGCATCAAAATCGATGTTATTTGCTTTAGCATATTCTTTAACTTGTGTTTCAATAAAACTAAAGTATGGCTGAACAATGTTGTATTTTGAAGATTCTTGCCCATTTGCTTTATATGCATTTAAAATAAGTTCGCTTAAGTAATTTGCATATGTGTATCCACCACTTGGGTTAGTTTTAAATCCAGTGCTTTTTTGAGTAAAGGTATCAATTTCGTCTTCTTTAAAGAATACATAAACGTAATCTTGAGCACCATTACCACCAAGACGGTCAAAGTTTTGGTAAACAATGTCTCATTCCCCTTCATCAAGGTAAGCAACAAAGGTATTTTCTGGTAAGCTCTTAATTTCTAATTGCACATATGAACCAAAAGCTTGTCTTAAAGCTTCACGAAGGTATGAACCAGCTTTTTTCTGCTCATCAGTTGAGTTATTAAGAAATTGGATTGTCACCTTATCAAGTTCTGGATGTTTTGCTTTGAAACGAGCAAGGTAATCTTGAGCTGTTTTAGGTAAATATGAATCATCCTTACGGTATGTTTTTTCGAAGTTAAAGCTTTTTGAAAGGTGCACCAAGAAGTCATAATTTTGAATTGGAACTGTAACTCCATTTTTGGTTTTAATATCTTCACCTTCAAAGTAGTATTCTAAGTTTCTACCATCAAATAAACGGTATTGTCCATAAGCTGTTCATGTTGTAACTGGGAATGAGAAATCTCATCCTACTGATTTAAGCACTTTTTCACGGTCAATTGCATAATAAATGGCATTTCTTAAATCTTCATCTTGAAGTCAACTTGTTCCTTTAGTTTCTTGATCTAAGTTAAATGCATAAGCAATTGTTCCATACCCCGAGTTTTTATTAAGGTAATCTTTGTAAGCAGGATTTGATCAGTAACTATTAATTTTGTTAGCTGGAATATATGTTTGTGAAATATATCCATCTTCAAAAAGAGTTGCATTAATGTTTCTATCTGTTGAGAAGAATATTTTAATTTTGTTTGATACTGTATTGGCTGCTTCAAAGTAATCTTTGTTTTTAGTTAATACAATGTATCCTTGAGGACCAAGCACAATATCACCTGGTTCAATCACAAATGGACCACTTGTTAACACTTTCTTAGGATCTGATCCATAGTTTTGAATTCCACCACCTTCAGTTTCAATGTACTTACGGTTAGCAGGATAAATGTTTTCGATAATTTGTCCAACTAAGAAGTTTAAATCAGGTGTTTTGTTTTCGTCAAAAATCATTGTAAAGCTATATGAATCTAAACTAAGAGTTTTAAGTTTTCCAACGATTTTAGAGTGTGAAAGCTTCATTTGATCTTTTTGCTCTTCGCTAAGTGCTGGAGTTTCAGGATCAGTTGCTTGTTTTTCTTTGTAATATTCGTTAAAAGCTTCTCATTCTTCAGAAGTAGCTTCTTCAAGTGCATATTCTTGGTATGGATTAAGGTAAGGATTTTTAACTAAAGTAACTTCTTTAACTACATTATTACGTTTAATAGCTCATTTTTGAGTCTCAGCATTTAAATCAATTGATCTATCGAAGTTTTCAGGAAGGTTGTTGCTTTCTACAATTTCTTCGTTAGTGTAATCTAAAAAGTATTGTCCTGTGTAAAATCCAAAACTTAAAGCTGCCTCTTTAATTGCTTGCACTTCAGCTTCATCACCTGGAACTTGAGAAGTTCATACTTCTTGATTTGGATCTTGGATGTATGATTTTCCTCAAGGATCTTGGATGTAGCTTCTTCTACCTCATGGGTTTTTGTAACTTTCATTGTGTTTTAAAGCATATTCTTTTTGAGCTGTAATAAATTGCTCTGCACCTCTAATTGAGTATTTTTTGATTGTTTCAAGTTTTTGGCTACCTGTATTTAAATCTAAGATATATTCAAAGTAATCACGAAGATCTTGAGCTGTAATTACATCCCCATTGCTTCAAATGTTTTTACCTTTGTTCATGTAACCACTAAAAGCCATGTAGTTGTTACTGTTTTTAGGGTTTCTGAATGCATAAATAGTTGATGAATTTGAAATATCACTAAGAACTGGCGCTCCAGTTCCACCAATAAATCCAAAATCATCTAAAGTATAGTAACTATTTGTAATGTTTCCTTTTCCGTCTTTGCTTCTAAAGTTTTCCAGATTCTTTTTAAAGAATTCATCAAAGTTTGAAGTTGTACGGTCTGTACCAACATTAGTCATTGTCATTGTGAATTTATTGGTTTTTAAAATTGATTTAAGTGAATCTGATGGTCCACTTTTCATAAATGAGTCAACAAGTGATGGGAGAATCTTATCTACAGATTTGAATTTAATGTAGTTAAGATTATTTAACGGTTCACTTGTTAATCCAAAATCATATCCTTTAGCATTTTGAGAAGTGCTACCTGGAGCACAAGCAACCACACTTAGCACTGAAAATGAACTAGCTGCAAGTGTGAAACCTAAAAGATATTTTCTAGATTTTTTGAAATAACTATTCACCTTTTCCTCCTATCCTGTTATGTTAAATTGGAAATCAATTGAAAGAATTGATCTACCTGTTTTTGTTGGCTCTGCATCATCATTTGGCTCTGTTTTTTCAGCTGCAAGAACAGAAGGTGATTGAGCAGGATCTTTACCATTTTCTGAAATTTGGCTTAAATCACCAATTGTAAATAAGCGCGCTAAATTTTTATTAGCTTCACCAAAGACAACTTCACCATTTTCATTTACATATGCAGTTTCACCTTTATCGTTAGCAAAATCAACATAGTATTTGTGAAGTGGTACAAGTAATGTATCACGATATTTAGCCATAATAGCGTAATCTGAAATTCATGATGAGTATCCAAGATCTTCAATTGTTACTTTTGAAGATGGATCACCTTGTTTTTCATAGTAGAATACATTATTTGTTTTATCTTTGTTAATTGGAGCATATTTAACTTCTCCAGTTTTAACATCTGTGAATTTAATTTGTGTAACGTTTTGAAGTTGTTTTGTTGGCATGTATCCATACATAGCAATTGCATCAAGTTTTTTATTTCTGAAAATTCCTGCAACAGTACGGTTTCCAACTCCATAGTTCATCATTTGTGACACAAAGAATGCTTTAGGTCTTGAAGTAATTGCATTTCCATCAAAGTCTTTAAGTCTAATTGTTTCATCTACAATTGCTTCTCTATTTTCGTTATAAAGTTGCATTCCAATAGTTGCTTTTTCGAATTCATCTTTGAAGAATCCATTACTTTTTGTGATGAATTTTCCAAAGTATGATGATGTTCTGCTTCCATCATCAAAGAAAATGTTGCTATTTAATCATGGCTTGAATTTTTCATCTTTGAATTTAATGAATTTTTCGCTTCTTGGTTTAAGAATTTGATTAATTGCTTTAGCATTTTCATTTGTTTGGTCATTAAGAGTTTTGATTTTTGTCTTAAGTTCTTCAACTTTAGCTGTTTTATCTTCAACATCTAATGCTTTAAATTCTGTATATTTGTTTAATTGTTCTTGAAGCGGTTGAATTTGAGCATCTTTTTGTTCTTGTGATAATTCTTCGTTTTGATTAATTGTTTCAATTTGTGAATTAATTGAATCAATTTTTTGTTGAAGTTTGTCTTGTCAATCAGACGCATTAAGAAGCTCTAAATCAGCTTCAACACCTTGTCTTTCTTTGATAATTTTTCTATTTTGATTTCCAAGAAGTGATGTTTTATAAGCATTATCAACAAATTCAGAAATAAGGTAGCTAATGTTATCTTTTCAAATAAGAGCTTCTTCAGCTGCTCTAATTCCTTCAGAAATATCTGTGTTTGTGTTTTTGCGTTCATTTCAATATTGAAGTTTTGAAGCATCGATAATGTAGTCAAATCCTGTGTTAGCTTCATTTACATTACTAAAGTAACTTGGTAAGTTATTAAAGTCAGTTGAAGCAGGGATAAATGTTGTTTGGACAAAATCACGAGTTAATGTTTCTGAAATAGAGTAAATATAGTCAGTAAATTTGTCATTTAAAAGTGGTTCAGTTCTTGTGAAATTGTAATCTGAAACATCACTTGAAGGAACACCATTTGAAAATTCACTGTAGAAAATTCTTAAAAATCCATATTCAAGTGGGTCAAGTTGATATCCTTCAGTTGTATAAATACCACGATTATCTCATGCAAGATGGTTACCCATAAATGTGTATAAATCATATGTATCTGCATATGCTGAAAGGCCTTCTTCTTTTTTCTCAAACATTTTGTGGAAGTATTCTTGTAAATCACTAGGTGTGAATTTTCCTATTTTGTTTTCTAGATTTTCAAACACAAAGTTTTCAGCAAATACTGGGTTTAATTGGCTAATTCCATATTCATTTGAGAAAATTGCTTGGTTAGCAACTAAATCAGTTGCAGGGTTAAAATCTTTAACCATTAAGAATAAATCAGAATTTCTGAAACGTTTGATTAATTCATTTGCAAGTAATTGTTCATCATTTGCAATTTGATTAATGTTTTCTCTAGTTTCATCTGTTGCTTCTGTTAAAAGACCTTCTTTGAATCTTTCTAAGTTAAATTTAGTTTTTACATAATCTACATTTCAGTTAAATTCATAAATAACTTGCTCTGCACCTTGATCATTTACAAGAACTTTTCTTACTGGAGTAGCTTGTGAATAATCAAGTGAACCGAATTCAAATAAAGCAGGAACTGAGCTAAATGCAGCTGTTGTATACTCTTGATCATTTAATGTATAAGTTACTTTAAAATCATCTAAAACAGCATTGTGAATTGAATTAAATGCTTTTTGAGTACTTGCATAATATGCATTGTAACCAAGTTTTTTTACAAGTCCACCTTTAAAAGTATTCATTCTCTGAACTGTGAAAATGTCTCTAGGAAGTACTACTTCATTGTTTTCGTTAAATAAAGCAAATGTTGTTTTGTTTGCATTTCCATATACATATTCTGCAGCTTGATCTTGATTATGTCATGTATCATCAACGAAAGAAAGAAGACCAATTGCAGCATAAATTTGGTTAGCTGGTGAAAGTGAGAAGTTTAAGTCTGTATTTAAATTCTCTTTTAAGAAGCTTTCACCTTTGGCAAGACTTGTGAATCTACTTCTCATATATGGTAAGTTAAATCCACTAAGAATCAATCCATCTATTTTTTTGTTATTTGCTAAGAAAGTAGAATTTGCTCCAGTTGGAATTGAGTATTTTGAAACAAAATTATTTTCTTGATCCACAAATGAAAGAATTGGATTATATCCAGCACCAAAATAAATATTTCTTGCAAGTAGTGTGTTATTTTGAGCAGTAACATCTGTTTCCCGAAAACTTGTTAAAAATGAGTTTACAACTGCAACCATAAATTGATCTATTGAAGCATCTTTATTTACAGCAAAGTATTGGAATGCTTTTCTAGCATCATCACCTTCATGAGTAATTAAGTTAGTAGCAGGATTTTTTTCGTTTGCGTTTTTTCTAGCTTTAGCAGCTTCAAAATATCAATTCATATCACTTCCACCAAAAAGGTTGGTAAATTGTGAGTTTAACTCACCACCAATGAAAGTTGAACCTGTATTTCATCCACTATCATAGAAATTGTGGTTAACAAGGCTTTCAAGTGCAGCTTCCACAAGGTGAACTTGATCTGAAATGTAATTTCATTCAGCTTCTTCAAGCTCTACATTTAATGGTACATTGATAAATGGAGTTCCATCTTTTTTAACAAGTTTAACTTTTGAAATAATTGCTTTTTGATCATTTGCATAATCAGGTTCTTGAGCATATTCAAAGAAGCTAAATTGAATTGTTCCATTTTCATTTTTAGTGTAAGATAAAGGGTTTCCTTCTCCATCACGAATTTCGTTAAAGATTTTTTCTGCATTAATTTCAGTGTATTTAACTTCTGAATCTTCATTTTCTTTAAGTCATGCTTTAGGAGTACCTACGATATATGGGTTTAATGTTCCAGAGTTTTCATCAAATGAGTTAGCAATGAATAAATCACCTAATTTTACATCACGTAATTTAGCTGCTTCTTGCATTCCTTTGAAATCTTGTAAGAATCTTCTCTGTTTGTTTCTTACAACATCTAAAACATCAGCTGGGTTAGTTGCAGCTCCTCAAATATCGCTATATGATTCTCATTCACTCTTAGTTCCATCATTTTTGATGTATCTAAATTGAATAAATGATCCTCTATCATTTGGTTCACCTTTAACGTTAACTCTTCTATATTCAAGATTAGTTCTTGCATCTAAATAGTTTTTAAGGGCAAAATTTGAGTAATATGATGATTCAGAAACTCCACCTCTAGTTCTAATTCCACCAACAACAACCCCGTTATTTTCTCTATCAAGAGCTTGACCTTTTTCAAGTGTAAAGTGGTGGCCATATTCATGGGCAGCAACATATTTAAGGAAATCTGTAGAAATACCTTCAAAATTATCAATTGAAACTGAAAGCACTAAAGGAAGTCCGATTCTATCTTTATCACTTAAAGCAAGGTGTCTTCCTTCTTTTAAAGCATATTCATAGTATCCTTTATCGTTAAGTTTTTTTTCAATGTATGGACCAAATTGTTCTTTTAATAAGTAAGGATATTTTTGAGTAACCCTATCAATTAAACCTGCATATGTTTCATTATAAAGTTGATATTTTCTTGATGAAAGACCTCTAATTGGAGTTCCGTTTTCATCAACAATTGAAATATCTTCAGGACTATATGAAAGAGTAATTGGAGAAATAGCACCACCATAAGCAAGAGCATCTTTAAATTCTTCAAAACGTCTAAATTCTGAATCACTTAAGTTTTGAGCGTCAAAATAATCGTGGTATTCTCTTCCTTGAGCATTAGTTAAAACAATGTGAAGAATTTTATTATCCACACTTACTTTAGTTAATGTATAAGATTTGATTTGTTTTTCATTTGCAACATCAAAGTTTTTAATTTCATTTAAAGCTCTAATTTTCGAATCAAAGTAGCGAGTTGGACTTGCTCCGTTATTATCATAGATAAATACTTCTTGATTTAAGTATGAATTCATGTCATAAAAATCTAAAAAGTGTACTAAATCTTTCTCAATTGCTTCTCTTAAAATTTTCTCATTAAAATATGTAGCATGAGTTGTGTTAAATCCGCTATGGATAGTAACTTCATTTTTAAGTGAAGCGCTATCTTGCACTTTTTCAAGTTTTAATACTAATGTACCTGTGCTTGTTGAAGAACCGGCTCCATTTAATTCTACATCTGCAATTTTTCTTTGTACAAATTGATCGAAAGTTAAATTAGGTAAATCTTTTTCAAATTCTGTTTTATAAGCATTAAATTGTTCTTCTGTTGTTCCAAGCGGAAGAAGAATTGATTCATCTCTTCCTTTAAGTTCATTACGCATTGTAGCAACAAGAAATTCTTTGCCAGTAAGTTTACCAGGTGTAAGAATTGATCTAAATGAACTAAGTTTTGAAGTTTTTTGTCCATTTTGATAAACATGCGAATCATTTTTAATAGATGTAGAAAGAGGGATATTTTTTAAAATTGAGTCAATTGTGCTCTTATCTTGAAGATCTTCAAATAATTTATATGCTAAAGCATCAGTTGCATTTCCAGCTCCTGAGTTTGAATTATAAATTGGGAGTGATCCAAAAAATGCATCTGGGAAGAATTTAATTTCACTTTCTTCTTTGTGTAATGTAGAGTGAGATCCAAGAGTAATTGAGTTACCATTTTGTTCAACTCCGGGCACAATTCTAAAGCTATCTAAGGTTAAAATATCTGGCCCTCATGAAACTTCGCTCATAAATCATTTAGTAAAATCAATGAATTGTTTTGGACGAACTGCTAAAACATACTCATTGTAAAAACTAAATGAACCATATTTAACTTCTAAGATAAATCCATCATTGTAAAACTTGAAATAATTTTCGTAAAAATCATCGAAGCTCATTTTTTGATCTTTAGACTCATTTCATCAAAACTGTGTACCATCAGCAGACATTGAACCAACAATATCTTTTTTTGAAGGACTTACAATGTTAATTTCAGGTTTTAGCTCACCTTGTGCATCATAAATAACATCAAAACGGTTTACAAGTCTTGTTTTGTCATTAGATCATTTGCTTCCCTTGACTTCATCAGAATTATTAGCAAAAGCAAACATTCCGGCAAAAGTAGCACTTGTACCAGCGGCTATAATTCCTAATGAAATAAGGACTTTCGCTTTAAGAGAAAGTTTTCTCATATTTACTCCTTTTTGTTTTATATTTAAAAATAAATATATAATGATTAATTTTAACAAATTACCGCTAATTTAACAGTAAAGAGTTAATAAAGTGCTTTTAAAGTGGTCAAAAAGCGTTTTTGTTTTTTATTAGTTTTTTGTCCTTCAAAATTTATATGAAAATTGGAGGTCAAAATGAAAAAGATTATCAAAATAATTTTAAGTGTAGTGGCTCTATTATCCATTTGCGCAGTTGGGATAGGGGCTTTTTTCATCCCACAAGATTCCCTTAAAAAAATTTTCAATAAAGAGCAAGCTCCTAAAGATAAGCAATTATTAACAAGCAGCTCAAATGCTAATGAAATTGAAAGCGGTTCTGAATCTGCAAGTAAGTTTAAGTATGACTTTTTACAAAAGCACATTACTTTTTATAGAGAAAATCAAAAGCAATTAAATTTAACTAAAGAAAAACTTGATTTACTTAGCAAGGAAACTTTTGAGCACAGCAATGAAACAAGGATCGAACCTTTACTTTTAAAAATTGGGATTATTATTGATAATTTAGAAAAAATGAATTTTCAAAACTATGCTTTCTTGCAATACTGAAAAACAATGTTTCCGAGTGATTATTCTTTTAATAGTTCGTCAAATTATTCATATTTAGCTACTAATAACACCTTGCAAAAAGAGTCAATTACTCTTTTGAAATTAGCAAAAAGTAGTTATAGGGAACTTAAAGAAAGTAAGGAAAATTTAATCAATGAAATTAATGCTTTAACTATCAAGCAAGAAACTAAAGACCTTTTGGTTTCTAATCTTGAAATAGCGGTTGAAAATATGTTTTATAAAACTTTTGAAAATGAAGATCTTCTAGAGTGAAATTCTGATAATTTAAATGAAATTTTGGAAATTGTTAATTCTGTGAATTTAAAAAGTAAATTGATTTGAAATAGATTGAATTTTATTTATTGGATTTTGAAATTGGAAAATCAAATTCAAATTGAAGCTAATTTAAATCAGGAAAAAATGATTTATTACAGAGAATTTTTAATAGAAAAATTAATAGCATTTGAAAAACTCAAAATAAATGCTAATAATCAATTTTTAATACTTTTAAATAACTGAAAATGTCTTTTAGATTTAGTTAATTATACTCAAAGTGATAATCTTGACATTAAAGACAAAATATTAATGCAATTAAACTTAATTAAAGTGCTTTCAAATCGCTTTGAATCATTAAAATGAATTTATCATAGCTCTCAAAAAATTCCACATCAAAATAGTGATTTATCAAAACAAATTAACTCGTTAATAAATTCATTGCATAATGGAGAAAATAATCGAGCTACTAGTATTACTTATATTTATAAATTTAATAATGTTTTTGAACAATGAATTAGAAATTTTTCATTAAAAACTTTTTCTTTAATTCAAGGATTTTACACCTTTGAAGAGCTAAATTTAAATACTTGAATAGAACCTATAAACACCTATCAAAATAATAAAGTTAATAACATAAATCAAATAATTGAATCACTAAGGATACTTATAGAACAAAATCCAAAAGTTAATCTTGATAATTTATTTAAAAAGAATTTGAATTTTATGTCATCAAATATTAATGAAGAAGAAATAAATGAAATTGCAACTGTTGAAAATCCTAATATGGCTGATAATGAGAACATAACTAAGTTCAAAACTAAACTAAAAGAAATTATCACAATTCAAAATGCTGAATCTAAAAGAATTATTAATAACTTCAAAGATAAAAAGAAATTTATTAATAAAATAGGTGTGCTAATCCATTCAAACCAAGAACAAACAAGCGATTTTAACTTTGTTCTTTTTTGTGAATACTTAAATTTAATTTTAGAAATTGGAAAAGATTTAGAAATCAAAACTGCTGCATCTCAAATGCTTGATATTATTGAAGAATTTAAAGCTATTGTTTTGAAAGTTAGTCATTTTTTAGTTGAAAATTCTGCAAATAACAATGAAAAAGTAAAAATCTTAAATAACGAAAAAATTAAGCTAATTCAAAAAATGAAAGAAAGTGAACAAGTTTTAATTGATAAAGGTTTATTAATTAATAAAGAGCCTATTTTAGGTGAGTTTATGCTGCTTAATTTCGAGCAAAACAATGCTAAATATAAAGAAGGAAGCATTTTAAATGATTCTGATTTTAATAATGCTAATTGATCAATATTAGAACGTATGCGGAATAAAGTTGTTCTTCAATTTAATCAAAACCAAGATAAAACTAAATTAATGACTGAACTTAATAATTGATTAAATGTTGCAAAAAAATTAATTGAAAGAATGCGTTCAGTAGCTACTGTAAGTTCTAGGGTAGGACCAAGTGGTTATAACACAAGCCCTATGTTTGTTCCTGATTATAAAGTTACTTACACTAGAAACGCAGCTATTGTTAATGAGTTAAATAAAATGATTGATGATTGAATCCGTAAAATTCAGGAAAAAAGTTTTGTGTATTCAATCAATACAACTTAATAATAAATTTTATGAATTATTTTTTAGGAATAACGTAATCGTTCATCAATTTATTTGTTGAATAAACTGAGTCAAGATGTGAGTAAAGATCTGCTAATTGATATGGACCAAATACTCAATCATCATTGTCATTTTTTTCATAGTGTGATTCTTGGAATCTATATTTAGACTCTTTCAATATTGAAACATTAGGGTCATTTAAAATTCCATAGTATTCTTTCATTTTGTTAATGAATTCTTCACGTTTTGCAGCTTTTTGTTCATCAGTAGAACTACTACTTTTCATCACTTTTAATGTATCTAAAAGAAGTTCAGCATATTCTCTTTCAACTCTTAAGAATTTTTCTTTTCATTCTACAGGGTATGAAGCAGCAAGACTTTCGTCATCTCCAACATACTCAACGTGAGTAACATCTAAGTCTGTAATATTTTTGTAAGTTGCCCCATTTAAAATGTCTTTTGCTTTTGTAACTAATAAATCATAAACTTTAGAGTCATTTCTTTTATAAATTTCATCAATGGTGTTTTGTGTTAATTCAGCTTTCTTTGCATGTTCAAAATATCTAATAAGCGCATAAATTTCTTGTGCTGGAACAATATAGTAAATTTCAAAATATGATCTTGAAGGTCTGCTTTTAAGATTTGTAACTGTGTTTTCAGAATCTTCAATAAAGTCATTTGTATCTGTAGATCATTGAGATAATAATTGTTTAAATTGTTGAAGTTTTGCGTTAAGTTCATCAACAAGAGTTTTTTCTTCAGTTGCTACTGAATCTTGATTGTCAATAAATTCTTGTAATTTAGTTGCTTTCTTAGTAAGGTAAGCAGGAAGATTTTGATAAGCATCAAAAGTGATTGTTTCTCCATCAATGGTTTTTTTTGAATATGTTCACTCATCCACTTCGTATTCATCAGTATTATCTAAAGATGTTCCAATTTTTGTAGCTCAATTTTCAAGTGTTGTTTTAATAGCTTGAAGTTGTTCATTTCTTTGTGTTTTTTCGCCATTTTCATCAAAAACAAGTTCACCTTCACCTGAAAGAGAATCAAATAAAGTTTTGTTGTTTTTGTATCTGGCTATACGTTTTTCTCCATCATTAATTTGCTTTTGTAATTTTACTAAGAATTTCTTGTTATTAATAAATGACTCATATTCTTCATTTATTGGCTCAATTCCTAAAGTTTTTCAGAAATTACGTAAATCTATATTTGTCTTTGTTCTTTTTTCAAGTTTTGTATAAGCAACGTATTGATCAAAATAGTTTTTAAGATCTTCTGTAAAAATCTCTGCACTACTTAAATCTCTAAGGAATTGTCTGTTAAGTGGATAGTAAAAAATATCATTTTCTTCTGTTTCTGGGTTTATTTTCTTAGAATTAATGGTTGCTTGCAATTTATCTAATGAACCAGTTCTATCTTCTTTTCTAGCTCATGATACATACAATTTCATAAGATTAAGTGCTGATTCCATTTTCTTTTTGTAATCTTCACCAAATTTTTCATTAAATAATGCTTGTTTTTCAAAAAGAAGAACTTTAAAGTCATTAATTGTTTGAGCAGTATTGTTGTATCTTAAATTTGAAATGAATCTAAGAATATCAAGAATTGTTTGGTATAAAACTCTATTATACACAGAACTTAGGTTGTTATAGTTTACTGAATCCCTATAGAATGTAACAATTGTATTTGAAACTTCACTTGCTTTTTGTAAAATTTCCTCAAATCTAGGATCTGTAATTTTAGAATCAAATGGAAATTGTGGAATTTTGTATGTTGCAGAAACTTTTCATAATCTAGTATTTAATAAGTTTGAATAATTAGGGTGTTGGAAATATCGATTTCAATAACTTACTTCTAAAGTATCAAATCTTCTAATTTGTTCAAAGAACGAAGATGCACCTTTATTATCTGCGTATGCATTAGAAATTGCTTCAACAATTTCAATAAGTTTATCATTTTGTTCAGCATTAACTTCTAATTCTTTTTTTGATGCTATCAAAGATTTTGATTCTTCAATCAAAAAGTTCTTCCATAAATTCTTGTGGTTCTTCTTCAGGTGCATAACGATATCCGTATGTTGCTGGTGTATCACCTTGTGCTGGCGTTACTTCAAATCTATCATAAAGCCCTTGTTCTAAAACAATTCTGTGTAATTGAAGTAAAATGTTTTCTTTGAAATCTTCTAAATTATCAAATGTATCTTCTGATTCTTCAGCATTTGAAATTCACACTGGGATTTTATCTAATAAAGTTGTCTTAAATTCCTCAAAATTTGTAATTAATGGGTTTTCTCCAGATTCAAATGAAGCTTTTAATGCATTGGCATATTTTTCTAAATATCTTAAAACGAAAAGTAAGATTTCTTTAGCACTTTTATTTCTTGCTAAATTATTTTGATTTAATTTTGCTACTTGTTCTTGTAATTTAGCAATCATTTTTTCTAATTCAGATGTTTTATTATTTTTACTTTGAAGTTCATCTTTAAGTTCTAAAAGTTCTGCTTTTAATGACTCAACTTCTTCATCAGAGTATTTAGGTTCAGGTGCTGGTGCATTTTCTAACAATTCAATTTCCCTAGAAACAATTTCAAGAGCTTTGTTTCTTAATCTTTCGTATTCTCTTAAATATTTGTTTCTAAGCTCATTTGTAATTCCATTTGCTAAATACTCACGTCTTAACTGAAGTGCAATTTCTTGAAATTCAGAAACTGTCTCTGAATCATATCCTTTAGAATTAAGTTTATTTAAAAGGGCTTCAAAATCTTCTTTTTCAGTAAATCTTTCTTCTTTTTTCTCTATTGTAACTGGTTTTTGCGCTTCTTCTTCATTATTACATGAAAGTAAAGTTAAAAGAGGAAGCGACGACCCGGCAAGAGCGAAAGGCAATAATTTCTTCATTTTTTTCATTTTCTTTCCTTCTTTCTAAAAATGATTTTTATATTCTCAAAAAATAAAAAAATGCATAAACATCTACCCACTAGGGGTAGTTTATGTTTATGCGAAATGTTTAATATTATCCATTAACCATACTTGACTTGATACTTCTTCAGCAAAGTTTGATTGAACTTTTTCAATACCTTCACCTACTTCGAATCTATAAGATTTAACTAACTCACAACCACTGTTTGCAAGATATTTTTCGACTGTAACACCATCATCCATAACAAAAGGTTGTTTAGCAAGAACAAACTCTGATAATTGTTTATCAAGTCATCCTGAAACAATTTTTTCACGAATGTTTTCTGGTTTATTAGCAAAACCATTTGGTTCTACAAATCCTTTTTTGATTTCTTCCATTCTTTCTGATGGTATTTCGTTTACAAGGTCAAATTCTGGATTCATAGCAGCAACATGCATTGCAACGTCTCTTGCTACATTAGCATTTGAACCGTTTACAACAACAACTGATGCTACTTGACCATTAGCATGAACATAAATTCCTAATACTTGGTTATCCATAGCATTTACACGTTTAATACGACGAAGACTAATTTTTTCTCCAATAACTGCTGTTGCATCAACAAGAGCTTGTTCAACAGTTTGGTTATCGTCTAATTTCACAGTTAATGCTTCTTCTGTCGTTTCAACATTTGCATTATAAATAGCATTTGCAACTTTGTCAAGAAGCATAATAAACTTATCGTTTTTAGCAACGAAGTCTGTTTCTGAGTTAATTTCTACAAGTAAAGCAGACTTATCGTTTCCAACAGCTGTTACAGCACCTTCTGCAGCAACTCTACCTGCTTTTTTAGCAGCTTTTACAATTCCATTGTCTTTAAGTCATTTGATAGCAGCTTCAATGTCGTATGCTGTAGCTTCTAAAGCTTTTTTACAGTCAACAAGAGCAGAATTAGTTCTTTGTCTTAATTCTTTAATAAGTTCCATTTTGTTGTCAGCCATGATTTATTCTCCTATATTTTTATATTATTTGCTTTCGTTAGCTGGTTGGTTGTTTTCAACTTCAGCGTTTGCTTTTTTACCAAAATCTGGTAATACAACTTTTTCTTCATCTTGGTAAGCGAAAAGTTGTGGTTTTCCTTGAGCTTTAGCAATAGCATCAGCTAAAACTGTCATAATAAGTGTAATTGATTTTGCTGAATCATCGTTAGCAGGAATTCCAAAGTCTAATGAATCTGGATCTGAGTTTGTATCTAAAATACCAATAACTTTGATTTTCTTTCTTTTTGCTTCTTTAACAGCGATAGCATCTTCATTAGGGTCTGCTACAATCATAACTTGTGGTAAACGTTTCATGTTTCTAATACCATCAAGGTTTTTGTGTAATTTTTCAAGTTCTCTCATTTTGTCAAGAGCTTCTTTTTTGGTGTATCCTTTGAATTCACCTTTAGCTTTAGCTTCAAGCTCTTCCATTTTCTTTACACGTGACATAATTGTTGAGTTGTTTGTAAGTGTTCCACCAAGTCATCTTTCTGTAACGTATAATGAATTTGTTCTTTCAGCAGCTTCTTTAACAGCAGCACGGGCTTGTTTTTTTGTTCCAACGAAAATAAATTGTGCATTTCTTGATGCTAATTTATTAACAAGTGAATAAGCAAATTCTAAGTATTTTTGTGTTTTTGTAATATCGATAATGTGTGATCCTCTATTTTTTTTGTGAGGAACAATGAAATCTTTCATTTTTGGATTTCAGTTTGAAGCTTTATGTCCAAAGTAAGCACCAGCTTCTAATAATTTCTCTTTAGAAACAATAGGTTGTTTTGTTTCTTTTTCTTTTTGTTGTGTCATATTTTCTACCTCATTTTTTAGTTTGTTAGTTTTAACCTTTTACTTCTAACGCCTAGCACTTTGAGAAAAAGCACACCCATGCGAATCCATAAAGGTAAGTGATTATCCAATTTAAATTAATCTGAATTTGTAAAAATTCGAATTTAAATAAACATAATTCAATTTACTTTATTAATTTTAACAATAAAAAAAGATTTTCCAAAGATTTTTTAGTATGATTTTATTACATCGGTCAGTAGCTGCAGCAATGTAGAGGAAAGTCCGTGCTAACACCACCTGCGATGGTGGTAGTGTTCATGCCAGGACTAATAAGCCTGGGCTTAGACGACTAGTGCCACAGAGACGAGAATTGTGAAACGCGGTAAACTCCATGAGTTAGAAACCCAAATTATGGTAGGGGAACCTAAGTTAGGAAATGAACAATACTTAGGAATGTTCCTTGCGAACATTAGATAAATTACTGACACTGCTTTTGCAGAACAGAACACGGCTTATAGATGTAGCAACATTTTTCAAATGTTGCTTTTTTATTTATTTTTAGATAAAACATTTATAATAAAAATATGTTTAAAAAGAATAAATTTAAAATGATTTTTTACACCATTATTACATTTGGTTTGATTTGAATTAAATGAAAAAAACAGTTAAAACATACAAAAAATACAATCTATCAAAGTAATAATTTGCCTTTTGATATTAACTTGTTAAAAGTTGCTCTAGGGGAAGGCAACATTGAAAAAGTTGAAACCAAACCATCTCGGATTACAGTTTTTCTTAAAAATGCAAAAATTGTTGATCTAGATAAAATACGTAAATTAAAAGGAGTAACAGGTATTTTTGCTAAAAGTGATTCAGTATCAATCATTTTAGGAGAATTTTCAGCAATAACTGCAAGACTTCTTGAAGGAAAATAAGATGATAAACGAAAAAGAAACAAAATATAAAGTCATTTTGGATAACCTATTAGAAATTAATCAAAGCGATTCTTCTATTTTTACAAAAATTAACAATAACAAAAAGTGCTTTGATCTTTATTCATTACTTGGTCCTGAAATGTTTAGAGAAATTTGCAATCAAGAAACATTTAGCATTAATGTTTTTGATTACATTTCTAACTCGCTTATTGACTCACTTAAAAAAAGTAATATTCCTTCAGATTTTATAAATACTTTAAATAAAGTGAAACACTTAGAAATTAAATATAGTGAAAATAAACTTTTTAAAGAGTTTGAAAAAAGTAAAAAAGAAATAATTGAAAATTTAGAATCTCAGCTTCAAAAATGAGTTGTTAAATGAAAATTACTTAATGATGCAGCTGCTCATATTTTGGATCAAAATAACATTTGACCGCTACACATTGGTTTTTTATTTGTGTCAGTTAGAATTGATGATAAATTCGTTTATGCTCCACTTTTCTTTAAAGAAGTAATGCTTACTTTTAGAAATGGAACACCAATTCTTTCCAGTTCAGGACATATTAAAGTTAATGAGAAATTACTTTTCTTCCTTAATAATAATGAATTTAACTTACAAATTGATTCAGATTTTAAAGAATTAAAAATCGAATCATTAATTTCAAAAATTAAAAAAGATTGAAAAGGAATTTACGAAGTTCCTGAAAACATCATTTATCCATTTAAAGAATTAGAATTATCAGAAATTAATAACAAAAGCTTAATTTTTCATTCAGGTGCTGTTTTAGGTCTTTTTGAACCATGAGGTGGTTATTCAAGAACTAGAATGAAAGAAATTATCCAAAATAACGAAATGGATCAAATTCTTAAAGTTGAGTTCAATAAAAATGTTTATAAAGAAAGGGTTGATAAAACTATTTTTAACCCTAATATTTCGCTTTTTAAAATCACCCCAACTAACTATTCACAAGATAAAGCTATTCTTTCATCACTTAACCAAAACACAGTTATTTGAGGACCTCCAGGGACTGGGAAAAGCCAAACTATTGTTAACTTAATTGCTAATATTTTAGTTTATGATAAAACTGCTATTGTAGCTTCACAAAAGAAAGCTGCATTAGAAGTTATCAAAGAAAGAATGGGGCTTTTATCTAAGTTCTGTTTATTTGTGCTTAATTCAAAAGAAATGAATAAACAATCTTTCTATAAACCAATTCAAGAATACTTAGACTTTCTTGAGAACTTTGCACCTAATTCTAAGTTTAAATTTCAAGAAACTTTAACAAATGAAGAACAAAATTTTGTCCAAGTTTCTTCAGAACTTACAAGCAATAAAAATACACCACACCTGCTTGAATCTTATTATTATTTTAGTGCACATAAACCTGATTTTCAATTGCAAAAAGATGTCAATTTCATTGCAACTATTCCTAGTTATTTAAATTTACCTGATGGCACTTTTAATGGTGAAAATACTAAAAAGAAACTTCTTAGAAAAAGTAAATTAAGATTTATGCCATTTTTACCTAAATACCAAGAAATAGCTAGCTGAGCTAATAAAATAGATCAAAACCTTAAAACCTTTAATGGTGATTTATTTGAACTAAGAGATAGCTTTAAGTTTTTTGATTTTGAAAATCCAGAAAGTGAATTTATTAAGCTAAAGCAAAAAATTGAAGTTTCAAACGAATTGCAAGATCAAATTAAACGCAAAAACATAATTAGTGATGAAAAGATGATTCAAGATATCATTGCTCAAAGGATTTTCCAAAGAGTTAATAATCTTAACGAAGAAGAAAAGAAAGAATATTTTGAATTTGCTTCAAGTGTAAGAATTATGAACCTTGAACCATATCGATTTGTGAAAAAATTCACAAACATTATCAAAAAGATTTTCCCAATTGTTATCGCCACTCCCAACACTGATTTGAGCGGGTGAAGTAAACATGAATTTGATTATGCTATTTTAGATGAATCAAGCCAAATTTTCATTGAAAACGGTTTGCCTATTTTATATTTAGCAAAGAAAAAAATTCTTGCTGGTGATACTAAACAAATGCGTCCAAGCAACTGATTTGGAACTAGAACCATTGATGATTCAATTTTTGGAAAAGTTGAATCACTGCTTGATTATGCACTAAGCATTGGAACTTACCAAATTCTGCTTGATAAAAACTATCGTTCTAACCACGCTTCGCTTATGTCTTTTTCAAGTAAATACTTCTATAATTCTTCACTAGATGTACTTGACGTGGCTTTTAAAAACTCTGATGATGCAATTGAATTAATTCAAGTAGATGGGATTTGAAAAGATAACCGTAATATTGCTGAAGCTAAAAAATGTATTGAGCTTTTAATTGCCAACTTACATAAATATAACAAAATCATTCTCCTTGCTTTTAATGCTAAGCAAAGTGAATACTTAAAAAATGTGATTTACACTAAATTTCCTGAACTTGAAGAAGCTGTGACTAATAAGAAAATTCTCATCAGAAACATTGAAAATATCCAAGGTGATGAAGCTGATTTAATTATCGCTACCGTTGCTTATGATAAAAACACTCGTTTACAATTTTCTTATGTAGCTCGTGAAGGCGGAAAAAACGCGCTGAATGTTGCTATCAGTAGAGCTAAAGAAAAAATGATTGTTATTAAGACATTAAAAAGCTCTGAAATTCTTATAAACGATAAATCGACTGATGATTTAAGAATCTTCAAAAAATGATTAGGTTATATTGAAATGAATCAAGAAGCTAAAAACCTTATCTTAAAAGAAAATAACTCATTAAAACAAGCTATATCCAATGAACTTAAAACCAATCAATTTAAAGAGTTTATTTATGAAAAACTAACTTCTAAAATTAAGATTAATAAGAATTTAACAATCTCTAAAGATGTTAAATTGGGAACTATTGAAATTGATTTTGTTATTAAGTTTAAAAACAAACCTTATAAATATATTCTTGTTGATAATTTAGATTATAAAAACAATGTTGAAAATTATGTTCTTAAAAAAGACTTTGTTTCATTTTTAGAATCTAAAAAATATAGTCCAATTGTTATTAACCCAATTAATTGAATTTGAGTTCAAAATCAAATCGATAAAGACTTTTATTATGAAAATTTAGATAAATTCGAACATAAAAAATAAAAGGAGTTCTATATGCATTCACACTCACATATGGATATGACTGATTTATTTGCTCTCCTTGCAAGTCCAGTTAAATTCAAATTAATCATTCATTTTTATTCTTGTGTCGAAAATGAATGTGATGTTCAAACTCTTGTTCAACTTTTCAATGAAAAACAGGCTAATATCTCAAAGCACTTAAGTGAACTTAAGCGTAAAGGTGTGGTTGATTCTAAAAAAGAAGGTTTATATAATTACTATTATTTAAATAAAGAATTTCTTGATAGCTTTAATGAAATTCTTAAATCGATTTATAATCACCCTGAAGTTACTAAATATAGCTGTAGCTGCTTTAAAAAGTAAATTAAAAACCCAGGCTAATGTTAGCGTGGGTTTTCTTTATCGTTAATTAATTAGTGTGAAATGCGCTAGCAAAACTTTCATCAATAACATATCCATCCGGAAGTGTTTCTGAGAGAATGCTTTCGATATTAAACTCTTCTTGTTTTGCACCTTCATATGCTAAATTAACATCAAAAAGTTTTCATTTTTTAGATGTTTGATCATAATATTGAACTAAGAATACTTTATCATCACCTTTGTGTGCTTCCAATATTTGTGTTTTAAATACACCATTTGCAAATAAGATTTTTGCGTAAAGCTCAGCTAAATATTTGGTAGAAGATTTCATTGAGCTTTTTTCTTTTTCAATTGTTGTAAGAGCTCTTTGGTAATCTTGCTCGAATAATTTAAAGTAAATTTTAGAAGTAAATTGTTTATATTTAGTAAATAATTCTTCTAATTTAACTTTTTTAGCTTCACCTTCTAAGTTTACAGCTTCAGTTACAGCAGATGTTAATTCTGTTTTAAGTTGTTCAAGTTCTGAATCTGCAACTTTAGATGATAATTGTTCATTTACTTTTTGAATTCAATTATTTAAATTAGTAAATAAACTATCATTTTTTACAGCTTTTTCAAATGCTGTTAAGTTTCCTTCATAATTTGTAAACAATGGTTTAAATTCCTCAATAATTACTGAAAGAGCTTTGCTTGTAGCAAGTAATTCTTCAATTTTTCTTAGAATTTTTTGGCCTTTTGAACCGCTTTGTTGTGCTGCTGATAACTTGCTATATTCTTTTTGTTTTTTATCAATTTCTACTTCTCTATCTCTTGTAGATTCTAAATATAAGTAGTAAGGTTTATTTGCAAAGAATTCTTCAACGTGATTAAAGAAATGTTCTTTTTCTTCATCTGTAAATTCTGTTGAATTAAATACTTTAAAGTAATCTTCAGATTTACCACTTAAGTTAACAGCATCAAAAAGGTTAATTGGTCCAAAACCATATTTAATACCATATGTATTTGTTCTAATATATTCTTGATCGTTTAAGAAAACAGAATAAGTTTGACCTAAAGTTTTGTTTAGAGCTTTTAATAATTTAGTAGTAACAGGTAAAACAGAGCTATCATTTTTATATTCTTTATTTACTGCGTTAAATACATAACTTGGAATTGTGTTGTAAGGACTTTGGTCGCTGAAACTAAATTGATATTCTTCTTTACCAACAACAGTATTTGTTGTTCTTAAAATTCTATCTTTTTCACTTAGATATAAAGCATAAAAAGGAGTATCTTCAAGGAAATTATCTACTACTTTTTCAATCGCTTCTTTTGATACATATTCAGGATTATCAACAACCATCCCTTCTTTATTATTTGAGAAGCTAAATTCTAAAACGAATGAATAATGAAAATCGCTGAATGTATAAAGTAATTTTTTAATTGAAAATAGTTTATTTTCAAACTCTCTTAATTGAGCAGGACTTTGAGCATTTGTAATTTTAGATTTTTCTGTAAAAGCATTATGTTTAACATACTCTTTAGCATAAACTACAGAAGGTTCGTTTTCATATAAACATGAGACAGCCATTAAAGGTGTTGCAGCACTAGCAATTGCTGTACCTAATAGTAAAAAACTTTTTCTTTTCATATTACATTAACATTTCTGAATATCTTCAAGATTTAATTCCTGAGTAAGTAATAACTGAACCCATAAGGAATAAGATACTAAAGAATGCCACACCTCCTATTGAATAAGCCTTAACAGAGTTGTATAAGTTTTTAATTTTTGAGTCTAATTCAACTTCATCAGCAAGATCTAATGTAGGTTGAACAGTAGATAAAAGAACAGATAAAAGAATTATCGCAATTAATGATACTACTGTTAAAATAGCTCAGAAAATAATTTTTCTTTTGTAACCTTTCATCATAAAAATACCTAACCTTTAATTGTAGAACCTTGTCTACTAATTGCTCTCATAATGCTTTTTCTAAATAATAAGTAAACAATAAACATAGGAAGAATTGCAATAATAGCAGCTGCCATTTTAACATTTTGGTAAACAATGTTTCCTGATTCACCAGTGACGTTAGGGTCAATTCCGGCTCTAAATAATCATACCGAAATAACTTGGACATCATTTGTATCTGTTGCAATGGTAATTGGTCATAAGTAAGCATTTCATGACGCAAGTGCTGTTAAAATAACGATAGTGAATGTTGTTGGCACAACCATAGGAATTGCTATTTTAAATAAGTATTTAGCACCTACAGCTCCATCAATAAGAGCAACTTCTTTAATTCTTCCTGGAATTGATTCAAATGCGTTTTTATACATTGTTGCGTTAAATACAGAAGCAACAAATGGAACAGCCACTGCAAATAAGAATCCTACATATGTGCTGTTTAAATTAAGTTGTTTTACAACTCTAACTTGCCCGGAAAGAAGAACAACTTCGGGTAGGACAAGTAGTGAAAGAGCAATAAATCAAACTAAGTTTTTTCCTCTTCAATTTCTAAGTGAAAATGCATAACCCATAAAAATAGTAATAAATACTTTTAATACAACTGAGATAAGCACGTTTAATGATGTAAAGAGAATTGAACTTCAATATCCATAACTAAATGCTCTATGGAATGTGTTTTCAACAACTTCTTTTCATTCTACGTTGTGTTGGGTACCATCAATAACAGTGTTCCCTTTTTCGAATTTAGTAAAGAATAAGAAGTTATTTTTTAAAATTTCAGCTTCATTATCTGTCATTAATGAAATTGAAATCATCATAAAGAATGGGAATAAAATTACTACCCCAAAAAGACAAAGAACGAATAATTTAGAAAATGTTGATATAACAACTGATGTTACACTTGTTTCGTGGACTTGGGCGCTTACTTTTTCGCTATTTCTTCTTAATAAAAATCTATTTCATCAGTTTTGTATTATTAACTTTAACGAAAACATTTCTTTCTCCTAAGTTGTTAAGTGTTGTTTGGATCATAAAGAATCCTCCACGAATCATTGTTGAAAAAGTAACACCAATAATGAATAAAAGAATACTTGCTGCACCTGAACGAGCAAATTCACCTGATTTTGTAACAAGGTAAACATAAAGCATCAATGTTGAGGCTCCTCTTTCCATAGCATCAAGAGGTTTATTCTCGAAAAGAGCAAGCGGGAATACCTTAATTCCACCAATAATACCTAAAGTAATTAAGAAGTTAATTGTTCCCTTAATTGAAGGTAATGTAACTTTGAAAAATTGTTTAACTTCACCACAACCATCAATTGAAGCTGAACGGTATAAGTTTTTATCAACTCCCATCATAGCTGTTGTGAAAATTAAGATGTTAAATGCAAGATGGCTTCAAATACCATTAACAAGCATTGGTAAAAGTGGGCTAAAACCATATCTATCTGGCACTTTTAATCAATCTGTATTAGTTCCAAAGATTTGGTTAAATAAACCATTTTGGCTAAATACTTGAATGAATGTAAGTGAGATAGCAACGGCGTTAGTGATGTAAGGCATGAAAAACACTGATTGTCATAAACCTTTTGATCATCTTCTATGTAACTTAGCAATAACTGATGAAACAACAAGAGAAATTGCCATAACAAAAGGAAGAACAAAAATTCCATAAATAAATGAGTTTCTCACCCCAACAGCAAATCTAGCATCCTCAAGAATTGCTGAATAGTTCTCAAGTGTAAGTGCATTACTATCTCTTGTAGTAAGTGAGTTAATAATGTTTAACACCATTGGAGCAATTGTGAAAATTGCAATTAAAATAACCGCTGGTAAAAGAAGGATGAAAGGAACATAAACTGGTGTTCTTTTATCTAAAACAGATGTTGATAAAGTTCCTTTTCTTTTTGCTAATTTCTTAGCGAAGAAATTTTGTAAAAACGGAAAAGCTTTTTCTAATTTTAAAAGTAATGAAGTTTTATTAAAATTCATATTCCAATCTTTCTTCAGTTACTGAATCAAAAATGTGTAATTTGTGTTTTGGTAAATTGAAGTAAATAAAGTCATTAACTTTAAAATCGTAAGAGTTGTCGATAAGGAAGTTAACATTTCCTGAGCCTTCAATGTGAACTAAAAGTTTACTTTCTTTACCGAAGTTTTCTACTACCACAACTTTTCCTTTGAATTTTGCTTTATCACTTTCTGTAATAATAAAGTCTTCAGAACGAACACCAACATTAAGATCGGCTAAATCTTTTGAAGGGATTTTAATTCCTTCAATTTCAACTCCTGCAACTTTAAGAACACCATTTTCATATTTAGAAGTAAATAATCCCATTTCAGGCATTCCTAAGAAACGAGCAACGAATTGGTTTCTTGGTTTGTTATAAAGTTCCATAGGTGAACCCATTTGTTGCACCTTAGCCATTGACATACAGATGATAATATCTGAAATTGACATAGCTTCTTCTTGGTCGTGAGTAACAAACACTGTTGTAATTCCAAGTGATTGTTGAATATCTCTAATTCATTGACGAGTTGAGATACGTAATTTAGCATCAAGGTTTGATAATGGTTCATCCATTAAAAGAATTTCAGGTTTTTTAACAATAGCACGCGCAATTGATACACGTTGTTGTTGTCCACCAGATAATCTAGTAGGTTTTTTCTGTAAAATCGGAACAATTTCAACACGTTTAGCAACTTCCATAACTTCGTTGTGAATTGCTTTTCTAAGCGAAACTAAATCTTTAGATAATTCTTTTATTTCTGCTTTTTCTTCTTCTGATAATTCTAATTCTGTAAGTGTTTTCTTGTTAACATTATATTTTCTAAGTAATTCTTTAGATAATGTAAAGAAATGTTTTTCAGCAACGATTGGGAGAACTTTACTGTCATTTAACACTTCTAAATAAGCTGAATCTGTTTTTTTAGCATTTTTGAATTCAACTTTTGCAAGTTTGTAAACTTCAGCTTTTTCTTTAATTAAAGCATTATATTTTTCATTTACTTTGTTAACGTTAATTCTATATTTGTATTTAACAATTAATTTGAATAATTTCTCTTCAACTTTAATGATTTTAATACGGTCTTTTAAACTAAGATTATCGAAGTTTTCTTGTGTAAGAGTAGCAACTGCATCTTGTAATGCTTGAACTCTTGCTTCAGTTTCTTCTTCATTTTTGAAAGTTCTAAATCTAAATAAATCTGGATCAATGCTTTGAAGAACTATAGATTCTCCAAATACATTAGGTAAAGTTCCTTGACTTTCAGCTAAATGGAATTTTTCTTTAGCTACTCTAATTTTTTCTAATGAATCTTTGTGAGTTAAGCTTACGTTTTTAAGCACACTTTTACTTAAAAGAGCAAGTTGACTTGTTTTGTGAATTTCTGCAACTCTATATTCAGTGCTTGCTTTTTCAAAAGCAGCATTGATTCTTGCAAATTCTTTATTACTTTTGTGAATTAAATCATCTTTAATTGCTTCTCATTGTTCAAAAGCTTCAAGTATTGAGTTAATTTCACTTTGTGATGCACCAAGTTTTTTAAGATAAATAGCATTAATTTTATTTTGTGCTTTTATCTTTTTCATCATTACTTTGTTTTGTCAGTTAGCATCATTTTTTAATGGGAAAGCAATATTAGCATAAACGCTTAAATGTGGGTAAAGTGCATAGTTTTGGAACACGAACCCTAATTTTCTTCTTTGAGGTGAAAATTCAGTAACATCTTTTCCTCTAAAAAGAATTTTTCCACTTGTAGGTGTTAATAACCCAGCAATAGCATTTAATGTAGTTGTTTTACCGCTACCACTAGGCCCAAGCAATGTTACTAATTTACCTTCAGGAATTTTGAAACTTACATTATCAACAGCTAATGTTTCTCCAAAATCGATGTTTAAGTTTTTAAGTTCAATTGATGGAATTTCTCTTTCATTAATGGCCTTAAATTCTTCATAATAATGACGAATTTTTTTAAGACTTTCATCATCAACTTGAACTATTTGTTTTTTAATTAGTTTAATTAAATAATTAAAGTACTTCATAAGCTCCTTCTTCTATTTGATATCTTTTACTTTTAAATCAGCACTTTTACTGTAAAAAGCTTGTCAAGCTGAGTTAGGTTTTAAAAGATATACATTTTTTTGGAATTCAATTGGTGTATTTCAGTATGTAAAAGCACCTCAAGAGTTTTCAATAGCTTGATCAAAAGCATCTGCCATATGTCTATAAACAACATTTTCATATGTATTTGGTTCTTTTATTCTACTGTTTCAACCAGTTTTAGATGCTGGAAGTGTGAATCCTGCTCTTGTAATTTCAACATTGTATGAGTATTGGAAGTTTTCTCCAAAGAAAATATCACTTGTTAATCTTCCATAAGTATCGGTATCTTGTAAGTTAAACCCTATTCTTACTTGTGTTCCACGTGGCAATGCCATTTCACCGAATTTAGTTGCTAAAAGTGCAAATGATTTTTCAAATGATGAAGCTTGTGTTGTTTTTATTGCTTTTTCTGGTGTGTCAATTGCATTTAAACGAATAATTTGTTGAACCGGTTCTTTGCCATCAGAATATCTTACTGTGAAAGTATCACCATCAGCTTGAGAAATAATTTCACCATCTCTATAAGCAATTTTGCTTCAATCCGCATTTATAGGAATAAATCTAGATTTAACATTTTCTCAATCCGATGAAATTATATTCATTGTTTGTAAAAGTGTTGGATTGATATCTTTTTCTATTTTTTTTGTTCAATAAATACTATTACTAAAATCTTGCACATCTAAACCTTTGTAGGTTAATTTGTAAGAAATTTGGTATTTTACTGTAATTTTGTTTGTTTCTAAATCAATTGTTTCTCTGTTAATAATATCAGCTGAAAGTCTAGTTTCTTCAGGGATAAGTGAAACATTAAATGTTATACCATTGTAATTTAAATTGATTTCTTCTGGAACATTTTTAAAGTCAGTGACTAAATTTAAGAACTTATTTCTTTCATCAATCTCAATTAACGGATTTAGTGCTTCTGTAACTTTCTCAACCATTTTTTGTTGAACATATGATTGAGCTTTAGAATACCAAGCAATATCAAAATCTCCATTTATTGGTTTTAATCTATATCTTTGTTGTTTGTTTTTTAATGTTCTTAGTTCTAAGTCAAATTCATGAAAATTTTCTGAATCTGTATTTTTTTCTTGAATATTAATTGTTAAAACATTTTGTTTTGTTGATTGTGTTTTTTCGTTATTACATGAAACAAATGCTAAAGGCATCGCAATTGGCGAAATACCTACAGCTAAACATAAAATTTTTGTTTTTAATTTCATTATACAAGCCTTTTTATATATAAATAATAAATTCCACTGAGGAATTTATTATTTATCTTATTTTATTTTGCGATTATTTTAAACTTTCATTTAAAGTATCAACAAGTTTTGAATATTCAAGATCAATATTACCTTTTTTAGTTTTCGCTTCATCTTGTAAAGCTTTAAATGATGTTGTAAGAGCATCTCTAAATAAGTTTGCTTTAATTGCACCTGGTGTTGAATATGTTGCATACGCATTTGGATCTTCTTGAGCTTCTTTAAATGATTTTAAAGCAACTTTTAAATATTCATTTGCTTTTTTCCCTTCACCAAATACTGATTCATCGTAATGTGCAAAATCAATTGGAGCAATATAACTTAATGCTCTTTGGAAGTGTTTAATAGGTGTTTCTTCTACTGCATATTCCCCTTTACCAAATGTGTATACAGCATCTGAAGTAACTAATCATTTAACAAATTTTCTTGTAGCCTCATTATCCACTGTGTTTGAATGAATACCCATTAAGCTTGGCCCTTGTACGTAAACAACTTTTTTAGCATCTGATTGTTCTCATTTTTCTGGGTTTTTTTCCGCTACTAATTCATTTTGATTTAAGATGTCTGTACTTGAAAGAACTTTAAATTCCATACCTAAAGATGCTGCTAATTCTTTAACTTTATCTAATGTTCCTTCAAGAACAAGGAAACCATATTTGTTATCTTCAAATTCACCTAAGTAAACATTGTTTGAATTAACTTCTGAACCAATGGCATTAATTTTTTCCATTAATTGAGCATTTGGTTTTGTTGATTCATCTTTAAATAAGTAAACAAATCTTGTGTTAGCTGTTTTTCTCATTAAAGCTGCTTTAATTTTTTCTACTTGAGCTTCATCTTTAGCATAAAAATCATATTTTGAAAGATGTTTAGCGTATGCTGGGTTGTCTTTTACACCTGCTTTAAATACTGGGTTTTTGTATTTACCAACATAGAAAAGAACTTGATCTTGAATTTCTGCATATTTGTCATTTGAATTTACAATTGTCATAATGTTTTTACTGTTATCATCATATTTTTCATCAAATGAGAAGTTTTGATCAAGTTTTGAGTCAAATCTGTTAACTGAACTTCCTGATACATAGTTTTTGCTATATCCTGCTGTTGAACCAATTGAAAATGCCATCTTGTGATAAATTTGTGTTGTTGATGAGTATTCACCACTACCTTGTAATTTAAGAGCACCTGATTTAACTGCTTCTTTTGTTTTGTTATAAATTTTTTGACCACTTAAATAAGCAGGTGATTGGTTTGTTCTTAATGCATCAAAACTAATTGTGTTTACACCATTAACTTTAATTCTTCTAGCGATAGATTCAGATTCATTGGCATTTAAATCTGCTGTAACTACTGTTTCAAAGAAACCAGCTGGGTCATCAATTCCAAATACGTGTAATTTTTCACCTTCATTTCATGAAGTGGCTTTATCAAATAATGACTGAGCTTTGATTGCAAAATCAAATAAATCTTCGTATGAATCAAACATTGATTTTTTGATTGTATAACCTTCAAGAGATTTTTTGTTTCTTTCTCCTCAAATTTTTGCTACAGCATCTCTATCTGCTTGTCCTTTTTCTTTGACACTTGCATATCATGTCTCAAATTCTGCATCTGTTGTAGCACCGGCTTCTTTCATTTTATCTACTAAGTAGCTAAACACTGGAGTGTTAAATGATAAAACTGCTGTAGATTTTGCTACTGGTAAAACATATGTACCATCTACTGAAATATATTCAGTATTTGTATTTTCTGAAGTAAATTGACTTTCAAAAGTATTAATATCTAATCTAGATGATGAATCTTCGTCATCAAAATCTAATAACATATCGTATTCAGCTAAATTAGCTGCAACTACAGAATAGTTAAATGTTAAATGGAAAAATTGATTTTTGTCTTGTGATTCAAGAGATAATTTTACTTTTTCGGCACCTTCTCCATATCCTGAACCAAGTCCCTTCAGCTCAACTTGTTTTGCACCACCATCTGGATAAATTGTATTAATGTTTGCATTATAAACATCAACGATTTCTTGTAACCCTTTGTATTGTGCTCCTGTGTTTGATCAAGTTACACCAACTCTAATTTTTTCTGATAGTTCTTGATCAAATTGTTTAGATTTAACTGAAACAACTGATCCTGAAGAGGTTCCTTTTGTAGAATTTCCACAAGATGCAGCAATTGCAAGAGTTGAAGCTGAAGCAACTGTAGCAAATGCTAAAAAGTTTCTTTTCAATGATTTAGTCATATTAAAGTTCTCCCAAATAATAAAGTTTATTTTTTAATATTGCTTTTAAGTTAAAAGAAAATAATTTCTTTGCACTTAATTACAATTTTATATATTTATATAAAGTTTTTGCTTATTTTTTACATAAATTGGCTAAAAATTTCATATTTTTCCATAAAAATCTCATTTCATAAAAGAAAGAAAATCGCAAGCTAGACTTGCGATCATTTTTTAGTTATATTCTTTTTTAACAAAACTAATTCACCCAACCAAAGTAAAGAGAGTAAAAATTGAAAAAGGCACTAAAAAAGCGATGTAAACATTGTTTTTTGCAACTCTTTTAAATGCAATGAGATTATCTTTAATTACAAATGGTTTTAATGAATTAAGTTTATAAAACTGAACAAAATCAAGATTATCACTTTCAAGAATCATTTGGTTAGTTTTTTCTAAATCAAAAACTAAGTTTTCATTTTTCATTTCTAGTGAAACAGCAAGAGTAACTAAAGTGTTTTTTAATAGTTTTCTAAATAAATCGACATAAAAATCATGTGAAACTAAGCTAGAATTAGAACTTGAAAAATTTCCATAGTAATTTTTGAATGGATTTTTTGACTTATCTTGTTTGATTAATGAAACTACTTGCTCAATTCTTTTTGATATTGTTTCATCACTTAAAAGTAAGTTAGCAAAATTAGGTATATTTTCTACATTCACAAAATGCTTATTTTCTAGATTAGAAACTTCAGAAGAAACTAGTGTTTCATTTTCATTTAAATTAACTTTTTTACGTCAAGAAGTCACTAAATTAAACATTTCGTTATTAAATAAATTTAGGTAATTAAAGTTGTTGAAAAAGTCAAAATTAAGTAAATTTGAATAATATGTTGCAGTTGAAACTGGCTCGCTATTTAAATTCATAAAAGATCTAACTAAACTTAAATCTCAATTTAAAGCAATTTCGATGAGCTTACCACTTTTTACATCATAAAAAGGCATAATGATAGTTGGCGAGTCGCTATTAGCATTAGTCACTTTTTCCAAGCTAACATTTTTACTATATTCTCATTTAGTTTCAGGTGGAAAAATTTCGCGATTAAAGCTAGAAATAATTTGATAAAAGTATTCACCAAAGTTAAGGTATTCTAATTTATTGTATAAATTAGAATCATCATTATAGTTATTTAAAAAATCATCAAGTAGTGAAATGTCTTTAGCTTTTATATCTTCTAATTTAAAATTACCATTTTGGTAATTATAATTACCAAAAAGATCTTCAGTGTTTTTATCAAAAGCTAAAACTTCATTGTTCGAACCAAAGTTATTTTGAATATCTTTAAAGTAATCTTTTTTATTTGCGGAGTTATCTCTAAGGATAATGGTCGCTTTATTTTTAAGTTTAGGAATGAAGTTAATTTCGGATTTAACTACATTAAGCTTCATTGCTGAGAAAATGAAAATAAGGATAAAAGGCACAATTCCAACAATGATTTGGAAAGTTTTTAGCTGCACAAAATTATGAACAAAGCTTGCAAATCCAATAGCTAAAAGCGAGAATAAAAAGCTAGCTAATAAAACTGAAGCAAAAATTGAAAATACTTCTTTAACTGTATAAAGGTTTACTGCAAATAAACTTAATAAATTAGCTATATTAATGAAAACTAAACAAAAGACCGATCCAATTAAAATACATAATCAATTGGTTCAAAAAATTTGATGTTTGCTAATTGGTTTTGAATATAAAATAGTCCCAATTCCCTCATTTTTATACTTATAAAAGAAAGTAGTGCCACTAAAAGCAACACTAATAAATACTGCTAAAAAGACTAAAAGTCCATAATAAAAAGAAATTGAAATTAAGCTTAGTAACACTTTGCTATCTTCTGGAGTTTTACCCGATCAATAAAACACAAGTCTGTAGAAAAAAATAATCAAAGCTAAAACTAAGGGAACAATATAAGTAGAAAATTGCCTAAAATAAATCTTGAGTTGCAATTTTAAAAAAGATAACATTATTGCTCCTTATTGCGAATTTGATTTTCGATAATTAAATCCATAACAGTTTCAAATAACTTTTCTGGAAATAAATCGGTTTTAGTTTTATTGTTTTTGATAATTTGATTTTCAATTAAAGTTCCGTCAATTTTTTTGTATTCATAGTGAAACGCAGCTACAATCTTAGGAACATCTTTTTCAAAGTTTTTAATTTCAAAATCTTGCATATCTGAAATTACATCAAAAGCATTATAAACTAATTTAGTAATTATAAAGTTAATATAAATTAAAACCATAAGTAGATCTAATTCTTCAATTGATACTTTTTTGGTTAAAAGTTCATTAATAATTACTTTGGTATATCTAAAATCTTCACTAAATGGATCGAAGATAAAATGTGATTCTAATTTAACATTTTGTTCTTTAAGGTGTTCTTGGGTTCGATTTATTCATAAGTTTTTTGGAATTGAAAAATGACGATAATCAGGATAATTTTCTAAGAATTTTTCAATTGAAGGAATTACTCCTTGATATTTATAATCAAGTCCTGGAAGAAAATCAACTCAAAGCGGAAAGTTTTGATGCACGTAAAAAATTGGCACAACATAGGTAAATCTTTTCTTAGAATTTAAAACTTCTGAATCAACATACCCTTCAGCAAAATCTAAATAAATTTTTTGATTATCACAAAGATTACCAAGTCTTGAAAAGACATAGTTATTGAACTTATAAAGTATTTTGTGTTTATTTTCTTTAAGAACTGGAATAAGCTTTTGGAATTTTTCGTATTTAAATCCAATGTAATCTAAAGCATTATTATTAACTTTTTTATACACATATTCAGCCATTAATGACGTAGTTAAATTTGAAAGTTCCTCAGAATATTCTTCAGGGAAAATGTTGATAATGTTTAAAAAACGATTCATTAATTCTAAATTTGGATTGACTACTTCAATTTCAAAATTGGTATATTTTACTTTAGAGAAAATAAGTTTTAAAATAGCTTCTTTATCCCTTAAGATAATAGGACAAAAATCAATTCGCTTAATAATTTCAATTGCATGCGAATTGATTTTTTCTAAAACTTCCCTTTTTTCAATTTCAATTTCTTGAATTTCCCCATTTTCTAAGTTCTCTTGAACAACATAAACCATTTCTCCGTTAGGGATTAGTTTTGTAATAACAAAATACTTATACATATAATTATAATTTTACTAAATTTATGCTAAAGTAAAAAACTTGCTTTGCAACTTTGTAAATAAATTTGCATTTTAGTATCTATAAGGAGCTAAAAAAGAAAAAAACACTAAAAATAACGAACGCCCGATATTTTTAGTGTGTTTAGATAATTGCAAATTATAAATGCAATATTTTAAGATTAATTAGTTGCAATCGCATTTAACTAAAAGAGATTCTTCATCCATTTCGGTTGGCTTTGCGACTCTGATGTAATCAAGAACAGTTGGTGCAATGTTGGCTAATTTACCATCTTTTAATTTAACGTTTTTATCTGAACAAATAAGCATTACTGGACTTGATGTATGTTTAGTTGCAGGTTTTCCGTTTGCATCTTCTGTAATTTCAGCATTTCCATGGTCAGCTGTAATAAATACAGTTACATCATTTGCTTCTGCAAAATCAATAATTCTTTTAATTTGTGTATCTAAGAAACTTACAGCTTCAATTGTTGATTTTAAATTACCTGTGTGACCAACCATATCTGGGTTAGCAAAGTTCATAATTGTAACATCATAATTTAAAGCATTTTTAAGAAGTTCATCTGTAATTCCTTCAGCTGACATATGTGGAGCATCTGCGTATGATTCAACTTTTAATGAATCAACCATAATTCTTTTTGAATTTTTAAATTCAATGTCATTTCCACCGTCCATAAAGTATGTTACGTGTGCATATTTTTGAGTTTCAGCAACTCTAAGTTGGCTTTTACCTGCAAGTTCTAAAACTCTACCAATTGGCATTGAAATTTCCATTTCATCAAAAGCAATAATTGTTTCAATTCCTTCGTATTTCATCATTGAAACAAATTGATTAATTTTTACTGGATGAGCTGGTTTTTCTTCATAAAGTGGCGAACCAATAAATAAGTGTGTAAGTTGTCTTGCACGGTCTGGTCTAAAGTTAAAGAAAATAATGCTATCTCCATTTTTAACAAACGCTTCCTGTGATAAGTTAGCATTTTTAGCTGGCATAAAGAATTCATCTGTAATTCCTTGTGCATATTGACTATCTACATATGAAAGTGAGTCATTAAAAGTTGCATCAGTTAAACCAAGTGTTGCATCATAAGCTTTTTCAACACGGTCAAACATTTTATCACGATCCATTGCATAAAATCTACCTGAAATAGAAGCAATGTTGTATCCATATTCTTTTGTAATTTGCTCTAATTTTTCAAATGATTGTTTAATTGATTGAGGAGCAACATCTCTTCCATCCCCAAAAGCATGCACTGAAACGTTTTTAACTCCGTAATCATGTGCTGCTTTTAAAATTTCAAATAAGTGATTTTCAAGTGAGTGCACACCACCTGGTGATAAAAGTCCCATTAAGTGCAATGTTGATCCATTTTTCTTTACATCTTCAAATGCATTTAAGAATGCATCATTTTTGTAAAAACTTCCATCTCTAAGTGCTTTTGAAATAAGTGAAAGACCTGTATAAACTACTGTTCCTGCACCAATGTTTAAATGTCCAACTTCTGAATTCCCCATTTGTCCCGCTGGAAGACCTAAAAATTCTCCAGAAGCTTGGATAATGCTATTTGGATATTCTTTAAATAATTTGTCAAATGTTGGTGTGTTTGCTTGCGCAAAACCATTTCCTTGAACTTCTTTTCTAAGCCCAAGACCATCAATAACAATTAAAATTGTCTTTTTCATTTTTTCTCCTTTTTTGAGCGCTAAAATAACTGTATGTTTATTTTATCACTTTAATTTTTATTAAAGTTCTTTTTATTTGAAAATCAATTTATTAAGTGAAATTAATTTAAAAACTCTTTGATTTTGCTTGCTAATGAATCTACTTCAAATCCTTTGATTTGGTAGACTTTTTCACCATCTTCACTATATCCATATCCGCTAGCTAAATGAGCATCAATTTTGTTATATTTTCCAAGTCTAAATCACATTGAATCACTAGTTGCTTCAATTGCATACATTGGTTTTTCATTAAGTCCTAAAGCAGCAATTAAATTCTCATTTGCTACTAAATCTTGAAGAATTGGAACTGAAATAACTTGAGCTTTAATTGAGCTTTCTTTTTCTAATTTCTCAGCTACTTTGATAGCTAAATTCACTTCACTTCCTGAAGCAAGAATTGATAAGTCATACCCTTCAGGTTGTGAATGAATTACATATGCAGGTGCAAATTTACCACTTGTTAATTTGTTAAATGAAGGAATATTTTGTCTACATCCAATAATAGCTACTTGATCTTTTTGACTATTTAAAGCATATTGAAATGCTCCTAGCATTTCACTTTCATCACAAGGACGCACAACTTTAACATTACTCATTGCTCTAAGCATTGGAATTTGGTCAAAAGGTTGGTGTGTTGGTCCATCACCTCCAACTTGGTAGCTATCGTGTGTATAAACGTGGATTGAAGGAATTTCCATTAAAGCCCCAAGACGAATGGCAGGTTTCATATAATCTGCAAAAGCTAAAAAGGTACTATCAATAGTTTTAATCCCTGAATCTAAGTAAATTCCGTTGTTAATTGCAGCCATAGCAAATTCTCTAATTCCATATCTAATGGTTTTTCCACCATCAGCAACGCTTGGGCCAAAACCTACTTTAGTAGCTGCAAAAAGATCAGCTGAACCACCAATAACACTTGGGTAGTTCTTCTCTAAGAAATTAACAATTGGTGAAATGTAATTTCTAGTAGCTACATTACTTTCTTTAAATTCAATGGTAGATAGATCATACTCGTATGATTTAGAAACTACCTTTGAAAGCTCGCTTGCTAATTCTGGATACTGTTTTGAATAAGCTGCAAACATATTGCTTCAAGCTTCATAATAAGAATTTTTATCTTCTCAAAAGCTTTGAGCATATTCATAAACTTCTAAATCATAATCAAAAGGAACTGTGTTTGTAAGTCCTTGGATTTGTTTAAATTTGAGTGTATTTTCAGCATCTAAAGTTCCATTGTGCCCTTTGCTTGTACCTGCAAAAGGTGTATAACGTGCAATGGTTGTATTAATTTGAACATATGAAGGTTTGCTTGATTTTTTAGCTGCTTCTAAAGCCTTTTGAATAAGTTCTGGATCATCGTTTTCAACTACAAATGTATCAAAGTTTTGAGATTGGAAGTACTTTACAAAATCAATGTTGTTAACTTCAGAACTTTTTGAATCAATTTGAATACCATTATAATCGTGAATTAAAATAAGTTTATCAAGTCCAAGAGTACCTGCAAGTTGAATTGCTTCTAAAGCCACTCCTTCTTGAAGGCAACCATCCCCATGAAGTACATAAACATCGTGGTTAAAAACATCATAACCAGGTTTGTTGTATCTATTTTGTAAATATTTTTGACTAAGAGCCATTCCAACAGCCATCGCAATTCCTTGACCAAGCGGTCCTGTTGTAGCATCAACATAATCATTTGTATCAATTTCTGGGTGAGAAGGAGTTTTAGAATGCAATTTCTTATGTTGCATCATATCTTCTTTAGAAAGAAGCCCTAGAAAATGCATAATTGAATAAATACTCATTGATCCATGACCTGCTGAAAGCACAAAACGATCACGGTTAATTCATTTTGGATCTTGTTCATTAATTTTAAGCATTTTAGCTCAAATTGAGCAGGTAATGCTTGCAGCACCAATACCCATTCCAATGTGCCCACCACCTGCTTTATTAATTGAATCTAAAGCAATTGAACGCATTGATGCTATTAATTTATTTTCTAAATTTTTCATTATGTACCATCCTAATTTAATAATTAGTTATATTATATTAAATTTTAAAAAACAAACCTTACAAATTGTAAGGTTTGGACATATTTTCTAAGATTTATTTACTTTTTTTGTAGTGTCTTACAGCTTTTAAAATTTCTTCATAAACAATTAAGACAAAACCAAGAAGAATTGGTAAGATTGCATATCCTGGATTGTAATTGCTGAAAATGCTTGGGTCAGCCATTTTAAATACTGTACTAAGTCCAGGCACAAATGCAGCTAAAATAACAGATACAAATGAGAAAAGTGATGCAAGATAAACTAATTTATATCTATTAAATGAACATTTATAAATGTTTTCATCACTCATTAAGTTAAGAGCATTTAAGCTAGCTCCAATCCCAAGAGTAATAAAACATGCACTTGAAGTTATTCTAACAAAATCAATTCCATGCACACCTTGTTCTTGGGCAATAAGTCCTACAAAAAGGTAAGATAAAATTGAAGCTCCACCAATAATTGCACTGTGAATAACTAATCTTTTTCCCATTCCGTGCGCAAAAATTGAATCATTTTTGTTAAACGGTTTACGTTTCATAACATCAATACCAGAATCGACCATTCCGAGAGCAATTGCTGGTAGTCCATGAGTTAATAAATTGATTCAAAGAAGTTGTGAAGCTGAAAGAACTCAGAATTGAATTTCTTCACCTTTTGCAACATTCTCAATAGATCCTTTAAAAATAAATCTAAAAGCAAAAAGACCAATCATCATTACAATAATTTCGGTAAGTGAAGAAACAAGAAGGTTCATAATCACTGTTTTGATTTTATCAAAAGTTTCTCTACCGGTTCTAACTGATTTAACAATGGTGTTAAAGTTATCATCAGTTAAAATAACATCAGCAGCTTGTTTAGAAACGTCAGTTCCTGTAATTCCCATTGCGCAACCAATATCACTAGCTTTAAGGGCTGGAGCATCATTAACTCCATCACCAGTCATAGCAACAACTTGATTGTGTGATTGTCAAGCTTTAACAATTCTAAGCTTATCACTTGGGTTAACTCTAGCATATACACTAATTAAGCTAACTTTAGCTTTAAGCTCTTCATCTGACATATTTTGAAGCTCTTCACCAGTAATTGCTAAATCACCTTCTTTAAAGATATTGAGACTTTTTGCAATTGCTACAGCGGTAGTAACGTGATCACCTGTGATCATAACTGGCTTAATACCTGCATTAATACTTTCTTCGATACTTGATTTAACACTACTTCTTGGAGGGTCAATCATAGCTACAAGACCTAAAAATGTTAAATCATTTTCATCTTCATGCACTAATTCAATTTTTTGTTCATCTTTAATGTTTTTGTAAGCAACTGCAATAACTCTATAAGCTTTTGCAGATCATTGTTCAAGAAGATTGTAATCTTCTTCAGAAACATTTTTACATTTACTTAAAAGCACATCTGGAGCACCTTTAGTAAACATTACTTTAATTTTTGGATCTTTTTTATTTTGAGCAAGAACAGACATTAATTTTCTGTCGCTGTCAAATGGGATTGAAGATAATTTATCATATCCGCTTCAGAATCTTTGAGCTGAATTATTATTTTCAATTCCGTATCTTAAAATTCCTGTTTCGGTTGGATCACCAACTTCAACATATTCATTATTTTCAACAGTTACTGAAGCATCACAGCAAGCTACTAAAGCTGCAAGAGCTCTTGATTTTTCCCCTTTTTCTCCCTTGGCGCTTGCGTCATATAAATCAACAACTGTCATTTTGTTTTCGGTTAAAGTACCGGTTTTATCACTACAAATAATACTTACAGAACCAAGTGTTTCTACTGAAGCAAATGATTTAATAATCGCATGCTCTTTAGTAAGTTTGGAAACACCAATTGCTAATAAAACAGTAGTGAAAGTGATAAGCCCTTCTGGAATAGCTGCAACAGCAAGTGAAATTCCAATTGTTAATGCATCAGAATAACTTGTTGCATTATTTCATCTTCCTGAAGGTGCATTAGTAATTACCACTTGTAAAATAACTGTAATTACTAATAATACAACTCCGGCAATCCCTAAGATTCTACTTAATTTGTTTAATTTAATTTGAAGTGGAGTTAAGTTTACTTTTTGTTCTGAAAGTAATTTATTAATTTTTCCAATTTCTGTATCTTTTCCTGTTTTTGTAACAAGAGCTACCAATCTTCCATTTACAACGTTTGTACCAGAAAAAACGCGGTTAAATTGCTCAGCAAGAGGCTTATTTTCATCACATTCACCTACTCTCTTACTTACACTTGTAGATTCACCTGTTAAAGCTGATTCTACAACCATTAAATGAGAAGCTTCTACTAAAATTCCATCAGCACTAATGGCATCTCCAGCTTCTGCTACTATTAAATCCCCTACAACTAATTCGGTAGCCGGAATTAGCATAAGTTTTCCATCACGAATTACTTTAGCATTTAATTCGTTGTTTTTTTCTAAAGCCTTAACAGCTTGATCGCTTTTAATTTCCTGGTAAGTACCCAGCATACTATTAAGTGCGATAACAATTAAGATGATAATAGGTTCAATAAACCCAACAATTACTTCAGTGTTGTATTTATATCCAGTGTTAGCATTTTTAATTGCTTCATAAATTGCAACTGAAAATGAAATAGCAGCAGCAATTAAAAGCAAGATAATCATAAAATCTTTAAATTGATTTAAGAAGATCTTGAAAACGCTTTTTTTCTCTTCACTTCTAATTGTGTTGGGACCAAGATTTTCTAATCTTTTTTTTGCTTCTATTACTGATAAACCTTTTTTTAAGTCAGTTTCAAGCAAATTCGAATCTAACATTTTTCCCTCCTTTAAGTATTACTTCATTATACCAAAATACACAATAAATGTGTATTTTATAAGGTATTAAAATATAAAAAAGTATAGGTAAACCTATACTTTTAGTGATTATTTTTCAAGTTTAATTTTAACGCTTGGTCCCATTGATGCTGAAACTGTTAAGTTAAGCATGTATGTTCCTTTAACAGCAGCTGGTTTAAGTTTTCTAATTAAGCTAATTAATGTTTTAGCGTTTTCAACTAAGTGTTCTGTTGGCATACTTGATTTACCGATAAGAGAGTGAACAATCCCTGCTTTATCTGTACGGTAGTTTGCTTTACCTTTTTTAAGTTCTTCTACAGTTTTAGCAGGTGTAGGTGTAACTGTACCTGTTTTTGGGTTAGGCATAAGACCTTTAGGTCCAAGTTTTTTCCCGTATTTTCCAAGTAATGGCATCATAGCAGGATCTGCAACCATTACGTCAAAGTCAAAATCATCTTCTTTAATTTTTTGTTCAAGAGCAGGTCCATCAACAACAATGTCAGCTCCAGCTTCTTTAGCTGATTTAGCTGATTCTGGGTTGTTTGTAGCAACTAATACTCTAATTGATTTTCCTGTTCCAAATGGAAGTAAAACAGCTCCACGAAGTTGTTGGTCAGCTTTACGAACGTCAAGGTTTAAGTTGAATGCAAGATCGATTGAAGCGTCAAAATTAGCATATGAAGTTTCTTTAGCAAGTTTAATTGCTTCTTCTAAATCATAAGCAACTGTTCTATCGAATTTAGCACGAGCAGCTTCTAATTTTTTAGAAATTCTTTTAGCCATAATTACTCTTCTCCTTCTTCTGATTTTTCTTTAATTACATTAACTTCGATTGCTTGACCTTTTGTTTCAACTAATTCTTCTTCAGCAGCAGCAAGTGCAGCTTCTTTAGCTTTAGCAGCTGAAGCAGCTTTTGCAGCAGCTTTAGCTTCTGCCTTAGCTTTGAAGATATCGTCATATCCTTCAACTAAAACACCCATTTGTTTTGCTGTTCCAGCGATTGTAGCCATTGCAGCTTCAACATCATCTGTGTTAAGATCTGGAAGTTTGTATTCAGCAATTGCTCTAAGTTGGTCTACTGAAATTGTAGCAACGATTGTTGTTTTAGAGTTTGCAGCACCACTTTGGATTTTTGCAGCTTCTTTAATTTTGTATGAAGCAGGAGCTGTGAATAATTTAAATTCGAATGTTTTGTCTTTGTAAACTGTAATTTGTACAGGAACTGGTTCATCACCTCTATCTCTTGTTGCATCGTTAAATGCCTTTGTGAATTCTGGCATGTTAACACCAACTCCAGCAAGAGCTGGACCTGGTTTAGCTTTCCCGGCAGGGAATTGCAACTTAGCTATACGTTGAATTTCTTTTGCCATGTTGTATGTATCCTTTCGATATTGTGGTCTAGCGATTTTTATAAATAAAATCTTCCACTAGGCAATAATAAATATTGCTTGTTAATTATACAAGTTTTATTAAAAATTGAAAACAAAAAAGCATCATTTTAAGATGCTTTCTTCAAATGGGGCGAACGACGGGATTCGAACCCGCGAATGACGGGACCACAACCCGCTGTGTTAGCCACTTCACCACATTCGCCATAACGTGTAAACTTATTATACAATAAATTAAAGAAACTAAAAATATTTTTTATAATTTTATTTACTATGACACAGATTAAACCAACTATTTTTAAAGCTTTATTATTCATTTTAAAACTCACTTTCTTTGCTTTTGGTGGCGGAAATGCCTTAATGCCAATGATTAAAAAAGAAGCAGTTGAAAGCAAAAAATGAATCACTGAAGAAGAATTTGAAAAGATTTTAATTATCACCAACTCACTTCCTGGACCTTCAATTATTCAAAGCATTTCATATATGTGCATTAAATGATTTGGGTTTTGAAAAGGAATATTTCTCACTATTTTCGCAATGCTCCCACATGTTTTATTTGCTTTTGGAATGTTTTTTGTAATTAATTTACTTCCTCAAAAGTATTTAATCACTTTTGCTACTTCAGTTATTGTTACAATCATTTTTATTATTTGTAATTTTGCCTTTCATTACATTAAGCGAAATATTAAGCAAATGAATCTTTATTTATGAATTGGAATCTTACTTTTTTCAATTCTATTTAACCTTTTTATTCCTGCTCCATTTAACTTGCCAGTTTTAGCTATTTTAAGTGTGCTATTAATTTACATTTGTTACTATTTTGTAAGTTTAAGAGTTAAAAAAGGAGATAAATAATGTTTATTTTAATCTTACTTTTAACAATAGCTTTATTAATCTTCGTATGTCTTAGTGTTTTTGGTGGTGGGCAAGTTTTTATCCCTATTTTTGTCTGACTGTGAAAAACAATTGCAAATGTGTTTAATTCGCAAATGGCTCAAGAAACAATTGATAATGTTATTGCAGCTACAAATTCTTCACCAGGAATTGTTTCAATTAAATTTGCTCTTTTTACTGGTTATTTAATTTCTGAAGGCAATTGATGAGGATATTTAATAATGATCCTTACATATATAATCTTTATTTTGCCCGCTATTTTCATTATGCTTCTTGCGATGAAATACCTTAAAAAATTTGAGCAAAATAGGTTCTTAAAAAACTTTTTAATAGTTGTTAAGCCTGTAATTGCAGGAATATTAGTAGCACTTGCTATTCAACTTTTAATCCCAATTGTAGCCCCTGGATTTACTTTTAATACTCCTGAAAGTTATCTTAGTTTTCCTGAGTTTCCAAGTTGAGACACTATAAAAAACGAATACAGCTATAAATAAGGTGTATTCGTTTTTTTACATTTAAAATTACACACATAGAATTAACTCATACATGCGATGAAATCTTTATAAATTTTTATATTTTCTTTGTGGTTTTCATCCAAATCATTAATTATTTCTTGTACCACTTTTCCATTTACTTCTTTTTTTGTTATAGTCATCATTCTTAATGAATCCACAAATAAATCTAACGTCACTTTTTGTATTTCTCCATTGATTTCATAATATTTCTTTAATTTATAAAGACAGTATTTTAAAACAACAAGAGCAATGAAACATAATAAAAGATGTGCAAGTATATGCTGTTCATTATGAACAAAAACAGGTCTAACTTGTAAAGAAGATTTTAATGTTCTGAAATTTTCTTCTACTTTTCATTGTTTTCTGTAAATTTCATTAGCTTTTTCTGGTGTTAAATCTAGAATATTGGTTTCAATAATGTAAAAACCATCTTCAGATTCTTTTTTCTTAATTTTCTCTCAATTTAATTTACCCACTGTTTTGCCATCAATGTCCATATATTTCTTTTTATATTCTGGAACTAAAGAACTAAGTGGCAGTTCTCCATTTACAGTTTTCTTATTCAATTTATCAATAAAATTATTTCTTTTTAATTTATCTAAAGTCTTTTTCCCAGGACTGAAAAACACACATCATTTTCTGTATTTACCATTAAATCTATTTTTATTTCAAACAGATTCAACAATTTGTTCTTTTCAAAACATTTCATCTCTAAAAACATAATGTTTGTCTTCAAGAATGAATTTTTTCATCCCAATACTTAATGTATCTAATCTTTTTTGGAATATATATTTAATTCCTTTTTGTTCTAGGAAACGTAAGTTTGCGTTGTTATTTATTCCACGATCTGCAACTATTGTAATATCCTTTATTTTATAGATTGATTGAAGTTCTAAAACGAAGGATAACATTGTTTTACCATCAGCCGTGTTACCTGGGAAAACTTTATAGTGTATTGGTATTCCGTTTTCGTCTACAGCCATTGCTATGACTACTTGATCTTCATTGTGTTTTCCGTCTTTTGAAAAACCGTTTTTTCTCATCCCTTCTCTTGTAAAGCTTTCAAAATAAACTGTTGTGTTATCGAAGTGAATAACTTTATTATTGCGATTTGTAAATTCATTTATTTTTTGAAATAAATTGACTAAAACAGAGTTCTTATTTTCAAAAATAACATCAAGATAGTTATATATTGATGATTTTTTAACATTAATATCATTTATAAAATCGCTTTTATTTTTATATTGTGACATATAGCTTCTTGGAAGGATAATTCTAGTTGCTATGAAAAATTCCAAAACCTCTTCTAACGATTTATGTTTACTTTTTGGCAATACTGAAAATAAATCTAATTCTTTAATAACTTTATAAATTAAATCAACTCCAATATTTTGGATACTTGTTTTTACAGAAGTGGGTTTTAATAATTTAAAAAATTCTTCTTTTGCAATAGCTTTATCTAAAGATGTATCTACTTTTTTTGCTATTTCTTTCATATCTTCAATTGAAGATAATCCATACTTTTCTTTGATATCTTCTCAGTATCCTAGACCAACCTGATTTCCATAACCTTTTTTAAAACCTTTAGAAATAGCTAAAACTAAATAATATTTTCCATTTTGTTTTTTCTTGCATAAACTGTAACTCATGCTCTTATTATATCATTTTATGTGTGTAATGTAAGTAAAAAAACATTTTTTTCTTTAGGTCATATATCTTTGATATATGTATAAAAAATAAGCCTAAAAAATAGGCTCAACTTGGAAACTCAGGTTATCTTAGTTTTAACTCTGATTCAGCTAAGAAAGTTTTCTTTAGTTCATGAAGATTAATTACTTTATTTATTTTTATAGCAGTTGCTTTTACAACTACATCATTTATTCTTTATAAAAAATATTCAAGTTTATACGCTATTTTAATTAATATAGTTTTAGCTTTTTTACTTTTTCAACCTTGATTATAGGTATAAAAACAATGAAAAAACCCACATTGATATTAATGTGGGTTTTGCTTTTGCTAAATTGAACTTGAGAAAACACCTTCATCATTTTCGATAATTAAACCAGCAACTTTAAGGTTTTCTACCGCTAAATCAATTTGTTTTTTAATAGCTGGTGAAACAGTTTTAATTCCAACAAGTTCGATAAAGAGTTCTTGAAGTCCAAGAAGTGAAATTACTTTAGATTTGATAATTGTTTGGTAAACAAAGTCTTGAATTTCTTCAGGAGCAAATTCATTACTTTTTCTTGTTTCTAAGTACTCAATGTTATTTTTTCTAAATTTAATTTCCTTATTATCTACATAGAAGAAATTCTCTTTTAAGTAGATGTTATTTTGATTATTAATTCCTAATTTGAAATCATCTTCATTTGGAATATCTAAAAGCACATCTTTAAGTCATTTATTAATTTTTAAAGGTTGCTCAATGAAGTCTTTCTTAGGAAGTGAAGCAAGAATTTGTTTTAAAGTTCTTACGTGCAGTGGTGCATATTTGTTAATAATATCCACTAAAATTGACATTCTAATGTCTTTATCATCAAATGGTAAGCTGTCATTTTGTGGATCATACATTTCTTTGTAGAAAGTGTAAAATGCATCAGATTTAATGTTTCAATATCTTGGAAATTCTTCAAAAATTGAATTAATTAAATCTTGTTCAATTACAGTTTCATCAAGGTTTTGCATAATTGAACTTTTAGCTTTATTAATTTCTTGAGTTTCGTTAGCAATTTGGCCATTTTGAGCTTTTTCAATGAACCGAACTAACTTTTTAAGCTCGCTATCTTTGTTATTAAATCAGTCAGCTGATCATACTCTGTATAATTTTCAACCACGAGAATTTAAGATCATTTCTCTAACTCTATCACGTTCACGAGTTGAAAGTGAAGAAAGGTATTTTGAACCATCACATTCAATACCACAAATAAAGCGATCTGGATTTTCTTTATCAAAGACAGCTAAATCAATTCTAAAGTCAGAATTTCCAATTTTTCTTTGAACTGAATATCCTTTTTTCACAAGCTCATTGTACACTTCAGTTTCAAAATCTTCATTAAATAATGAATTATTCATAAGTGAATCATATTTTGAATCAATTCCGTGCTCAGCTAAATTTAAGTAGTTACGTAATAATTTAACCCCTCTGCTTGTTGAATCATCAACAATAATGTCACTTCCATGAATTGAGGTAACAATATGCATTTGTTCCCTTGCTCTGGTGATAGCAACATTTAGCCGTCTATATCCGTTTGCTTGGTTAATTGGTCCAAAGCTCATTCTCATAATTCCATCAGGACCAGGTCCATAAATGGTATTTAAAATAGCAATGTCACATTCATCACCTTGCACTGTTTCGATGTTTTTAATAAAGAATAAATCTTTATTATTGATGTATCTTTCGATTCCAATTTGGTTAGCTGCTTGTTGGTAAAGTTTTTTCTCAATAAGAAGTTGCTGTGAAATATTACATGTAATAACACCAATTCTTTTGGTATCTTTATATTTTTTAAATAATGAAATAACTAAATTTACAACCACATCACTTTCAATTTGGTTAGTTGAGTTTTTATAAATACCATTTACTTTGTGATATACAAGCGCTTCTTTAGCTTGGGCTAAATCATTACTTGGGAATGAAATAAGGTTTTTGTAAATTTCCTTATTAGAAGCGTAAATTAAGTTTTCATTAAGAGAACGGTAGTGGTTTTGAAGCGAAATTGTTTTTAAAAATGAGGAAGCAACATCTAAAATACTATCATAATCATTAAGGTTTGTAACTTCATAATTTTCATTATATTCAGTATCATCTTCCCCGATTCTTTCAAAGAAACTTGTAGGAGGAAGTTGCTCTTTATCACCACAAATAATAATTTGTTTCTCTCTAACAATTGAAGCTAAAGCAAATTCTGGTTTAACCTGTGAGGCCTCATCAAAAATAACTGCATCAAATTGCACAGGAGTATCTTTAAGGTAGCTACTTACTGATAAAGGAGACATCATAAGACATGGTTTAATGTCTGTAATTAAATTTCCAATTCTGCTGAAAAGCATTCTTAAAGGCATAAATTTATTTTTCTTATTAGCTTCTTTTTTAAGAATTGAAACTTCATAGTTAGCATCGGTTTTAATGATGCTATTTTTAATATTGTTTTTAATTTTGAAGATCGCAATTTCTTCAAGTTTACTTTCTTCTTCTTTATAAAGTTTAACTAAATCATTTTTAACACCTAATGTGTGGTTCACTTTAGTGTTTAAATCAGTAATTAAAAGCTTGTAGAATTGACGAAGGAAGATATCTTCAAGGTTTTTGTAAATTCTTTTTGAATCGGTTTTTTCAATAAAATCATTAAGTTTTAAATCAAGAAGTTCTTTCTTAGATTTTAAGAAGTTAATGTAAATTGGAAGTGTGTTTTTATATACTTGTACTAAAAGTGATTTAAATTGTTTTTTAACTTGATCTTTAGGTAATTCATAGAAGTTAATTAATGAAAGGTCAAAGTTACTTTGAATTTCTTTAAGTGAAGCAAGCAAATCATTTGAATTATTAATAAAGGTTTCAAATTTGCTTTCTGGAAGAGATTTCTTATATAAAATGGTGTTTTTTATATGTGGGAAATTCTTGTGGAAAAAGACTCATCTAAGTGATTGCAAGGTGTATTCATAATCAAATTTAGATGGAACTACAAATGATAATTTATCAATGCACTCTCTAATTTTTTCTTCATTTAAAACAATTTGTTCAATCATCTTAGCAAGTTCAACTAATCTTTCATGACTAAATTTAGCATTACCATCTAGCCTGTTGTCATAAAGATCATTTTTAAGTTTGCTATATTCTGAAGATACAATTCTTTTTAATGATGAACGGAACTTGATTTCAAAATCTCTATATTTAGAAAAATCTAAATTAAACACTGTGGTTTTAAAGATTTTAAGAAGTTCTTTTTTAAGCTCTTCATTTTCGTGTTGTTTAATGTTTTTGTAATCTAAAAGTCTTAAATCTTCTTCAATATTTAAAGTGTGTGATTTTCAATCTAAGTTAATAAGGTAAATGAATTTTTCAAACTCATGAAGCTCTTTAATAAATTCTTCTTCCATGACTGGATCAAAGTTTTGAATTACTGTTTCAAAATGATTTCCAAGGGTATTGGTTTGGTTATTAGTAATTGTTGTGTTTTTAAATCCATATCAAGGGTTGTTTTTTGAATTATAGTCAATTTCTTTTAAGCTAAATTCGTATTTTTTAATCCCTAAAACAATTTTGTTTAAAAGGTTATCATCAATAGCTGAAATATTGTGGATTTTAAAGATTAACTCTTGGGCTTTCTTAAGGTTAAAATATCTACCAATTAATTGATATAAGTTAACTTTTAATGGTTGATAAATTTCTAAAAGAAGTTCACCATAGTTAATAAGTTTTTCTTTAGCAGATGTATAACTATTTTTAACTGTTTCAGTGAAATCTTGTTTAACTTCAGAGATAATTCTTGAGTTTTCAAGGCTGTTATGCAAATCATTAATAATATCTTTTTTATTTCTATCACTAATTTTGTGGATCGCAAGTACAAAATCACTAAGTCCATTTGAGTGAAGTTTGTTATAAACAACATCTAAGGCAGCTTGCTTTTCAGAAACAAAAAGAACCTTTTTATTTCTAGCAATAAGCTCAGTGATGATGTTGATAATAGTTTGACTCTTTCCAGTTCCTGGTGGCCCTTGAAGCACATAACTTTTCCCATCAATAGCATATTGAATTGCTTTTTCTTGCGAAATATCAGCAGGTAAAAAGTGTCAGTATTTATTTGGATCTAATTTTAAATCCACTTGTTTATCTGAAAGGTCTTTAAAATCAAATTTTTCTAAATTTGCGCTTTCACCAAAAATTAACTTAACAAAATCATTGTTTAAAAACTTTTCTTGATTTTGTTCAATATCGTTAATAATGTAAAGGTTTTGGTCAGTGAAAATTGAAAGATAACAATCATTTACAATTGTTCATTTTTGATTCGGTAAATGCTTTTTGAAAAGCTTTGCATATTCTTCATAGTATTTTGCAAGTGATAAATTTTCTAAATGATGCTTATCAATTAATGAAAAATCAAAAGAAGATTCTTTTTTAATTTTCTTAATAAAAGCTAAGTTTTCAATAAAGTTAGATTCTTCAATAAGCAATTCAAATTGAGATTTAATACTTTTTTGAATAAGCTTTACTGGCAAGAATAAAAGCGGAGCGTAGTGCTCAGTTTGGAACTTATCTTCTTCAGTTCACCTAACAAATCCTACAGCTAAATAAAGAATGTTAATATTATTTTCTTCTATAAAAGTAGCATGCTTACGAGAAAGGTTTTTTAAGATTCTGCTTTGCTCTTCTTTGCTACCAACTGCAGGAAGAATAATATGTTTAGGACTTTCATTTAAAATAGGTTTTATATCATTTTTAGAAGCCTCAAAATAAATGCTTTTTTTCTTTTCAACACTATCTAAAAAAGCATTCAAATCATAATTAATTTTAACTGTAGAAGTTTTTGTTTCCCTGAAATTAATGTTTTGATTGTCTAAACCAATTTTTAACAATTTATTGGTTAATGTTTCAATTATATCAACCTTCATAGTTGTTTCCTTTTTTACTTTTATCTTATTTTTTATTATTTAAATTATATATTATCTATGTGCAAATGCTCCAATATTTGGGAAAATCACATAAAAAAATACAGCAAAATTGCTATATTTTAAAACTTTTTTTAACTACAATATCTTTATATTCTTCGATAATGCGATTTGATGTTTTACCATTAAGTAAATTAGTTATTTTAAGAACTTTAATTCAAGTTTTATCTGATTTGTTTTCTTCTCTATTTTGTAATATTTTAAATACCACAAATAGATTTGATCTTTTACCAATTATTCGCGTGATTAAGAAAAAAGTAATTACAATAAAACTAAATGCAATAATCCCCATTACTGCAAGTCCTAAGTTTTTCTTAGTAACTGTTTTAATTTGAATTTGTTCGCTTGCAACTAATGCTAATAAAATGATAATTCCAATCGCAAAAAGTGAAAATAAAGCTGATAAAACAAGTCCAGCTATAAAACTTTTTTTCGAATTTAAAACATTTGAATTCATAGTTAAATGATACTCCTAATTCTAATTTAAAAAAGAAAAAAAGCAAGCAAATGTGCTTGCTTTTAGGTCATAAATGAAATGGTGCGAACGAATGGACTTGAACCATCGACCTCACGATTATCAGTCGTGTGCTCTAACCAGCTGAGCTACGCTCGCATGTATATCTATTATACACTAAAATGTAAAATAGATAAGAAAAATTATTAAATAAATTAACGTTTTGAGAATTGTCTTGCACGACGAGCTGCACGTAAACCTGGTTTTTTACGTTCTTTAGCACGAGCATCTCTTGTAAGCATTCCTGCTGCTTTTAATGCTGCACGGTAATCTGCACTAACTTCAAGTAAAGCACGAGCAATACCTAATCTAATAGCACCTGCTTGACCACTTAATCCACCACCAGCAACATTTACACTAACATCGAATTGTCCCACTGTTTCTGTTAAAACGAAAGGTTGGTTTGCATCTTTAAGGTAAATATCTGAAGTTAAGTATTCTCTTGCATCACGTTTGTTGATTACAAAGTTTCCTTTTCCTTCTGTAAGTCTTACACGAGCAACTGAAGATTTTCTTCTTCCTAATCCACGGTATACTAATTCTTTAGCCATAATTATTTAACCTCTAATCTTTCTGGTTTTTGAGAAGCATGTTGGTGTTCTGGACCTGCGTAAACAAATAAGTTACGACGTTGTTTGTTTCCTAATTTTGTGTGTGGTAACATTCCGAAAATTGCTTTTTCTAAAAGTGCAATAGGTTTTTTAACTCTAAGTTTTGCTGCTGTAATGCTTTTAAGACCACCTGGGTATCCTGAGTGTGAGTAGTAGATTTTGTCTTCTTCTTTGTTTCCTGTAAGAACAACTTTATCTGCATTAACAATAATAATGTTGTCTCCCATGTCAGCATTTGGTGTAAAAGTTGGTTTGTGTTTTCCTCTAAGTACGCTAGCAACAAATGATGCTAAACGCCCTAAAACTTGACCTTCAGCGTCAATAACATATCATTTTTTGTCAGCTTGGTGTGCATGTTGCATTGTTGTTTGTCTCATGACTGCCTCCTACGTTTAATTTATTTATTTTTAATACTTGTTGAGTGTTTAATATTTATCAAAATTGAAATTTATCTTCGGTCATTAAATAAATTGCTTATTTATTATAACACAAAAAATTATTTTAGTATATTCAAAAAATAAGACATTTTTTATAGCTGATAATTAGCAACGAAAATTGCTAAATTAATTTCGCAAGTAAAGCAATTGCAGCTGTTTCTGCTCTTAAAATTCGCTTACCTAAAGAGATGCATTCAGCTCCATTTTCAATCGCTAAAGTAATTTCACTTTCACTAAATCCCCCTTCAGGACCTACAAATAAAGCAACATTTTTTTCGCTATTAAAAATACTTTCATTTGTAAGTTTTTGCTTTTCGTGTGCAATTATATTAATAAATTCTTTATCAAATAATGCTTTAGAAAATTTCTCAATTTCACTAAGAGTTGGGATAATGTTTCGAAAACTTTGCTCAGCTGCATTTTTTAAAATTTGGTTTCATCTTTGAGAAAATTTATCTCATTTTGATTTAACTTTTTTCACTAACATCCCGTCAGTGAAATTTGTTTGAACTGGAACAATTTTTGTAACTCCAAGTTCAGTAGCTTTTTGAAGTGCTCATTCAAATCTTTCTAATTTGATAAGTGGCATATAGAGCACAACTTGAAAAGAATGTTCATGATTTTCTTCAAACTCTTCAAGGATATATGCCTTAGCGCCTTCTTGTTTGCAAATAAAGAATTTGGCTTGATAAACACAAATAAATGGTTTATCGCCAATTCTTAACACTTTTAAATGATCTAAATTTTCTTTTGAGAGCTCAAAATACTTATTATCAATTTTTTGTTCCACAAAAAAGCGATTCATTAATACTCCATAACCTCTTCATATTCTTCAAGAGTACCTCTGAAAAGAAAACTCTTAGTTGGTGATTGAAGTTCTAAAATAACATCAGCACATTGGTTAACAAAAGCGCGGTTATATGTTGTAAAAATTGCTCCACCTTTATATGCTTGTACCCCTTCAATTACAGAGTCAATACTTTCAGTATCAAGGTGATCAAGTGGTTGATCTAAAATAATGAAGTTACTTTCTAAAAGCATCATTCTAGAGAACATTAAACGAGCTTTTTCACCTCCGCTGGTTACTGCAACTTTTTTAAATACAGAATCATTGCTAAAAAGCATTCTTCCTAAAAAACCACGCATTCTTGAATCTGAAACATCTCTGTTTTCTTCAACAGTGTTTTCAAGTGGTCATTTAGAAATTCATTCTAAAATAGTTTCATCATTTTTAAAGAACTTACTGTTTTCATTTGGGAAGAAAGTGGTTTTGATTGTTTGGCCTCATTCAACAGTTCCACTTGTTGGTTGTATTTCACCTGCTAAAATTTCTAAAAGTTTTGTTTTAGCAATATCATCATCTCCTACAATAACCATTTTTTCACCTGGTCTTAAGGTAAATGAAACATTTTCAAATAAAGTTTGCCCTAATTCATTTTTATAAGTTAAGTTTTCTACTGTTAAAATTTGTTTTCCATGATCACGATTCATTTCTCAACGGATAAATGGATATTTACGGTTTGAAGGTTTAATTTCATCAAGTTGGATTTTTTCAAGTGATTTCTTTCTTGATGTAGCTTGTTTTGATTTAGAAGCATTGGCACTAAAACGAGCAATGAAATCTTTTAATTTCTCAATTTGAGCTTCCTTTTTAAGGTTGCTTTGTTTCATCATTTCACGAGCTAATTCAGACGATTGTTTTCAGAATGAGTAATTTCCTGTGTAAATTTTAGCTTCAGAGTAGTCAATATCAACAATGTGTGTACAAATTGAGTCTAAAAAGTCACTATCGTGGCTAACAACAATAACAACATTTGGGTATTCAATTAAGAAGTTTTCAAGTCATTTAATACTTCTTAAATCAAGGTGGTTAGTTGGCTCATCCATAATTAAAATATCAGGGTTTCCAAAAAGAGCTTTAGCAAGAAGAACTTTAATTTTTTGGTTAGCTGTAAGATCTTTCATTTGCATACTTCATTTTTCTTTAGGAATTGATAAGTTGCTAAGAAGTTCTTGAGCATCATTTTCTGCAGTTCATCCACCTAATTCACCGAATTTATCTTCAAGTTCAGCAGCTCTTTCATAATCTTCCATTGTTGCTTCAGGGTTAGCATAAATTGCATCTTTTTCTTCTTTAACAGCATATAAATCAGTATTACCCATAATAACAACTTCAGTTACAATCATTTCATCGTAAGCATTATGATCCTGGCTTAATACTGAAATTCTCTTATTTTTTTCACGAATAATTTGGCCACTTGTTGGTTCAATTTGACCTGACAAAATCTTTAAAAAGGTACTTTTCCCTGCACCATTAGCACCAATAATTCCGTAAGTATTACCTTCAGTAAATTTTAAATTAACACCTTCAAATAACTTTTTATCACTAAAAATTTTGCTTAAATTTTGTACTTCTAACATATATCCTCCGTAAATTTAACTTATAAAGTTAATAAATTATAATAAATTTAAAAATAAAAATAAAAAAATAGCCTTTTTCAAGGCTGTTAACATTAAAGCATTTTACCTCAATGTCGGCTCGAAATAATCATAGCATAATTTTCACTTTTAGCAAAGAAAAAACCAAGGGAGAAAAGCCCTTGGTTTAGTGTTATTACTTATTTACGGAAATCGATAACTGCTCTACCGATAAATTCACCTTTTTCTAATTTTTCAAAAATATCTGCAACTTCTTCTAATTTAACAACACGTGTTACTTCTGATTCAACAAGTCCTCTAGCAGCATAATCAAGAGCTTCTTTTAAGTCTTTTCTTGTACCAACAATTGATCCAGCAAGTTCTCTTTCTGTAAGAACTGTTCAGAATACAGAAACTGGGAATTCATCTTTTCCAAGTTTATCTTTTGCAGGAAGCCCTACAAGAACTTGTCTTCCTCCACGACGAAGCATTTCCATTCCTTGAACAGCTGCTGCTGTAGCAACTGATGTATTTACAACACCGTGTGCTCCAACTTCTGTAACTCTAATAACCTCTGCAACTGCATCAACTTTTTTAGAGTTGAAAGCAAATTCTGCACCTGATTTAAGAGCTAATTCAACTTTTTCATCAGTTAAATCAATACCAATTGGACGGTAACCCATAGCTTTAGCATATTGAATTGCAAGTTGACCAAGTCCTCCAACTCCAATTACAGCTACAAAATCACCAGGGTGTAATTTAGCTTGTTTAACAGCTTTGTAAGTTGTAACTCCAGCACAAACAACTGGTGCTCCTTTAATTAAATCTAAGTTTTGAGGAACAACCCCTACATAATCTTCGTGACCAATTGCATATTCAGCAAATGAACCATCTTTTGTATAAGCTGACATATTTTGGTTTGGACAAAGTGTTTCTTTTCCACTAAGACAGAATTCACAGTGACCACAAGCATCATGTAATCAAGCTAAACAAACACGATCTCCTACTTTTAAGTGTGTACATCCTGGGCCTAATTTTTCAACAATACCAATTCCTTCGTGCCCTGGAATTAATGGGTATTTAGGCTCCACTAATCAATCAAAATTTGAAGCATGTAAATCTGTATGACAAATTCCACTTGTTTCCATTCTAATTAAAACTTCTTTTTCTTTTGGTTCAGGAATTGCAACTTCCTCAACGCTTCAATTTTTTGGTGAACGCACCACAAAAGCTTTCATTGTTTTAGACATGTTTAAAAAATCTCCTAAAAAGTAAAAATATTAAAAAAATATAGAAAAATCTTTTTTAAATTAGTTAATTTATTTTTTCTACATAATAATTTTATTACTTTTGAAGTGCCGTTATATTTTTAGAAAAAATTTATGAAAATGTGCAATGAAATTAAAAAATTTTGTGTTTTTGTAAAAAATAACCAAGCTTCAGCTTGATTATTCAGGTTTTTGTTCATTTTCAGAAGCATTTTGCTCTTTGTTTTTAGTTTCTTCTTCAATTTCAGTCATTCTACGTTTAATTGAATTGTATAAGTCGATTAATTCAGTTTCAAATTCTTCAACTGTTTTAGTTGGATCAAAAGGCATTGAAGAATTAATTTGTTGGAAAATTGGATCAAGTCTCATTTCCTTTGTAATTAATGATTTTCTACCAATTTCGTTAGCAAATACCGCAAGGATTGTTCGATAAGCAATTGACTCAATCATTGCTTCAAAAATCTTAGTTCCTTCATCAGTATAAATTTGGTATGGATTTTTTTGTGAGTATTGAACTAAATTTACATTAGAACGAAGTTTATCCATTCTGTTAATATGTACTTGTCATTTTGAATCTAAGATTCTTAAAATGGTGTTTCTTAAAATCGATTCCACTTCTTCATTTGATAATTTTTCTAAAGCGTTTGCTTTTCATTGATCAAAAATAGTGAGCATAACTTGTGAAATATATTCAGGAAGTTCTTTATCATGATATTTATGAAGTTCTTCTTCATAGAAAGTATGATTTAAAACTCTACCAATTCTTTCGTTTAAATATTTAACAAGTTCATCATATTTAAAGTTTCCATATTCAGTATAAAATTCAGGTCTATTAACAAAAACTTTAGCCGAAGATAGAATCATTCTTCTAATGATAAAATCCACATCATCACTTGTTAAAATAAGGTCTCTTTGTGAATAAATTAAATCACGTTGTTGGCGGATAACATCATCGTAGTTAAGCACAGATTTACGTGAATCATAGTTGAATCCTTCAATTTTCTTTTGCGCTTGATTGAATGTCATTTTTAAAGTTTTATTAGTGATTTCTTTACCAGCTTCATCTGAATAAGCTTCTTTAAAACTTTCATAATTTGAGAATCTTTGCATTAATGAATCATCAAGCGAAATAAAGAATTTACTTGTTCCAACATCCCCTTGACGACCGCTACGACCACGAAGCTGGTTGTCAATTCTTCTCGATTCAGCTTTATCAGTTCCAAGAACATAAAGTCCACCTAATTTAATAGCTTCAGGAGTAGGCTTAATGTCAGTTCCACGACCAGCCATGTTAGTAGCAATTGTAACTGATTTTACTTCACCAGCGTGTGAAATAATTTCAGCTTCAGAAGCATTTTGTTTTGCATTAAGCACAGTATGTGGGATATTTGCATCAAAAAGCATTTTGTGAAGAATTTCTGAATCTTCAATTTGAGCAGTACCTACTAAAACTGGTTGACCTTTTTCGTATAGCTCCTTAATTTTTTCAACAACAGCTTTTCATTTATCTTCATAACTAAAGAAAATTGAATCTGGTTCATCAATCCGAGCAATTGGTTTATTAGTTGGCACAACATTAACACGGATGTTATAAATGTCGATAAATTCTTGCTTTTCAGTTTTTCCAGTTCCGGTCATACCACAAAGCTTTTTAAACATCCTAAAGAAGTTTTGGTAAGTAATAGTTGCCATTGTTTTAGTTTCTGGCTCAATTTCAACCATTTCTTTTGCTTGAAGTGCTTGTTGAAGTCCATCTGAATAACTTCTACCATCCATAATTCTTCCGGTAAAAGCATCAACAAGTTCAATTTTCCCTTCTCTAACAATGTATTCAACATCGATTTTCATAACTTTATGTGCTCTTAAAGCATTTTGAATAAGGTGCACAGTTTCTGAGTTTTCAATGTGGTAAATATTATCAACACGATAAAAATTATTAGCTTTTTCAATCCCTGAGTGAGTTAAAGTAATTGCTTTTGATTCTTCATCAATTAAGTAATCCTCATTTTTTAAAGTACGTACAAATTGGTCAGCTGAAAAATACATTGAAATATCTTCAGAATCACCTCCAGAGATAATAAGAGGTGTTTTGGCTTCGTCAATTAAAATTGAGTCCACCTCGTCAATAAGACAAAAATTAAGTCCTCTTTGTACTTTTTCTTTAATGTTTTGAACCATATTATCGCGAAGGTAATCAAAACCTAATTCTGAGTGTACTGAATATGTAATGTCCGCTGCATAAGCTTGTCTTTTAGAATTTGGATCCATTTGTGCTTTGTTAATTCCTACTGTTAATCCAAGGAAGTTAAACACTTGTCCCATTTCCATAGCATCACGTTCAGTAAGGTATTCGTTAACTGTTGAAACAATTGCACCTTTTCCTTCTAAAGCATTTAAATAAACAGGAGCTATCGAAGTAATAGTTTTACCTTCCCCTGTTTTCATTTCTGCTACTGAACCTTGATCTAAAAGAAGACCTCCAAGTATTTGCACATCATAAGGTCTTTTTCCCAAAACACGTTTGGTTGCTTCACGCGCAACAGCAAAAACATCATTTCTGATTTCTTCTAAAGTGTGGCCTTTAGCTAATAAATCCTTAAAAAATGCTGTTTGACTTTTAAGTTCTTCGTCACTCATATCAACTACGTGTTTTTCCAGCTGATTGATCTTTTTTAAAGCTCTTTCAGCAATCCGCATTTCAGTTGATTTTATTTCAAAAAATTTAGTAAATTTATTCATATTTTTAAATTATAAACTAATAGAAAATAATTAATATATATCTTAATATACTAATTTGTATAAATTCAATTGATAATCTATTTGATATGGATCCTACAACTCATTCAAGTTTTGATAAACCAGAATTTACATATGATAATGATGGTGAAATAGTAATATACAATAGTGAAGTTAATGATTTCATTGAAAAAAACTACTTAAAAATACCAAGAAACAAACTAAATAAAGAGATTATCAAATTTATTGAGAAACGAAATGATTTTTATAAGAAGAAAAAGCAAGATTTGCGCATAAATTAGTATAATTTAAACAATATGAAACTATTTATCAATGAATTTGAGAGTTTAACTGAGTCAGAACGAAAAGTTGTGGATTTTTTGAATAGTGAAACAAAGTTTTTTTATGAAAAATCTATCGAAGAAGTCGCTAGTAGAATCCACATTTCAACTGGTGTGCTTACTAGGATGTATAAAAAACTAGGTTTTAAGTCTTTTAAAGAGATTCAATTCTTTGTTAAGTATAAATATTTAAATTCTGTTTCAATTTCAGAAAAATCTTCAATTAGCGAAATTATCGCTTATCACTATATGACAGCAATCAACCTCACTTCTAAAAACTTAGATATGAAAAAAATTGATTACATTGTTAATCAGATTTTAACTACCAAAAAAGTTTACTTATTTGGTGTTGGTTCAAGCGCAATTGCCGCTAGGGAGCTTGGATATAATTTACAAAAATTAGAAATCGAAGTTATTATTTGTGATGATTTCCACCTATTTTTAATTTCAATTGCAACCACAATGACCAAACGTCCTAATAGTGCTTGCATAATTATGATTTCTAAAACAGCACTGACAAATGAATTCCAATTCTTACTTAATAAGGTAGATCAATACAATATGCCTTATTTAGTAATCACAAGTAATAGAAGTATTACAGCTAAATATAAAAATGTTTTAGTTCATGAAAACTTAGAACAAAACAAACGATATGATGCTTTAACAAGTAAAATTGTGCAACAATATATTTGTGACATCATTATGTATCGGGTAAGAGAATTCAAAGGTTCATCTTACAACGATATGTCTCTTCAATGAATCAAGATGATTGATGATTGAAACAAAAAGTAAAAAAATATATTTTATACTTATCATTGTTGAAAATTTTTTACAATGATAAGTATTTTTTATAAATTGTATTTTTATTGAAAAAACGCAATTTTTTTATATTATTATTTTTATTAGTAGGTAACCCTACAAACATTCAACTTGTAATTAAAAACTCATTTATTCATTGTCAATTTAATATATAAATTCCATTTCTTTAAAATTTAAATTTAATTTATTGCAAAATATTTTCATTTTTTTATGCTTAAAATAATTCCTTCCGTTGAATGTTAAAATTTAACCTTTTTTATTTCAATACAACCCAGAATTTAGCTTCTGGGTTTTTAATATGCTTATTTTCTATGCAATCTTTACAAAGTACGTTATAGTATAATAATTTAATATGAAGGAAATTGTTTATCAATATAAAGGGATAGATTTTGTAATATATCCATTAATATCAGCGCAGCAATGTAAAATTGAAATTTTCCCAAAGAATGAATTTTGAAACACACATAATATGCACTCAAAAGGTGTAAATATAAAATTAAGTCTATCAGAATATCTAATGCTACAAAAAGCAGCTAAAATTGAAAATTGATATTTTAAAACTCAACTAGATAAGTATCTAGATTATCACATTAAATATAATTTAGGTGTTATAGAAATAAAAAATGAATGAGTTTTAAACCCTGGACAAATATGTTTTTTAGGTAAAAAACATATTTTAAAATGAGAATTTACAGATCAAATCACCAGTCCTATAGAATATAAATCTAAAATATCAGATGGTGAAATTATTCTTTTTGTATCTAAAGTCCTTGATAAAAGAGTAATTAAAAGAAGAGCAGTTTTAATGAATTTCTTAAAAGACCAACTTGGTGAAATTATCAGGCAAATTCAACCAAAATATGAAGAAAAATTATCATTAAAACCTGTAGATTTTGATATTTATGAGCTTTTACCAAATTCTAAAAGCACTACTATTGCTTGTGCTTGATATACAAAAAACTTAATACAATACACAATTTCTATGATTTGTGAGCATCCGGATTTAATTCAGCTTACAATCTTACATGAACTTTTGCACCATATTCATAAAGATAAAGGACACAGTGCTGGATTTTATAAAGATGGTGAAAAATTTATTAAAGATTTTAAATTGTTACATAAATTTTATTTCAGACCTAATCATCATAACAAAAAATTCTAGTTTCCCACTTAGTAGTATAAAAATAAAAAGCCGAATGTGCGCTATTTTCAGGCACATTCGGCTTTATTTGTTAATTATTTATTTATTAAACTTTTAATTTTTGTTTCAATTCACTTTGCAAATTCTGTAAGTTCATCAGTAATTTCGGCATCAAAACGATCTTTAATTGGGGAATCAATATCTAAAACTCCATATAACTTTTCATCAACAATGATTGGGATTACTATCTCCGATTTACTATTTGCATCACATGAAATGTGTCCAGGGAATTGATGTACATCTGGAACAACCACAACTTCTTTAGTAGTAGCTGCGTGACCGCAAACTCCTTTGTTAAACGGAATAATTGAGCAAGCTACTTTACCTTGAAAAGTATGCAAGTATAAAGTGTCATTTTCAGCTAAATAATAACCAACTCAATTAAGGTTTTCAACAGTATCATTAATATAAGCAGTTGAATTTGCAAGTAATGAATTTACATTAATTTCTTCGTTTAATAAACTAATATATTCTTGTTTTTTCATTGCATTATTATAAGCAAAAAATGCATTTTTAACTTTAAAAAAATAGCTTTTTTGCACTTTTTTACATTTTCAGGCAACTTTAAGAAAATAAAAATGCAAACCTAAGGTTTGCATTAATTATTAAATTAAGCTTGTTTAGCTAAGTCAACTAAAACTTTGAATGTTTTAGGTTCATTGATAGCTAATTCTGAAAGCATTTTACGGTTTACAACAACGTTAGCATTTTTAAGTCCTGAGATAAATCTTGAATAGCTCATTCCTTCAGCTCTTGTAGCTGCGTTGATACGAGCGATTCATAATTTACGGAAGTTTCTTTTAACTTGTTTACGGTCTCTAAAAGCGTATGTTCATGATTTAACAACTGCTTGTTTTGCAACTTTGTAACCGATTGATTTGTGACCGAAGTATCCTTTAGCTAATTTTAATCATTTTTTACGTCTTGCTCTTGTAACTGTTCCACCTTTAACTCTTGCCATAATTATTTCCTTTCTTAATTAAATTAATATGTGAGAATTAATAATTTTTAAAAAAATAAATTAACAAGCAAATTAGAACATTGCTTTAAATCTTTTAAGGTCGCTTTTTGACATTAATACAGATTTACGGGCTTGACGTTTTTGTTTTGTTGTTTTATTTTGTGCTAAATGTGAACGGTAAGCTTGTTCTCTCATAACTTTACCAGTTCCTGTAACTTTAATACGTTTTTTTAACGCACTTTTAGTTTTCATTTTTGGCATTATTTTTCTCCTTCTTTGGTAACTTGAGCTTCTTTCTCAAGTTCTTTTTCTTTTAAATATTTTTGAATTTTTTGTTTATTAGGTTGGAGATTCATGTCAAGGAAACGCTCATTAACAAGTTTTGCCTCAGTTGTAATTTCAGCAATATCTTCTAATGTTTTATAGAACTTGTCTAATGTTGCTAATCCTAAATCTTTTCTCCCAATTTCACGTCCTCTAAGTTTAAGAGAAACTTTAATACGATCACCTTTAAGAAGAAATTCACGAGCTTTACGACTTTTAGTCATAAGGTCATTATCACCAATCATCGGTGTAAGTCTAACTTCACGGTTTTGGATGTTAGTTTGTTTTTCTTTAATTTCTTTCTCTTTTTTCTTACGGTCGTATTTAAATTTTCCATAATCTAAAATACGAGCAATTGGTTTAGGATTTGCTTGAATTAGCACTAAATCCATTTTTTCATTTTTAGCCTTTTCAATGGCTTCAGCTGTTCTAACAACACCTACTTTTTGTCCTTGTGAATCTAATAAGAACACTTGTTTAAAAGGTATTGCTTCATTAACGTAATGTTCAGCTACTGGTTTTTTTCCTTTTGGTTGAATAATAAACTCCTTAATAATAAAAATTTAAAAAAAGTGGTTCCCCACTTCTCTACCAAAAAAGTACCCAAAAAATAGATACATTTAATTGTAGCAAAACCCAAGACTATGGTCATCAGGTGAGAAGTGATTCTACTTTCTGCAATTAAATAATAAATATATATTGCTTTATTATTTTAACACAAAAAATGAAGAATCAAAACTCTATTTTTGCTATAAATTTTGTTTTTTCTATTAGAATGCTTAAAAATAATTTTTGATTGTAATTTTTTGCTATTTTTGATGCTCTTTGACTATTTTTTCTAGCTTTTTTAGTCAGTGTCCAAGGCCACCTTTAGTAATAAAAATATTATGCTCAACTTCTAAAATTTTAGATAAATCAGAAAGCGAAAAACCCTGATTTTCTAGCTTTAATCTAAAAAATACAAGTTCATTTTCAGTAAAATTAGCTTCAAGGTTGTTTTCAAAAACGTAGTTGATCTTTTGAATATGCTTAAGTGAACTTTTTGCAATTTTTTGTAAGTTGCTCATATCAATATTATTGATCCTATTAACTACGTTTTCAAGGTCTCTTTGAATTTTCATATCTTGCATTTTTAATCAAGCTTTTTGAGCTCCAATAGCTGCTAAAAACTCTAAAATATTGTCTAATTTCTTAATATATAAAAAGTATTTATCTTTTCTTTGTAGAATCTTAAAACCAAATTGATATTGGTTAAGTTTATCTTGGATGTGACTTGCAAAATCTGCGTTTTTAGTTGAAATATCAAGGTGATATGAAGTTGTATGAAGTCCTGAAACATTTCCTGAAGCTACAAATACACCTGCAAAAAAACTTGTAAAGTAGTTTTGAAATTCGTTTATAAATTCTGGATTATAGACGTTTTGTTGATTATAAATATTGCTTAAAAATGAATTATTTACGCTAATCATAGTCTTAGAATTTTTTCATTTGTCATAGCTAATATTGCTTTTTTTGAAAAACTTGCTTACTTTATCTAAAATAAAATCATCATTAATTTTGAGCACCATTTGGTTGTCAATTAACTTGTAACTACTTAATAAAAAACCAAACGAAAAAGCTTTAGTTTCCTTTTCGTTTTTGATGCTTGATAAAATTTCATATTTTATATCATGAGAAAATGTTTTATTTTTAGAATTCATTGCAAATTAATTATAATAAACTTATTATTTAAAATAAATGAAAAAACAAAGAGAGACACTATGAGAAAAAATGTAGAAAATGGAACAATCGAAATAATCACAGGACCTATGTTTGCAGGAAAAAGTTCCGAATTAATTAAGCGTTTAACTTTATATAAAATAGCTAAATTTGAGCCAATTATTTTCAAACCAGCTTTAGATACTCGCTTTTCCGATTCTAAAATTGTAAGTAGAACTGGTTCAACTTTTCCAGCTATTTCGATTAATGAACCTAAAGAAGTTTTAAGTCATATTGACGAAAAAACCGAAGTGATTGCTTTTGACGAAATCCAATTTTTTGACAAGAAAATTATCACAATCATTGAGAAATTAGCTAACAAAGGTATTCACATTATCATTTCTGGTTTAGATATGGACTTTGAAGGAAACCCTTTTGAAAATGTTGCAAAGCTAATGGCAATTGCTGATAAAGTCGATAAATTAAAAGCTGTCTGCATGGTTTGTTATGCACCTGCAGGTATGTCATTTAGAAAAATTGATTCAAAATTACGCACCGTTATTGGTGATGATATTTATGAAGCTAGATGTCGCTTTTGTCATAAAAATAAATAAATTTGGAATAACCAAAAATATATATAATTTTTTATTATGGAAATAAATACAAATAATTATACAGTCGAAACTTTGACTAAAGAACAAGCAAAAAGTAAACAACTTTTCTATTCAACTATTTTAGTTTCATTTGGACTTGGAATTGTTGCTATTTTATCTTTATCATTACTCTTTTTCCAATTACTTGCTAACAACGCAGCAAGTTTTGGTAGATCGTTCCAAATGATTTTCTACATATCACTTTTTGTTTTTGTTATTGTAAATATAGCCGGAATGTGATTGAAAAAATTTGGAGCTATAGCACTTACAATTTACTATCCATTTGCTATTCTTTCTGCTGCAGTTATTGCTGCAGGAGCTGTTGCTCTTTATGGACTTTCTGAAGGTGAAAATGGTGTATATTCAATTAATAAAGGTGTAATTAATATTCTTTTAATTTTATTTGCACCCGCTATTTTAATCTTTATTTTTGGACTTATTGGTTACTTTAATCTTTTTGATATCCGTAAGCTTTCAATCCTTGTAGGGGTTTTATCGGTAGGTCTTATTATTTCAATGATCGTTTCATTTTTTGTTCTTAATTCAACTCTTGAAATAATTATCGGAATCGTTGGAACAATTGTAATTTCAGGTATTACTGCCGTTACATGATTTACCATTAGAAAAGAAGCTGACATGATTCAATTTGAAAGTAATAAAGAAATTTATACCAAAGGTCTTTATTATGGAATTGTTCTTTACTTCAATTACTGACAAATAGTTATTTTCTTACTTAGAATCTTCACAAATATGGGTGATAGAAGATAATTATTATTTTTACTCAAGCAAGCTAAATTAGCTTGCTTGTTTTTTTAAGGTTTTTGCCTATGAGCATTCGAATTTTGCATGAGTTTTATATTTTTAATATAAAATTTAATACATGAATAAAAATAAGATTAAAAACTTTTCCATAATTGCACATATTGATCACGGTAAAAGCACACTTGCTGACCGTATTTTAGAACTTACACACACAGTGTCTCAAAGAGAATTAAAATCTCAATTTCTTGATTCAATGGAGCTTGAACAAGAAAGAGGAATTACTATCAAATTAAACGCTGTTCAATTAAAATATAAAGACTATATTTTTCACTTAATTGACACACCAGGTCACGTTGACTTTACTTATGAAGTTTCGCGTTCATTAGCTGCTAGTGAGGGAGCTCTTTTACTTGTTGATGCTACTCAAGGGATCGAAGCTCAAACTTTAGCAAACGTGTATTTAGCATTAGAAAATAACCTTGAAATCATTCCGGTTATTAACAAAATTGACCTTCCAAGTGCTGATGTTGAAGCTGTTAAAAGAGAAATTGAAGAAGTTATTGGAATTGATACTCAAAATGCTGTTTTAGTTTCTGCTAAAACAGGGCTTGGGGTAGATAAACTGCTTGAAGCTATTGTTGAATATATTCCTTCACCGAAAAACGCTGATGATTCAAAACCTTTAAAAGCTTTAATTTTTGATAGCTACTTTGACCCATATCGTGGTGTTATTATGCTTGTTAGAATTTTTGAAGGTAAGTTAGCAACCGGTGATAGATTTAAATTCATGTCAGATAAAAATGAAAAAGAATATCACGTAATTGACTTAGGGGTTAAAAACCCATATGAAACTAAAAAAGACTTCCTTGAAGCTGGTGAAGTTGGATGAGTTTCTGCAGCTATTAGGGATGCTAAAGAAGTTCATGTTGGAGATACCATTACTTTAATAGATAATCCTACAAAAGAAGCCCTTCCAGGTTATAAAAAAATGAAACCTGTTGTCTTTACTGGGTTTTACCCAATTGACACTCGTGATTATTCAATTTTAAAAGAGAGTTTAGAGAAAATTTCATTAAGTGATTCATCAATTTCTTGAGAACAAGAAACCTCAAAAGCTCTTGGTTTTGGTTTCCGTGTTGGATTCTTAGGAATGCTTCACATGGAAATTCTTCAAGAAAGATTAGATAGAGAATACAAAGTTGGAATCATTGCAACTAGCCCTTCAGTTGAATACAAAGTACATATGACTAAAGGTAATTTTGAAATGATTTCAAACCCTTCTTTATTTCCAGATCGTACTTTTATTGACTATATTGAAGAACCTTACATTGAAGCAAGTATCTTTATTCCAAATGAATATATTGGAAATGTAATGGAATTGTGCCAAAACAAACGTGGAATTTATAAATCTCTTGAAGCTATTGATTCAAGAAGATCTAAGGTAGTTTATGAACTTCCGCTTGCTGAAACTATCTTTGATTTCTTTGATTTATTAAAATCAGGAACTAAAGGTTATGCTTCATTTGAATATGAATGAATTGGCTATCGTGAAAGCGACCTTGTTAAAGTTGATATTCTTTTAAATGGTGATAAAATTGACGCTTTCTCAATTATTTCACACCGTGAAAAAGCTTACGAATCATCAAGGGAGTTATGTAAAAAATTAAAAGAAGCTATTCCGAGAGAAAACTTTGAAATCCCAATTCAAGCTACAATTGGTGGTAAAATTATTGCTCGTGAAACAATTAAAGCTTACCGTAAAGATGTTACAGCTAAGCTTTATGGAGGAGACGTTACTCGTAGGCAAAAACTTCTTAAAAAACAAAAAGAAGGTAAAAAGAGAATGAAACGTCTTGGTTCAATTGAAGTGCCACAAGAAGCATTCTTATCAATTTTAAAAACCAATATTTATAACAAAAAATAATGAAATTCACGCATTTAGCGTGAATTTTTGTTTAGCTAACTTGCTTAATAATTCCATAGATGCCTATTTTTAGGGAACAAAAATACCAAACAAAAGAATTGACTGCTTAGCAAATTAGTTTATAATAAATTTAATGCTTTCGTTAATAACGAAAGGGTGAGATTTGCTTAGATCAAATCGCTGCTTGCGTATAGTGACCCGCCATTCGCAAAATAATATCAGTGTAAGCGAGCATGCTTACATTTTTTATGCAAAAAATCGAAAAGCTAATGAGCCTTTCGATTTTTTGTTTTAATTAAAGTTTGTTTGGACAATCACCAGATTCTACAAAGTTTTTAAGGTTTTCATATGAAATTTCAACCATATTAGCAACTGCTTCATCTGTGTAGCTTCCAATGTGAGGTGACACTAATACTCTTGGATACATACTTAAAAGTTTTAAGATCACTTCATCTTTAATTTCAGGTTGATTTTTACCAAAGTAAAGCTTTTCTTCGTATAAAACATCAAGTCCAGCTCCACTAAGTTTTCCTGATTCTAAAGCTTCTAAAATTGCGCTTTCATCTTGGATTTGACCTCTAGCACTATTGATTAAAATTGAACCATCTTTCATTTTTGAAAGTAAGTCTTTATTAATCATTTTGTCATTTACGCCTTTAATATAAGGCATATGGAATGAAACAATGTCAGCTTGAGCAAGTACTTCATCTAATGAACCATATTCAAGAACTTCTTTAGCTTTTTCATTTGGATATGGATCGTATCCAAGAACTTTAGCCCCAAGCCCTTTAAACATTTTAGCTGATTCATAACCAATTTTTCCAGTTCCAATAATTGCTACAACACTGTTTTTCATTTCTTTAGCAAATCCAAATGGATCGATTTGGAAATTGTGTTTTGAAGCATTGTAAGCAAAGTGAGCTGTTTTTCTTGAAAGCGATTGCGCCATTGATACAGCAACCTCAGAAATAGCTGTTGGAGAATAACTTGGCACACGAGCCATTAAAATACCTAATTCTCTACCTTTAGATACGTCCATGTGGTCAAAACCAACAGTTCTTGTTAAAACATATTTAATTCCGAATTCTTTAACTTTTTCAAGTACATCACAGTTGATTTTGTCGCTAGCACGAGCAATAATTGCATCAAAACCTTTAACACAATCAACATTATCTGCACTTAAAGATTCGCCACGGAGTTCTAAATCATAGTTATAGTTTTTATTATATTTTTCGAAGATAGGTTTTTCAACATCCCTAACACCAAAACAAATTACTTTCATTTATTTACTCCTTTTTATCTAAAAGCTACTTCACAAATGAAGATTCAGAATGGGATTGCAACAATTGCAAGAAGTGTTGTTAAAGCAGAGCACTCAGCTGCAAATTGTTCATTGTTTTTATATTGCATTGCGTAAGCAATAACAACTGTAGCAGGTGGAACTGCAGCAAAAATAACCATTGAAGCTGCAACTGCTTTTGTCACTAATGCACCTGCATTTAAGGCTCAGAACACTCCGAATACCATAGCTGGAAGAGCTACTAATTTTAAAACAGCAAAAATTCATACTCATTTATTTTTAGCAGCTGAAGCAAGGTTTGAAGTTGCTAAAGTCATACCAATTGATAATCATACTAATGGACTAGCAAGACCACTTAAATATGTAAATGGTTTGTGTAATCATGGTGCAGTTACTGAAAGGTCAAATCAAGCAACAATTTTTCCTTTTCATTTGCACTTTGGAAAATTTTTGCAGGAATTAAACCACTTAAATAACAAATAAGCCCTACAAATGTTCCAATAACAATAGGATTTAAAAGAGCAGTTTTTAATGATTTTGTAATATTTGCACGGTCAAATTTTAACCCTGCCATAAGCATAAAGCAGTATGAGTATAAAAATACTCTATATGGAATTGATCAGATATTAGCTGCTGGTACTCCAGAGTTATATACTGATTTAATAATTGGAAGTCCAAAGAATGTTGTGCTTCCAAAGATAAGCATCATTCAAATAACAAGGGCTTTTCCTTGAGATACATTTTCACCACCAATTGTTTGCACAATTGAGTTATCTGTAATTTTTGAAGATACTTTTTTGTTTGAGTAATTTACTCAAACAAAAGCTATTAAACAAAGAATTGCATAAAATGCAACAGAGATACCAAGAACAACTCCTTGCTCTTGAAGCTCTTTAATTGTAGCTGTTTTCATAAATCCTGAAATAGCAAGTGCAGGAAGAGCTACTTTTAAAACAATCGCATTTAAAACACCTTTTCATTCAGCTTTAAATACTTTGATTTTAACAAGAGTAAATCCTAAAGCAACAATTAAAATTGTTGATAAGATTGCTCCCCATAATTGCGAATTGGACATAACAGCTTTTAATGTTTCTAACATATTAAAATACATCCTTTTTTTGTTATGAATGCTTATTTATAAAATAAGCATTAAAAATTTTACATTATTTAAAATTTTTTAAAAAAATTATGCATCTTAATTGCTGTAGTTTTTTAAAAAAGTGTGGAAAAAAACACCTTTTACAAGGTGTTTTTGGACAATTTCTTGAAATGGTACGCCCTAGAGGATTCGAACCTCTGACCCAATGGTTAAAAGCCATTTGCTCTACCTGCTGAGCTAAGGGCGCTCATCTTGGTGCCCAGGACTGGACTTGAACCAGCACAGTCTTGCGACCGAGGGATTTTAAGTCCCTTGCGTCTACCTATTCCGCCACCTGGGCTTTTTTGTTTGCTAAATTATTATAGCACATAAATAAAATCAAACAAATATTTTTTTATAAATTTTTTATTTTTATAAATTCTCGCTTATTTAATATGTGCGAAATTTATTATACACTAAAAAATTAGAGCAAGCAAAATTTTTATTTTTATTTTCTTGATCGTCTTAGCTCAATTTTTTAATATCTATATTTTTATATATAATAATTATGTGCCTATTTATTTTTTAACAGAGGATAATTAGGCACATAATTGCTAAAATTCGTTTTCGCAATTTAGATCCTCTTTTTTTAACTGGAGATATTAAAAAGGGTAGGATTGTTGAAACTCTGTTTAGAAACAAATCTTTTATAATTCATATGGTAAGGTGTTTCTTCTCGTTTAGAAACACCGGGGTTGGCTTATGGCCAGCCTTTTTATTTAACTTTTTCCTTTAAAGAAAACTTTATTTAAGGAGTTTGAATTACTTATTGTATAAATATAAGGAAAGAGTCTCAATTTTTTCTCCGAAATAAATTTAGCAATTGAATTACTTGTTTGCTAAATTTATGATAAAATATTATATATAAAGATGGAATCAAGGAGGAAAGAATATGAATATGAGTTATGAAAAAGAAGAAAAAGCATTAGTTAAATATGGTAAAAACTTAACTAAACTTGCTGAAGCAAACAAACTTGATCCAGTTATTGGTAGAGATGATGAAATTCGTAGAATGATTCGGATTTTAAGTAGGAAAACTAAAAATAACCCTGTTTTAGTTGGAGAACCTGGGGTTGGTAAAACAGCTATTGTTGAAGGACTTGCTCATAAAATAATTGAAGGTCAAGTTCCTGAAAACTTAAAAAATGCTGAAGTTATTGAAATTGATCTTCCTGCATTAATTGCTGGTGCATCTTACCAAGGTGAATTTGAAAAAAGATTGAAACAATTATTAAAAGAAGTTGAAGAAAGTAAAGATGAACTTATTTTATTTATTGATGAAATTCATATGTTAATTGGTACAGGTAAAACTGGTTCAAATTCAGGAATGGATGCTGCTAACATCATTAAACCTTTAATGGCTAGAGGGATGCTTCATTTAGTAGGTGCAACAACTTTTGATGAATATCGTAAATACATAGAAAGTGATGCAGCTTTAGAAAGAAGAATGCAAAAAATAGATGTCGAAGAACCAAATGTTGAAAGTACAATTACTATTTTAAGAGGGATTAAAGAAAGATTAGAACACTACCATAAAGTTAAAATCTCTGATGATGCTCTTATTGCTGCTGCTAAATTATCTAATAGATATATTACAGATAGATTTTTACCTGATAAAGCAATCGATTTAGTCGATGAAGCAGCTGCAACAATTAAAACTGAAATGAACTTTGAACCTGAAGTTCTTGAAAAACTTAAACAAGAAAAAATAAAACTTGAAATGGAAAAAATTGCGCTTAGAGATAGTAAAAATCAAGCCGCAAGAGTTCAAGAGTTAACTAACTTAATTAAAATAGGTGATGAAAAAATTGCTCAATTAGAAAAACAATGAAAAACTGAGAAAGAAAAAGTGAATGAGCTTTCACAACTTCAAAAAAGACTTTCAGATTTAAAATTTAGTTTCCAAAATGCTCAAAATGAAGGGAATTTTGAATTAGCTTCAAAAATTAAATATAGCGACATTCCTAAAATCGAAAAACAAATTGAGGAAATTGAATTTGCTAAAAATAGTGCTAATGCATTATTAAAAGACATTGTTTTAGAAGAAGATATTGCCAAAATTATTTCTAAATGAACTAAAATTCCAATTAAAAAATTAATTGAAACTGAAAAAAATAAATTAATTAACTTAGAAAAAGAATTAAATAATGAAATTATGGGTCAAAAACAAGCTATTGATTTAGTTTCTCGGGCTATTTTAAGAACTAAAGCTAATATTAATGACCCAAATAAACCACTTGCTAGTTTCTTATTCTTAGGACCAACAGGAGTTGGTAAAACTGAACTTGCAAGAAAATTAGCACTTCAATTATTTGATAGCGAAAAACAAATGATTCGTCTTGATATGTCTGAATATATGGAAAAACACAGCGTAGCTAAAATAATTGGAGCTCCTCCAGGTTATGTCGGTTTTGACGAAGGAGGGCATTTAGCTGAAAGAATTAGAAAAAATCCTTATACAATTTTACTTCTTGATGAAATTGAAAAAGCTCATCCAGATGTGTTAAATGTGTTCTTACAACTTTTAGATAATGGGATGATTCGTGATTCAAAAGGTAAAATTATCAACTGTCGTAATTTAATTGTTATTATGACTTCAAATTTAGGGGCTAAAGAAATTATCGAAAACAAAGGACCTCTTTCAGATAAAGAAGTTAAAGTAATTCTCACTCAGTTCTTAAGACCAGAATTTATCAATAGAATTGATGAAATCATTTGCTTTAACCCATTATCTAAAGATAATGTAAAAGCTATCATTAAAATTGAACTTGATAAATTAGTAAAAAGAATTAAAGAAGCCAAAAACATTGATTTAACTTATACAGATAAAGTTATTAATAAAGTTTTAGATGATGCTTTTGACCCTGAATACGGTGCTCGTCCAATTAAAAGATACATTCAAAAAAGAATTGAAAGTGTTATTGCTCTTAGAATTATTGAAAAAGACTTGCACGATACCAAAGTTGAATTGAATGTAAAAGATAATGAATTTGAAATTTAATATTTAGGTAGCAAATGCTACCTTTTATTTTTAAAATTTATTTGCTAGCTAATAGTGCAAATAAAATATAATTAAAATATTATTTATTGTAAATAAAAATAAAAGGAGTAAAAATGAATTCAAAACTAATTAAAAATGACTTTTTTGATGCAGTAAATAAAGAATGATTAGATAAAACAGAAATTCCTTCAGATCGTTCTGCATATGGTTCATTTATCATTTTGGATATTGAATTAGAAAAATTATTAAAGAATTTATCTAATGATTGAGCTACAGGTAAAGCAGATCTCCCAAATGATCAAAGAATTCACGAATACGTGAAATTTTATAGAATGCTTACAGATTGAGAAAAAAGAGAAGCTCTTGGAATGAATCCTCTTAAACCAATTATTGAAACTATCGAATCTTTAAAATCATTTGCTGAAGTTGACCAAAATTACATCGAACTTGCTAAAAAACTTAGATCAATGCCTTATGAAATTTACAGCTATTCAGATTTTGAAGATAGCTCAGTAAATGTTTTATGATTAGGGATTCCAGGAATTATCCTTCCAGATAAAAAAGATTATGCTAATGAAAAGAAAAAAGAAGAACTTTTAGGTAAATATCAAGAAGTTGCTACTAAATTATTAGTTAAATATGGAAAAAGCGCATCAGAAGCAAGTAAAATCGTTGAAAATGCCCTTAAATTTGATGCTTTATTAGTAGAAGCTCAGCTCTCAAGTGAAGAAAGAGCTATTGTTAAAAACTACTACAACCCTTACACATTAGACCAAGTTACAGAGCAATTTGGATTTAGCGTAGCTAAAATTTCTAAGCATTTAACTAAAAAAGATTTACAAAAAGTTATTTTAGGAAACCCATATATTTTTGAACAATTCCCAAAAATCTTTAATGAGCAAAACTTTGAAATTTACAGAGACTACTTAATTGTAGATAATATCTTCGCAAATGCTCAATATTTAGATGAAGACACAAGAGTGCTTGCTGGTGAATATTCAAGATTTATCTCAGGTGTTAAGGAAGCTAAACCTAAAGAAAAAGCTGCTTACTTAACAGCTATGTCATTTTTCAAAATGCCTATTGGGCTTTACTATGGACTTACATATTTTGGACCTAAAGCTAAAGCTGATGTTGAAAAAATGATCCAAAATATGATCCAAGTTTACCAAGAACGTTTAGAAAAAAATACTTTCTTAAGCCCTGAAACAATTAAAAAAGCTATTTTAAAATTAAATTCACTTAATGTAATGATTGGTTATCCAGATGAAATTGAAAGCTACTATGACAAGTACAAAACAAAAACATTTGAGGAAAATGGAAGCATCATTGATAACATTTTAAGTTTTAGTGCAATTTCTCATGAATATAACCTAGCAAAATGTGGTGAAAAAGTTAATAAGAAAATTTGATCAATGACACCTGCTATGGTTAATGCTTACTATAGTCCAACTACAAACTCAATTGTTTTCCCAGCCGGAATCTTACAAAAACCTTTTTACTCACTCGAACAAAGTAGCAGTGCTAACTTTGGTGGAATCGGAACTGTTATTGCTCACGAAATTTCACACGGATTTGATAACAATGGTGCCCTTTTTGATGAAAAAGGAAATATGAAAAACTGATGAACCGAAGAAGATTTTGCTAAATTTAAAGAAAAAACTCAGGCAATGATTGATCTTTTTGATGGAGAAGAAATTGAAGTTGGAAAATGCAATGGTAAATTAACTGTTTCAGAAAACATCGCTGATGCTGGTGGATTTGCTTGCGCATTAGAAGCTGCAAAAAGAGAAAAAGATTATAACCCAAGAAAATTCTTTGAAAATTATGCTGAAATTTGAAAATTAAAATACACAGAAAAAACAGCTAAATTATTACTTCAAACAGATGTTCATGCACCGGTTAAATTAAGAACAAATATTCAACTTAAAAACAACCTTGATTTCCAAAAAGAGTATGAAATTTCTGAAGGTGATAAAATGTATTTAGCGCCTGAAAAAATGGTAAAAATTTGATAATAAATTTCCTTAAATTTATTATTTATATTACACAAAAACACCATCCAACATTTAGAAGGGTGGTGTTTTTGTTTTAATTTCAAAGCGCAAAGTGTTTAGAAATATCTTCTTTAGCTTATTTGACACCTTTCTTTTTTAAACAATAAAAAGTAACAGGTGTAGAAATAGTTTTTACTCAATCCGGTTCTTCTTCTTCATTCCTATTGAACATTTTATCTACAACAAAATTGTGTGTATTTGCTAAATTTATAATGTTTTTCACAGAATAAAACCTATTAGAAATTGAGACGCCAAATTCTGTTGTTGTTAACACTTTTTTATCATCAAATAGCTCTAATTCATCTATTTTTACAATATTTTTTCAATAATTTTCATATTCTGGTTTTGAGTATAAATAATGTGTTGTCAAAATAAAAACACCATCATTTTTTAACAATTTATAAATATTTTGAAAGGTTTTGTGGATTTCTTTTTCTTTAATAATATTAGTGAAACCATTAAATGGAAATATTATTAAATCGTATTTTCGACTACCTTTAAAACTCGATGTTATGCTTTGATGATAAAATTTAATCCTGTTATTTTCTTTTAAAGAATTGCAATATTGAATAAACTCTTCAGAAATGTCAATAGCATCAATTTGAGAATTCGGATATAGCTTTTTAAGCGCAAATGTTGTTCTACCCATTCCACAACCAATATCTAAAATTTTAAAATCTTTTTCTCTATCAGGAAAATAATTAGACACTATATTTTTTTCTGAATTTCACAAACCATATTTACTATATTCTAAATATCTATCGTAGATGTTTTTATTACTATAATATTTATCTTTATTGGCAAAAAGCATGAAATAAAATACATAAATTAATAATGAAATAACTAAAAGTATCAATGAATAAGTCAAGAATGCTCAGAAATAACTTAATAAATTGTTTATTCAAGTGAATAATATTATAAAAAGAGAGCTTACGACAATTCTTATTGTTAGTGAAATTCCGTTTTGCATATGGAATTTCTTTTTATCAAATATTTGATATGAAATATTATAAAAAATAGGTAATGCCAAACTAAATAACAATTGTTGGAAGGAATTTATAACAATATAAACAACCAGTGTAACAAGCATATTACGAGATAATGATATAAATATTCAAACTATATTGAGTGTGGCAATAGATAAAATTATTGTTGCCGGATTTAAATAATTTTTGCTTTTTGAAAAATGGCTAATTATAAAACCAATGATAACTCCTACCATTCCAAAAAACGACATACAGATAGTTAAAAAGAAACTTCATTCGTTATATTCATATTTCTCTGTATATTTAAAAAATTGAATCAATCCACTTTGTTTAGGATATAAAATAATTCCTATTACAACGGAAAATAATAAAATGAACATCCATGAATAAAACTTTATCTTTTTACTTTTTTCAACATTTATATTATCGTTAAAATCTTTATCAAAAATATAAGCCAATTTACTTGTTTTGATACTTAAATAAAACATAGATGATGCTATATAAGTAAAAATATTAAATATCACTAAACAATAAAAAGGCAGACTCTTATATATAAACAATGAAAAAATTGGTGACAACACAAAAGAAATAGAAAGAGAAAGTGAGTTACCTAAATTAAATTTTGATAGCGCTTTTTCATCCGGAGCCACATAATACAAAATGTTTTTTAAGTGAATAAATCTATAAGAATGGATAAACCCTAAAAGACAACTAACAATTATTAAAATTATAGAAAATTCATTTGAATTTAATTTTTCAGACAAAAAGAACTGAACAATTAACAAAATAAAAAGAACCAATGAACTAATGATGTCAGATACAAATAAGATTGTTTTATCTTTGAATAAATTAATAATCTTAGAAGATAATAGATAAACAATAACAGATGGTAATTGAATGAGTAAATACATCATTGTCACAAATCAAAAATCACCAGTAATTTTGTATATATACAAAGATGAACCTAATTTAAAAGCTTCTGAACCTATTGAAGACACAGAAATTGCTGATATATATTTAATTAGATTCGTTTTTCAAGTAGTTTTCATTTTAGGCTTTCGAAATAATGTTTTAGAAATAAAGGGGTTGAAAATATTTCCTTATGATTAAATTATATCTTCACTATTTTATTTATTGAGAAATCAGTAATAAATTTATTCATATTTTCATAATTGGAAATATTTCATTAACAAAAAAGTCTTTTCACCCTTAAATAAAGCGGTATTCATTCCGGATGAATGACCCACTTTAATCTCCTTTACTTTTATGTTTTCCAGTAAAAAAATATTGATTTTTCTTATTTATTAAAGCTCTTTCACAATTTTATATAATTTAATTAATAGAGTATGGAGGGAAAAATGGAATACATATTATATATTATTGGAGGGTTAATCCTTTTAGCAGCTCTTTGAGGAGTTATTAAACGTCTTTTAAACATTTTATGATCTATCATTTCATTTGTTATCGGTGCGGGGATAATTATTTTCGCTTTAACAGCCTGCACAAACTTCTAATTTAAAATTAGATAACAAACATACTCAAGCCGGCATTGTTGGCTTTTTTGTTTACTTTCCCACTTGCTAGTATAAAAAGTTATGCTACTAAGTGGGAAAGGTTGATAGCCCTTAGTTTACCACTTAGTAGCATAAAAAAATAAACTTCATTTTGTTTCCAATTTATATAATCTAAAATTACTAATAAGTCTATAAATTAGTCATATTAGTAATTGAATTTCAATTTTTACAATGATAGCAAGCTTTTTTAACATTGAAAAAAATCTACTTTCAACTCTACTTTAATCTAAAATAAGTTATGGATTTACCAACACCTTCTCTTTTAATATCACCTTGGTCTACTAACTTTCTAAGTGAACCTTCAATTGAACTAATACTTAACGAAGGACAAAGCTCTCTTATATCTTGCTTTTTAAATCTTCCTATTTTTTGCATAACAGCTTTTCTCACCATTTCCACAGCCGGTATTTTATCTTCAATAATAGTAAATCGATCCTCAAAACTTTTATACGCAGATAAAATAATGCCTAAAAGATATTTGATAAAAGGCGTTGGATCTTCATTGCCTTCATGTCAATTTGCACCTGATTTATTAAGTGAATTATAGTAATAATCTTTATCTTTAGCTATTATCGCTTCTAATGATATGTATTTACCAACATAAAAACCATTTTGGTATAACAAAAGAGTAGTAAGAAGTCTGCTAATTCTTCCATTTCCATAATTAAATGGGTGAATACATAAAAAATCATGAATAAAAACAGGAATAGCAATTAATGGGTTTACTTCTGCATTACCAATTACTTTGTTATATTCAAAACAAATTCTTTCTAAAGCTTCAGGGGTCTCAAAAGCAGATAGTGGAGTAAATAGCACTTCAGAACGACCATCAGGATAATTAGCTACAATAACATTATTAGAACTTTTTATTTTTCCACCAGAACCATTTTCTAAATGACTAAACAAAATTTTATGTAATTGTAAAATATAGTTTTTAGAAATAGGTATTATGTCAAAATTGTTATGAATTATATTTAAAGCGTCTCTGTATCCCGCAATTTCTTTTTCATCTCTGTTTTTTGGTGTTGTTTTTTCTTCCATTATTTGTTTTAATCTGCTTTTAGTTGTTACAATTCCTTCAATTTCATTTGACGATTCAGTACTTTGTATTTTAGCAATTTCAATTAATTTGTTTAACTCCTCATTTTTTTCTTTTAGATAAAATTCTTGCTTACCTTGATATCTGTAAATACCTGCAACTAAACTTAAAACATCTAAATCCCACTTCTTTTCTTTTAATTTGGAATAGTTAAAAATTCTCATGATTTCCCCTTAAAGATATTTCTTTCCATTAAAATATAGCACATTTTAAGGGAAAAATGATTTTTTAATGGGCATTTATATAAAAAAATCTTTCTCAAGCTTTTTTGAGAAAGATTTTCATTTTTATTTATTAATCATTCTTATGCATAAACACAATCGTTTCAATGTGATACGTATTAGGGAACATATCAAAACCTTGTACAAAGTCAATTTTGTAGTTATAAACTTCAGTAAATCTTTTCAAATCTCTAACCAAAGTCCTTGGATCACAGGACATATAAGCTATATTTTTCACACCTTTTTTAGCGATAAGATCAATTAATGCGTCATTAAGTCCGCTTCTTGGCGGGTCTAAAATAACAAAACTATCATCACTATTTAAATGTTTTTCTAATTCTTTAGATTTAAACACATCTTCAGCTTCATAAAAAGCTTTAGTAAAATTATTTTTAAGCGCATTTTTATTGGCTAAAAAGATTGATTGCTCTTCTATATCAACACCAAAAATGCTCATAGATTCTTCAGAAACAAGTTGACCAATTGTCCCTACTCCACAAAAAAGATCAACAATTACCTTTTGATTTAAAGATGAAATTTTTTCTTTAATTTTTGAAAACATTATAGATGCTATTTCATTGTTGATTTGAAAAAATGATTTGTCTAAAACTGAAAATTTCTTATTCAAAAGAGAGATAATAAATGACTTTTTAGTTCAAGTTAAAGCTTCTTTAGAAGTATCTAAATTAACAATTTTAAATTGAATTAAATTACGAATCTCCTTGGTTTTAGAAAGGAAGTGGTCGCTAAAATCAATTTGCCCTATAACTTTTAAACAAACAATTGTTTCGTTATTATTGTTTGTTTTAAGGATTATTTCTTTGAAATTATCTAAATGAGAATGATCAAATTCCAAGTTGATTAAGTTAACTATTTTTAATAAAACTTGGTTAATTGATTTCTGATTAAGAACTAAATTATCTGTATTAATCAAAATGTTAGATTTTGCTCTATATTCTCCATAACGAAGTTTATTTTGGTCTACAAAAAGTGGATAAGTTGCTTTATTGCGGTAGTTATAAATGTTTTTAGCCCCATAAAATGAGTGTAAAACGTTTGGATCTAAATTTAAATTTCTTAAAAATAAGGTTTGTAAGTAGTGTTGTTTAAGCTCAATTTGATATTCATATCTAAGGTTAATTAAAGGGTTGGAAGAGACGCAATTGTAAGATTTTTCATTTCTAATAGATTTATTTTGCTCAATAAATTCTTCTACAAGTGCAAAAGAAAATTTTGAGTTGCTTTTAATAATTTTAGCTTTTACAACTTCGTTTGTAAAAGCGTTATAAACAAATATTTTATGCCCGTTTTCTAGGGTAGCTTGACCTAGACCTTCATAAGTGATTTTTTCAATTTTAAGTGTTAAAACTTGATTATTTAAATTATTCATGAGTTATATATAAAATATCTACTTTTCCATATCTTTTACTTTTAAATACTCTTAAACCTTCAGGGATAATCACTTCTGACACTTTATTAGTTTCAACAATAATTTCGCCATCTTCATTAAGAATATTTCGCTTGGCAATTAACTTTAAAGAATCATTTAAAAGAGCATAGTTAGCATATGGAGCATCAATAAAAACAAAGTCAAAGGTTTCATTAGTATTTTGTAAGAATAAAAGTGAATCTTTTTTGATTGCATTAATATTATCAATTTTCAAACTCGAAATATTTTTCTTAATAATGTTAAAAGCTACATTGTTAAGTTCAAGCAAAGTTACACTTGAAGCTCCTCTTGATACTGCTTCAATTGCCATTGAACCACTTCCTGAAAAAAGATCTAGAAACGTTTTATCAACAATTTTAAACTGAATGCTTGAGAAAATTGATTCTTTTACCTTATCCATTGTAGGTCTAGAAGTTTCAAGTGGTGGTTGCTCAATTTTACGATTGCGATATTTTCCTGAAATAATTCTTAGCATAATAACTTCTCCTTATTTTTACTAAATATATGTTTATAAATTATAAATACTTTTTTATATTATAATAGTTAAATATGAGATTAAGACATGACAAAACTGCAGCTGATAAATTAGCTCAATCCAAATTTTTAATTAAAAATTTCCCACTTAAAGTTAATGAAAATGATATTTTAGAAATTGGTGCTGGAAAAGGTGAAATGATCACTCAATTAGCTCTAAATAACCCAAATATCACTTATTATGCGTTAGAAAAGTATCCAACAGTTGCCAATAAAATCCTTAAAAAAATTAATGAACTTAATTTAGAAAACCTTTTTATTATCACTGAAGATGCTACAAAAATTGATGAACTTTTTGACGGAACAATGAACCAAATTTGACTTACTTTTAGTGATCCATGACCTAAAAATGCACATGAAAAACGTCGTTTAACTTACAAAACTTTCTTAGAAAAATACAGAAAGATAATGAATCCAAATAGCGTTTTAAAATTCAAAACCGATAATGATAAGTTATTCAACTATTCTGTAGAATCTTTTAAAGAAAATAATTGAACAATAATTGACCTAACTACTGATTTGCATAAAAGTAAGTATAATGCAGATAATTATCAAACTGGTTATGAACAAAAATGATCAGCACTTGGGAAAAACATTAACTTTTTAATTGCTAAGCCAAATTAATCAAAAAGACAAGCTTATCTAGCTTGTCTTTTGTTTTAATCAAGTTCAATAGCACCTGTATAAACCTGAGTTTCCAAGTTGAGCCTATTTTTTAGGCTTATTTTTTATACATATATCAAAGATATATGACCTAAAGAAAAAAATGTTTTTTTACTTACATTACACACATAAAATGATATAATAAGAGCATGAGTTACAGTTTATGCAAGAAAAAACAAAATGGAAAATATTATTTAGTTTTAGCTATTTCTAAAGGTTTTAAAAAAGGTTATGGAAATCAGGTTGGTCTAGGATACTGAGAAGATATCAAAGAAAAGTATGGATTATCTTCAATTGAAGATATGAAAGAAATAGCAAAAAAAGTAGATACATCTTTAGATAAAGCTATTGCAAAAGAAGAATTTTTTAAATTATTAAAACCCACTTCTGTAAAAACAAGTATCCAAAATATTGGAGTTGATTTAATTTATAAAGTTATTAAAGAATTAGATTTATTTTCAGTATTGCCAAAAAGTAAACATAAATCGTTAGAAGAGGTTTTGGAATTTTTCATAGCAACTAGAATTATCCTTCCAAGAAGCTATATGTCACAATATAAAAATAAAAGCGATTTTATAAATGATATTAATGTTAAAAAATCATCAATATATAACTATCTTGATGTTATTTTTGAAAATAAGAACTCTGTTTTAGTCAATTTATTTCAAAAAATAAATGAATTTACAAATCGCAATAATAAAGTTATTCACTTCGATAACACAACAGTTTATTTTGAAAGCTTTACAAGAGAAGGGATGAGAAAAAACGGTTTTTCAAAAGACGGAAAACACAATGAAGATCAAGTAGTCATAGCAATGGCTGTAGACGAAAACGGAATACCAATACACTATAAAGTTTTCCCAGGTAACACGGCTGATGGTAAAACAATGTTATCCTTCGTTTTAGAACTTCAATCAATCTATAAAATAAAGGATATTACAATAGTTGCAGATCGTGGAATAAATAACAACGCAAACTTACGTTTCCTAGAACAAAAAGGAATTAAATATATATTCCAAAAAAGATTAGATACATTAAGTATTGGGATGAAAAAATTCATTCTTGAAGACAAACATTATGTTTTTAGAGATGAAATGTTTTGAAAAGAACAAATTGTTGAATCTGTTTGAAATAAAAATAGATTTAATGGTAAATACAGAAAATGATGTGTGTTTTTCAGTCCTGGGAAAAAGACTTTAGATAAATTAAAAAGAAATAATTTTATTGATAAATTGAATAAGAAAACTGTAAATGGAGAACTGCCACTTAGTTCTTTAGTTCCAGAATATAAAAAGAAATATATGGACATTGATGGCAAAACAGTGGGTAAATTAAATTGAGAGAAAATTAAGAAAAAAGAATCTGAAGATGGTTTTTACATTATTGAAACCAATATTCTAGATTTAACACCAGAAAAAGCTAATGAAATTTACAGAAAACAATGAAAAGTAGAAGAAAATTTCAGAACATTAAAATCTTCTTTACAAGTTAGACCTGTTTTTGTTCATAATGAACAGCATATACTTGCACATCTTTTATTATGTTTCATTGCTCTTGTTGTTTTAAAATACTGTCTTTATAAATTAAAGAAATATTATGAAATCAATGGAGAAATACAAAAAGTGACGTTAGATTTATTTGTGGATTCATTAAGAATGATGACTATAACAAAAAAAGAAGTAAATGGAAAAGTGGTACAAGAAATAATTAATGATTTGGATGAAAACCACAAAGAAAATATAAAAATTTATAAAGATTTCATCGCATGTATGAGTTAATTCTATGTGTGTAATTTTAAATGTAAAAAAACGAATACACCTTATTTATAGCTGTATTCGTTTTTTATAGTGTCTCAACTTGGAAACTCAGGTCTTTTGTTTTAATCAAGTTCAATAGCACCTGTATAAAGTTTGTAATACATACCTTTTTGAGCAAGAAGTTCTTTATGACTTCCTTGCTCAGCAATTTCACCTTTATCTAAAACCACAATTTTATCGACGTTTTTGATTGTGCTAAGACGGTGAGCGATAATAAATGAAGTTCTGTTATTCATTAAATTATACATAGCTTCTTGAACGTGTTTTTCAGTTTCAGTATCAATTGTACTTGTAGCTTCGTCAAGGACTAAAATCATTGGTTGAAGCATACTTGTTCTAGCAATTGAAAGCAGTTGTTTTTGACCTTGAGAAATGTTTTCACCAGCATTTTCGAGCTCAGTTTCAAATCCATTTTCCATTAAACCAATAAAACGATCTGCATTCGCAACGCTAGCTGCGTATTCAACATCTTCTTTCAGAGCATTTTCAACTCCATAAGAGATGTTTTCTTTAACACTTTTACTGAAAAGAGAAGTATCTTGAAGTACAAAACCAAGTGATTTTCTTAATGAAGATTTTTTAATTTCTTCAAGATTGATTCCGTCAAGTAAAATTTCACCTTGATTTACATCATAGAAACGGTTAATTAAGTTGGTAATTGTAGTTTTTCCAGCTCCAGTTGCTCCAACAAAAGCAATTTTTTGACCAGGCATTACTTCTAAATTAATATCTTTAAGAATCATTTTTTGGTCTGTATATCCAAAGTAAACATTTTTAAATACTACCTGTCCTTTAGCTTCTTTAAATGTTACTTTGCCATCTACAGGCATTTTGTAGTAGAAATTAGATTTTTCAAGGTTTAACGCAGATAAAACCTCTTTTTCAGCTTCATTTAAATCTCTTTCACGAACTATTTCAATAGTCCCAAGATCTTGTTCTTCTTTTTCTTCAAAAACAGCAAATACTCTTTGAGCTCCAGCAATAGCTACTGAAATTGTGTTGAACTGTTGACTAATTGTTGCAATTGGGTTTGAGAAACTTCTTGTATATTGAAGGAACGAAACTAATACCCCGATGTTTAAACCTATATTTAAGGATCCAACATGTCCGTTATTAGCTAAAATAACTCCACCAATAAGAGCAACTATTGCATAATTAATATTCCCCATATTCATAAAAAGCGGGAATAAAATGTTCATTATAGCTTTAGATTTAAAGTCGCTTTTGTAAAATTCATCATTTTTTACTGTTAAATCAGATACTGATTTTTGTTCATGGTTAAAGACTTTAATAACTTTAACCCCATTAATCATTTCACTTATAAATCCATTTAATTTACCTAAACTCTTTTGTCTTTGCACAAAGTATTTTCCTGAATAAATAGCAAATTTACTTGAGAAAAACATAAGTACAAACACAAGTAAAAGCACTATAAGTGTCATAAATCAGCTGTAGTAAAACATTAAGAATAATAAAATGAAAATTGTTGCAATTGAGTTAATAATTTGCGGGAAACTTTGAGAAATCATTTCTCTTAATGTATCAATATCATTTGTATAAATTGAAATTAAGTTTCCATTTAGATTAGTGTCAAAGTATTTAATTGGTAGCTTTTGCATTTTTGAATATAAACTGACTCTTAATTTTTGAATTGTGGAATGAGCAAGTGAAATTGACAATCTTGAAGCAACAAATTGGCAAGTTACACCAATTAAATACATCAGTCCTAAAAGCATAATCGCTATTGTAAATCCATATCAATCGAATTTTTTAGCACCACTAATGAAATATGGGACTAAAAATTTATTAAAAAGAACGATACCTAAAAATGATTGACTAAGTGAAAATGTAGCAGCTGTTACAATCATCCCAAATACAATTAATGAAAAGTAAACTTTATTAGTTTCTCACATGAATTTCATTAATTTTTTGAAGGTTTGTGAATCGAATTTAGATTTTTTTCTATTCATTTACACCTCCTGCTAATTGGTCTTTTCAAAGGTTTGCGTAAAATTCATTATTTTTTAATAAATTTTCATGTGTATCATATCCAGATACTTTTCCATCATCAAGAACAATAATGCGATCTGCATTTTCAATTGATGTAATTCTTTGAGCAATGATTAATTTAGTTACATCTTTAAGATTATTAGAAAATTCTTCCCTAATTTTACGATCTGTATTATTATCAACAGCACTTGTTGAGTCATCAAGTACAATAATTTTTGACTTTTTAAGAAGTGCTCTTGCGATACATAAACGTTGTTTTTGCCCACCTGAAAAATTGTTTCCACCCTCTTCAACTTTTGAGTCTAAACCATTTTCTTTTTCGAATACAAATTCATATGCTGAAGCTTGTTTTAAAGCCTCAATAATTTCACTATCAGTTGCATTTTCGTTTCCTCAAAGCATGTTTTCACGAATAGTTCCGCTAAAGAGTGTATTTTTTTGAAGTACCATTGAAACTGCATCTCTTAATGTTGCTACATCATAATCTTTAACGTTGTGGCCATCAATTAAAACCTTTCCGCTGGTAACATCATATAAACGAGGTAAAAGTGAAACTAATGAACTTTTTGAACTACCTGTTTCACCAATAATTCCAATTGTTTCACCTGCATTAATTTTTAAATTAATATTGCTTAAGTTTTCTAATTGAGCATGTGTGTTATATTTTAAATAAACATCAACAAATTCAATTGAACCCTTTTTAACTTCTGTAATTGGGTTTTCTGGGTTTTGAATGTAACTTTTTTCACCTAAAATTTCTTTAATTCTACCAACACTAGCTTTAGCAATTGTAATTGTTGCAACACTCATAGCAACAAGCACAAACGAAATAAGCACTTGGAACATATATCCAAAAAATGAAACTAAAACCCCTGGAGTAATGGTTCATTCATTAAATGGAGTAAGGACCATATGGTTTGTTGCAATTAAAATAAACGCAAAAACACATAAATAAATAGCTCCCGAGAAAATAGGTTGTGAAAGCGACATTAATTTTTCAGTATAAATTGAAATTCTTTTCACATCCTTGGTTTGCTTTTCAAATTCTTTAAATTCTTTTTCTTCTTTTGCAAATGCTTTAATTGTTCTCATTGCAATTAAATTCTCAGAGATTTTATTATTTAATTTATCATAAGAACTAAGCATTAATCCGTATCTTTTAAATACTAAAAACATAATTGTAAAGACAATAATTGCAAGTACAAATACAACTCCAATCAATACTGAAGCAAGCATTGCTGCATTTACAAAAGCCATTATGATTGCAAAAACAATCATAATTGGTGCTCTAACTAAAGTTCTAACAATCACCAAATATGCATTTTGCACGTTAATAATGTCATTAGTCATTCTAGTAATTAAGCTTCCACTTGAATATTTGTCTAAATTCTTAAATGAAAGTGAGACAATATTTTCGTAAATAGCTTTACGAATATTTTTACCAAGTCCAGCTGCAGCTTTAGAAGCACAGACACCACTTAGAATACCAAAAATAAGAGAAATAAATGAAAGACCTAAAATAATAAGTCCATATTTCACAATAGCATGCATATCGGTTATTGCCGTTCCGACTTTTAGTCCTTTATCCATTAATTCACTAATGAAAAATGGAATAAGAACTTGTGCTACAACTTCTAAAATAACAAAGAAACCTGATAAAAAAGAAACAAGTCTATACCCTGTTGTAAAAGGGTATAAATATACTTTTTTACTATTTTTTTGCATTTTTCCTTCCTTTTTTATTTTTTTATAATTTATAAATTATTTTATGCTTTTTATTTTTTAAAAAAGTATTTTCAATTTATTTTAACTTGTGCATATGTAATATATTCCACACTAAAAAACCGAAAACTTGAGTTTTCGGTTTTTATGCAATTATTTATATTTTTTAAGCAAAACAAAAAGATAAGCTCGCTTAATTCTACTGCGGGTATAACGCTTAGAAACGCAGGCTTCTACAAACTCTTCATAAGTTTCTAAATGAATGTTTTTCTTAAATAAATTTTCCATTCCCTCAGTGATCATCTTCATTTTTGCGAGCTTTTCTTTTTGAGTATTGATAACAATTTTTTGGAACTTTTTGTAAGTATCACTAATATTTTTAGAAGTCATTTTATACCTAGGTATAGGGGTAAAAGGAGAAATATCTTCACCGTTTACAAGCATTGAACGAATTTTTGAAGCTGAAGCAAATTGATTATTTGTCTCTTCGGAATGAAAATCAATCGTTCTTAAAATTGAAATTGGAGTAATATCCAAATTGTGATTAACGATGGTCTTGACATATTCAAGACCTAAAATGTCATTAGGCATTGTGATATTGCTTCCTGAAAGCTCGCTTAAAGCTAAATTAGTTGCTCTAGGAAAAGAATTACCTTTTTGTTTTAAATATTTTTTAATAAGAAGGTTGTATTGATCTGAGTTATTTTTAATTAAATTAGCAATTTTTAAAAATAAATCCACATCGTTGGTTTCAGATCCAAAAACTAAGTAATTGATACTTTTTTTAGCTAATTTTAAGACAGCTTCAGATGCAAAAATATGAGCAGCTTGAGCTGAAATATCAGTATGAAGCTTCACAAATTTATCTACACCATATTTTTTAGCATATTTTTTTCTTACTCTTCAAGGAGCTATGATTATTTCACCTCTTTGAGAGTATTTATAGCTCATTGCAACAGTTATTTTGCAATTTGGAAACATTTTTTTAATTTGTTCAATTTGATAAATGTGCCCATTATGAAAGGGATTATATTCTACAACTATACCTACATGTGGCCTTTTTTCTCTTAAAAACATATATTAAATAATACTAAATTTAGTATTATTAGAAAACAAAGAAAAGGGGAATAATGAAAAAGAAAAGAATGAAAAAAGCACCAATAATTTCTTCAGTTGCTTCAGTAGCAATTGCTGCTATTGCAATTGGTGGTTATTTTGTTTATGATAAATTTTTCAAAACAGAGCAAACCACCACAAATAAAAATATTTCATTGAATAAAGAAGGATTTAACATAACTCATTGAAACATCCTTAATTATGGTGGTAAAAATTCAAATAAAGGTTCATTAAAAGTAACAGGAATCACTGAAATTCTTGCTAATTTAGATTCTTCAATTATTGGCTTAACTGAAATTAATCACGGAGCAGGAGATAAAGTTGCAAACATTGTTGAAAGGTTAAACAAACTTCAAAGTAAGCATAATTACGCTTCAATTATTCAAAATGAAAATGATGCAGTTAATCCGGATTTTGAAAACTCAAGAGAGCAAATTGCTGTTCTTTATGACCAAAATGTTTTTAAACCTATTAATTTTAATGGTTTAACTCAAAATCAAATGTCATTTAAGCAACCTATAAAATTTGTTGGTGCGGATAAAAATACAACTTATACAAGATTTCCAATGATAAACTACTTTGAAAACAAAGTAAATGGTGCTAAAGTTGCTACTATTTTTGCGCACTTTGATTCACCAGATAGTAATTCTAAAAATGGTGAAAGTGATGTAAAACTGCCAGATAATTATCAAGGAGTAAATATTAGTAAATCAGGACAAGGAAGTCAAGAAGTATCAGAAGCTTTTGGACTTGCACAAGTATTTGAGTTTGTGAAAAAATATGTCGATCCTGAAACCACTATTATTTTTGGCGGGGATACAAATATTAAACCTAATAATAATGCTATTTTTCAACACTTTGAAGATATTAATAAATACCAAACTTACTACAATTCAGTTGATTTAGAAATTTATGAAACTAGTTTAGGATCAAGTAGTTCAAACCCTTATGCAAACCCATATGACAAGTTTCTTTTTATAGAAGGTAAAAAACTTGATGTAATCGATGCAAACGAAAATCCTTCACAACAGTACAAAGAACTTTTTAAATATGACATTGTTAATATGTTTAATAAATATTCGGAAAAATATGATCGCTTAAAATACCGTCAGTTATTTAAAAAAGAAAATTCTACTGCTTCTGACTCAGATTTTAATATAGTTAGAAAAATAAGCGATCATGCTCCTATAACTATGACTGTTGTGTATAAAAAATAAATTTTTGTTATTTTTTATATTTGATAAAATTAAAAAGCAATCTTTATTAACTAAAAAACTTAGTGTTTAAAAAATATTGAGTATAATAGAGAAAACAAATTTTCATGAAAATTTTTAAAGGAGGTGAAAATGGCTATTGTTCCTAAACGTAAGACTTCTAAACAACGTAAACACAAAAGAAATTCTCACAGTGCATTAACAATGCCTAACCTTGTAGCTTGCCCAAACTGTACAATGATGAAAGAACAACACGTTGTATGTAGAGAATGTGGATTCTATAAAGGACAAAAAGTTGCTGGTTTTGTTGCAAACCAAGACCGTATTGCTAAATAATAATATAAAATGCATTAATGTGAACAAAACGACGGTTTTGTTCATTTTTTGTACTTTTTTAAGCAAATTCTCCAATTTTTATATGTTAAAGATGGAGGCAGAAAATGATACTTTATAAAATTGGAGAAATTGTATATAAAAACTTTAACAACTTAATATTAGAAAATAAAGGTGAAGGACACATTGTTAATGTAGCAAATGAATCTCGCTATAATGTAGGACAAAAAATCAAATTATATTTATATGATTACAGAACTGATTATTTATGTAACACATATGGATTTAAAGATTTTAAGGAAAGACTTCTTTTTGTTGATTTAATCGCGATTGACAAAGTCGGTCCAAAAATAGCTATGGCAATTCTTGATAAAGGATGAGAATTAGTTGCTTCATGAATTGCTGAAGATAAATGAAGCGATCTTGCTACCATTAACTTCGTTTCAGAAAAAGTTGCAAAAAATATTTGCAATGAATTACAAAGAAAATGAGCAAAAATTACTTCTAATATTTCTAAAAAAACTAAGGAAGATTTAAATAACATCTCTGAAGTTTCAAAAACGCTTGAAACATTAGGATTTAAGAAAAAACAAATTGAATATGCTTTAGAAAACTTAAAAACAAAAACTAATATTGACCAAATGGTTGAAGATAGCATTAAAATAATAGCAACTAAGGGTCAAAATGAACTTGGATCTAAGGCCGCTTAATTTTAAAGAATTTATTGGTCAAGAAAAAATTAAAAAAACACTACAAGTAATGATTAAAAGCGCTAAGGTTCAAAATAAGCCAATTGATCATATTCTTTTTTATGGAATGCCTGGGATGGGAAAAACTACTCTTGCTACTATTATCGCTAATGAATCGGATAATAACATTCACTATGTGCAAGGGTCAAACATAGAGAAAAAGTCTGATTTAATCAGTATTTTATCAATACTTAAAGAAAATGATATTGTTTTTATTGATGAGATTCATAGTATCAATAAAGGAGTTGTTGAATTCCTATATTCAGCAATGGAGGATTTCGTTTTTGACTTAATTATAGGTGCAGAAGGCAATAGTAAAGCAATGAGAATGAAGCTTAAACCATTCACATTAATTGGTGCTACAACTAAATTAAATGAAATTGTACAGCCTTTTAAAGATCGCTTTGGTTATTTATGTAGACTTTCATCATATACACTTGAAAATATGATAGAGATTATTCAAAAATCTTCAAATGCACTCAAAATCGAAATTCAAGAAAACCTTATCCGCTTAATTGCTGAATATTCAAGATCTACACCTAGACTTGCTAATCATTTATTAAAAAGAATCAATGATTTTTCAATTTCACAAGAGCAAAAAGAAATTGACAAAAGAATTATCATGAAAACCTTTAAGAATTTGGATTTATATGAATTTGGACTCACAAAAGATCACATTGAATATATGAGCATTTTAAAAGATGGATTTGAAGAAAAATGTGTATCATTAGATACACTTTGCGGACTTTTACTGAACTCAAAAGAGAACATAATAAATGAAATTGAACCTATTTTGCTTTATTTAAAGCTAATTGAAAAAAATTCTAGAGGAAGAAGAATTACAAGCAAAGGTATTGACTATTTAATTAGACAAAAATTGCATAAATAACTCTTCTTTTGAGTAATATTTAATACTAATTAAAAGCTCAAAATATGGTAATATTTATTAATATGATAGAAAGAATAAAAAAATTCTTTGCACTTACAAATTGAAAAAGATGATTAATTAGTGCAATCACTATTATTTCTACTTTTTTAGCTATCACTTTTGGTAGTGTTTTTTTTGTTAGCAAAAATGTTAATAAGTCGATAGATTATGGTGGTGGTATTGAAGTTCGTGTTCAAATTAAAGATAGTAAAACCAATCAAAATGCTGATAAAACTTTAACTGAACAAGTTAATACTTCATTATTTAATCGTCTTACAGGTGGTACAGGTTTAAATGGTATATCTGTTTCAACTGAAGGTGATGGAAAAATTAGAATTACAAAAAGTGGTGAAATTTCAGATGCAGAAAGAAAAGAATTCGAATCTGAAATTGTTGAAAAACCACTTTTAACCATTACTGACATTAATATGAAACCTCTTTTTTACAATGGTAAATTCACCGAAGAGGGTTCATTAGAAAATGGTGAACCAATTAATTGAGTTCCTCCATTTCAACAAAATGGTGCTAAGTACACAAATCAAAATGGTAAAGAATCAGTTCAAATTACATTAAGCGATAATGATGCAGTGGCTGAATGAACAAGAGCCACCCAATACTTATCACAACAAGATAAGCAATTGACAGGTCAAAACTTAGTGTTAATGTGACTTGATATTGAGAAACTTATAAATATTGCTAAAACAGAGTTTCCAGTTGAATGAAACAATGCAAATCACAACTTATGAAACTTTATTCACGTTAATGAAAAACCATATGAAGAATATGAAATTGATGGGACAAAACAATATAGAGCTAATGCTATAAAAGAAAATGTTATTGCTGTTAATGAACTTTTCTTAATTAGTTCAGCTTCTGTAAATTCACCAATTAACTCAAAAGAAGTTATTATTAATGGTAATTTCACAGCTGCTCAAGCTCAAAAATTAGCTAATAAAATCAACTTTGGTTTAAGTAGTTATGATTTAGAGTTATTATCAAGTGTGTATGTAAATGCAAACTTAAATAACACAGCGTTTGATTATGCAATTATTGCTGGTATTGTTATTTTCTCTGTAATTTCTCTTTTTATGATTGTGAACTACGGTCTTTTAGGCGCGTTAAGCACAATCAGTATAGCTTTATACATTTTCTTAACACTTTTAATGTTTACAGTACTTAGAGGTGAATATTCACCAGCTACAATTGCCGCTTTAATTATCGGAATTGGAATTAGTGTTGATGCAAATGTCATAACATTTGAAAGACTTAAGAAAGAAGTTTATAGTGGTGATACGATAAATAAAGCCTTTAAAAATTCAAACAAAATGTCTATTTCATCAATTATGGATGCAAACATCACAACAATCATTGTTGGGTTTATCTTGTTCTTCTTAGGGACAAAAGATGTTAGAGGATTTAGTATAACTCTTATTTTATCTATCTTATTTACATTATTAGTTATGCTTGTCTTTACCCGTTTCCTAGCTACTATGCTTGTCGGAACCGGTGCATTCAATGATCGTTTATACCTTTTAGGAATTAGAAAAAGATATATTAAACACACTTCAAAATTAGGCATTTTAGTCAATAAAGCTGATTATCTTAAAAACGCTAAGTGATTCGCTCTTCTTTCATTAATATTTATTATTGCTGGTTCAATTGTCTTTACTATTTTTGCAGTCCAAGGACAAGAATTCAGTGCTGGAATTAACCGTTCAATCGAATTTAGTGGCGGAATTAACTTCTTAGTAAATGCTGATGTTGCTAAAGGTCAAGAATTTACACTTGATCAAGCAAATGAATTAAAAGCTTTACTTGTTAAAAATGCAAGCGATTTAAATTTACTAAACCCAGAAAAAGTTATTTCAATCCAAAGCGCTGATTCAAATTCATTAAATTATGTTTTATCAATTAAGACATCACAAGATCTTACAAATAGTGCCGATAAAATCAAAAACTTAATTAATGATTATAATTCTGATTTAATCGTAACTAACTACCTTGTATCTGCTGCTGAAGCTAATAAGTTAGTGCTTAACGCCTTTATCGCTACAGGAATTAGCTTTATCGGTATTGTTATTTACATTCTTGTGAGAATGAATTGAACTTACTCAATTGCTGCAATTATTGGTTTATTACACGACTTTTTAATGGTAATTGCTTTCGTTGTTATTACAAGATTACAAGTATCAACAATTATTGTTGCTGCTGTGCTGTCAATTCTTGGTTTAAGTATCAACGATACAGTTGTGACATTTGATAGAATTAGAGAAAAAATCCAAAACAAATATGCAAACAAAATTTTAGATAAAAAAGATATTAAAGACATAATTAATTCAAGTATTGCAGATACTTTAAAAAGAAGTTTATTTACATCAGGAACAACTCTTTTTGCAGTAGCTACCTTACTTGCATTTAAAAATGCAACTAACTTTACCTTTAACATCGTTATGCTTTTTGGTATTTTAATTGGGGTTTATTCATCAATTTTCATTTGCTCATGAGTATGAAGCAAATTAGAATTATTCAGACAAAGAAGAATTCAAAAGAGAATTCAAACTGGATACTGAAATATCAACAAACCTGAAGAACAAACATTTAAAGGAATTAATGATTTCAAATATTAAGCTAGTGCCAAGCTAGCTTTTTTCTTTGCTTTCATGGGAATTTTGTATAATTTAAATTACATTTTAAAAAAGGAGTAATATGGCGCGTTTTATAGATGAAATTAAGATCGTTTTACAAGCTGGAAAGGGTGGTGATGGAATGATGTCATTCCGTCGTGAAGCTCACGTTGATAAAGGTGGTCCTGACGGTGGAGATGGTGGTAACGGAGGTAATATTTACTTCGTTGGTGACCTTGGTAAAAATACCCTTTTAAGCTTTTACAAAAATAAACACATAGTAGCTGAAGATGGTGTAAAAGGTGGTCCAAAAAACTTATATGGGGCTAATGGAAAACACACATATGTTAAAGTACCAATTGGAACTTTAGTATACAAAGGTAAACAACTTGTTGCTGATGTTATCGAACCTGATAAGCCGTATTTATTAGCTAAAGGTGGAAAAGGTGGTAGAGGAAACACTAAATTCAAAACCGCTAAAAATACTGCGCCTAGAACTACCGAAAATGGAATGCCTGGTGAAAAATATGAAGCAGAAATTGTGCTTAAAATTCTTTCAGATGTTGGTCTTGTTGGTAAACCAAGTGCAGGTAAAAGTACCTTTTTAAATGCTATTTCTAATGCTAAAGCAAAAGTAGCTGAATATGAATTTACCACTTTAGTACCTCAACTCGGAATGGTCCAATGATATGAAAATTCATTTACAGTTGCTGACTTACCAGGTCTTATCAAAGGAGCTGCTTTAGGTAAAGGGCTTGGTATTCAATTCTTAAAACATATTGAACGTTGTCGTGTTATTGCTCATATTATTGATTTTGGTTCAGAAGACAAAAATCCAATTGAAGATTATGAAACAATTAACCAAGAACTACACAGCTATAATTTAAAACTGGAAAATAAAAAACAATTAATTGTTGCAAATAAATCAGATCTTCCTTCTTTTGAAGCTCACATGCAAGCATTCAAAGAAAAATACCCAGATCTTGTTGTAATCCCTATTTCAGCAATTAACAAAGAAAACCTTAACCTTGTGAAAAAAGGTTTATGAGAAATGATTCTTCACACAGATTATGATCCAATTGACAATAGTGAAAATGAAGTAAAAGAAATTACTTTCGAACCTGATTATGTGGTAAAAAATCCTTACAAAGGTTACTTCGAAGTTAGTGGTAAAAAAGTTGAAGAGCTTTATCACAAAATCCCAATTAACACATATGATAACCTTGTTCGTTTTAACAACATTTTAAAGAAAATTGGTGTATGAGAAGAACTTGTACGTCAAGGAGTAACTAAAGGTGATACCATTTCAATTTATGGATTCCAATTCGAGTGAGAAGATGAACAATAATTTTAGGCAAATAGTTTATTAGTTTACACTTAAATAATTCAAAATGACGAATAACCCTAATACATAGAGTAATTCGTCATTTTTTGTAATAATATTCCTATATATTAAAATGCTTGTAAATAGCTTTTTAGATAAGTGAAAAAATATAAAATTTAAAAATAAAAATATTAGGTGAAAGGAATAAATTATGATGAAACAAGCAGTAGTAAATTTTGTTAAAAAAGTTTCGCTTGCTGAATTATTTTATGATTTAATTTTTGTTTTAGCTATTTCACGGTTTGTGAATATTTTTGAACATGATGACCATAGTAAAATAGTTTTTCAAGATTTTTTAAAGTTTGGCTTAGTGCTTATCAGTTTAATCAACGTTTGGGTTACTAAAACCATTTTTATCAATCGGTATGGCAGGGATACCTTTGTTGAAAAACTATTTATGCTAATCGATATGGCTATTATTATGTATATTTCTTATTCAATTAATAATAATTGAGAAGAAAGTTTTACCAGGTTTAATTTAGCATTTAGTTTTATAGTCTTTAGTTTTGTAGCGCAGTTTATTTACTTTTTATTTGCAAACAAAGAAGCTTGCGAATATCGTAAAGCATTTTATATTCACATTTCATTTTTCTCTGTAATTGGGATTGCAATAGCTTCAATTTCACAACTAAGCTACTCAGTAGGTATTTATCCTGCAATTGTGATTTTGATTATTACTTGACTTGTTCCTCACTTCATTCGTTTTATTGTAAAGGAAAAACCAATTAATTTACCACATGCAATTGAAAGATTAAATCTGCTTACAATCATTTTCTTTGGTGAAATGCTTATTGTTTTATCTCACTATTTTGAACACCTAGATTGAAAAGGGATTTTGGCTATTTTATTTTGTGGTTCTTTATTTTTATATTACACATTGTTTTTTGACAATATGATTGATCATCACAAAGGCAATAAAAGAGTTTATTGGTTATTCTTTATTCACTATTTAATATTTATAGCTCTTAGTCTTTTAAGTTTAGATTTTGAATTTAGCATTCATAATCAACTTTCATTAACTTTAATTTGAGTTATTTGTTATATAGCTTTAATTATTTATGTGCTTTGCTTATTTGTCATTCTTTATCTTTTTGGAAAGCCGCAATATCGTTTTAATTTAATTTACATCGGAAGCACACTTTGAATTCTTGGTTTTATTTTCGGAATAGGATTTATCAATATTGGCTACCTATTTTACCATTTCTGTTTAACTAGTTCTTTGGCTGTAATAATGGTAATTCAACTTTATGCTTTCATTTATTCCAAAAAAGATACTCAAAAACAAATTAATCAAGAGCATTAATAAAATAAACAAATTACGATATACAAAAACACCGTTTCCCCAATAATTAGGAAGCGGTGTTTTGTAATACTAAGATTACTTTCGTTTTATGAATGTTTTGAATATCAATTACTTTATAACTTATTTCGAAATTTCAGCAACTACCTCATCTAAAATTTTTTCACTATAAGCAATTGAACCCATTTTTTTAATCTCTGGATCTACATCTGTATTTTCAATTATTGTGCAAGCAAAATTTTGGAATCCCAATAAAATCATCACATTTCTAAAGTAATAAAGTGGACTAGTTAGATCACGCGGATCATTTTCTCCACCTGATTCAATGATTAAATGCACTTTCTTTTGCGAAAAATCATATTCTGGCTTTTGGTCTTTTTTGTATGTAAAAGTTTTCCCTGGAATAGCAACGGAATCTAGAAAGTTCCTTAAAATTGGGCTTAAACTACAATTTATAATGGCTGAAGATATAATTATTTGATCATGATTGTTAATTTGATTTAAAAAGTTTTGAACATCTGGATCATTATAATAAGAATCTAAGTTGTTTTCGTGTAACACACTTTTATAGTGCTCAATTTCATTTAAATCTACTTTTGAAACCTGAAAATCACTATGTCTTTCAAAGTGATTTGCTAAGCGATTTAATAAAGCTTTTGAAAAAGATCTTTTTTCATCTTTGAAAAAAGAACCATCAATAAATAATAATTTTTTACTCATTATTAAAAGTTTTTAACTAATTCTTGTAATTCTGCTTCTCTTGATTTTAAGTATTCTGCAGGTGTCATTTTTGAAATTGGCTCAACTTTTGTGCCTGCTATTTCGATTGTTTCAACTTTATTCGCTCCAAGGAAATTTCAAGTTCCTTTTAATCATTCGATATGACTACCTCAAGTATATCAATCTCTTGGCGCTCCTTGTGAAGCGATGATAAGTACTTTTAAGTTATTTAAAAAACCAATTGCTTCACCTTTTTTAGAATATTTATAACTAAAAGTTTTATTTGCAACAGCGATTGAATCAATAAAGTTTTTCACAACTACAGTTGGCCCAAAGTTTGTCATTGAACAAGAAATTACTACTTTATCTGCGCTTTTTAATAAATCGATTCACTTATCAGATTCGACTTCTTGTCAATAAGTAGCCATATTATTTTTGTTTAAAAATACTTTTGAGTGTGTTTCGTTCAAATCAAAACGTAATACTTCATCATTAGAATTATTTTTTACATATTCGTCATAAACAAAGTTTGTTACGTTTTTAGAAAATGAATTTTCGTTATTAATTAAGTTTCCATCAAAAAATAAAATTTTTGCCATTTTTTAGCTCCTTTTTTAATCTTTTTGCAATATTTATATTACATTTTACACAAATAAAGTCAAAAATATTTAAATTAATTGAAATAAAAAAGTTTAAAATTAATAATATATATAAGTTTTATATATTCAATATATTTAAGGAGTCAAAATGGCTAAATTTAAACGTGTTTTTATGATTGTTACAGATGGTTTAGGAATTGGACCTGATCGCGATCAAAAAGCATTTGGTGATGCTGGTGCTAATACAATTAGATCTGCTTCATTTGCAGATGAATTCAAAATTGATACTTGAAAAAAATTAGGTATTGGTAACATCACAAATTTAAATGGTAATTATCATACAAAAAATCAATTAGCTTACATGGCTAAAGTTCAAGAGGTGTCAAACGCTAAAGACACACTTGCAGGACACTGAGAAATGATGGGGATTAAAACCCTTGTTCCTTTTCCTACTTTCTTTGAAGATGGGTTCCCAAAAGAATTAATTGCTGAATTAGAAAAAGCATTTGATGGACGGAAAATTGTAGGTAATAAAGCAGCTTCTGGTACAGATATTATTAATGAACTTGCTCATGAAGAAAAAAACAATGGTTCAATTATTGTTTATACTTCAATGGACTCTGTTTTACAAATTTGTGCTCATGAGGAATGAACAGGTTTAGATAATTTATATAAATATGCTAAAGCGGCAAGAGAAATTTGTTCAAGTAGACCCGAATGAAACGTAGGTAGAATTATTGCTCGTCCATACATAGGTGAAGAAGGAAATTATACTAGAACATTCAACCGTCATGATTATGCAAATAAACCAAAAGAAATGATTTTAAATGAACTTCAAAAACAAGGTGTTGAAGTTATTTCGGTAGGTAAAATCAATGATATTTTCGTAGGACAAGGGATTTCAAGACACATTCCAAGTGGTAGTGATGCTAAAGGAATGGATATCACAATCGAACTTGCTCAAGAAGATACAGAAAACAAATTTATCTTTACAAACTTAGTGCAATTTGATTCGCACTATGGACACAGAAGAAATGTACATGGTTTTGCTCAAAACATTGCTGATTTAGACATCAAATTAGCTAAATTAATTAATGTATTAAGAGAAGATGATTTATTAATTATGACAAGTGACCACGGAAATGATCCTGCTTATCCTGGATTTAACCATACACGTGAATTCTTACCAGCTACAATTTATTCTAAATCATTTAAAAAACCTAAAACACTTGAAAACTTCAATGGTTTAGGAACTCTTGGTAATATTGTTGCTAGAAACTTTGGTGCAGAAATTGTAACTGAAACTGGTGATGATATTTTCGATAAATTAGTTTAGTTTTCATTCTCTCTAAGTTAAAAAACTTAGAGAGTTTTCTTTTATATTGTTATAATTAATATATGAATGAAATTAACTTAAAAAGAAAAGAATCACAAGCTCATCAAATTGTAGCTGATATTTTAGCAAATGGAATCAAAAACGCAAACGTTGTGGATCCTATTGTAATGGATGTAGTTCTTTCATCAGATCTTTCACACCTTAAAGTTTTTGTTAACCTTTCTGGTAATCAAAACAAAGGAATCGAAGCATTAAATAACGCAGCTGGTTATGTAAGAAGCATTCTTGCCAAAAGATTAGATTGGAGAAAAGTGCCTCAAATTGTCTTCAAAATTGATGATGTTAGTGCTAATGGATTTAAAATTGATGAAATTTTAAGAAAAATTAACTCAGAAAACTAATGCCTTATTAAAGGTATTTTTTATATCATTTTTATTTGAGAAAATAAAAAAAAAAAAAAAGAACCATTAGGTTCTTTTTCGGTCATAAAAATGAAATGGAGCGAGTAAAGGGAATCGAACCCTCATAGTCAGCTTGGAAGGCTGAAGTTCTGCCATTAAACTATACTCGCATTTATTTGCTTAATTATTATAGCATATTATTTTAAAATCTCAAAACATTTTTTTGAAAATTTTAATTTTTTATATATCTTGCTTAACAAGCTATATTATTATAGCACAAAGGTAGAGAATAGCAATAAAAAATATTACATTTAAAATTGATTTTTACAATAATTAATCCGTGAAATATGCCAGAATTGACATAATAAATAAAATTTAAAAAATAAAAGTTATAAAAAATCTGATTTTTATAATATTTTCATAATTTTGTGGGGAAAATAGCAAGAAAATTTATACTTTTGAAGCCTATAACCAGTAAATGGGGTTAAAATTTTCTAAAAATTGCATAAATAAAATTATTTTCTAACTTTTTTGTGTGGAAATTTTCAATAATTCAATTTAAAATGTTCTATAATGTCTTTTTTACAGTTATAATTATAAAAAAATAAAAAAGGAAATAAGTTTATGATCAAATTATTAAAACGTAAAAGTACAGAATATGAGCGTAAACTCACGAAAAGGCTTAGATTTTTAGAAGAACACAAAGATTGATCAAATGTGAAAATTGCTAAAAAGCTAGGTGTATCACCTGAGTCTGTACGCAAATGAAGAATTAAAATTGAAAAAGGGGAAGAGATTTTAGTTCTTCATAAAAATAGAAAGAATGCAAATGCTTCTAAATATTCATCAGAAGAATTAAATCAAATATTTATGGAGTATCAAAACTTTTGCAACACACAAAATAATTTTAAATGTGTGCCATTAAAACAATATTATCGTGATTATCTTCAAGATAAAATTGACATTAGTTATGTTCAACTTTTCAGAAGATTTAAAGCACTAGGGCTATCTAGTTTTTGCAATAGCAAAAAACAAAAATAGGGATAAGAAAAAAATCGGAAGCGTCCGATTTTTTTGTATAAAAAACATAGCAAACGCTATGTAAATTTATTATTTTTTCTCTTTGTGAAGTTGGTGAGCATTACATTTTGAACAATATTTTTTAGTTTCTAATTTTTCTGGGTGATTTTTTTTGTTCTTTTTAGAAATGTAATTTTCCATTTTGCATTCTGTACATGCTAATGTGAATCCTTCTCTAGCCATAATTGCTCCTTTATGTATTTTATAACGTTATAAATTGTATGTATATTATACTATAAAACTACTTTTTGTATAAACACTATTTTTTAAGTAATAATTTATTAAATAGCAAACGAAATGTCACACCCTTGAGTTTTAAATTAAAAATCTACATCTTAGATAAAATTTTAATTGATAAAGGAGTGACTATGGGTGTGTTTAAAATAACAACACATAAAAAAATGAGCTATTACGAAGAAAGAAAGGCTCAAATAATAGCAGGTATTATAAGGTTTTGAAACAAAAGAACAAACAAAGAACTTGCTAGGATGTATCACGTCAGCGTCAGAACAATAATTAGATACAAACAAGAAATAAAACCATTTATAGAAAATGGTACTTTTAACGTTGCTCACAAAGGTAGAAAAAATGAAAATGCACTCAAATATAATGATGAAACTATAAATAAAATTATGTGTGATTATTACGATTTTTCTGAAGAATTTTTTCCTAAAAAAGCAACTATTAACACCGCTCCTTTTTGACTTTATTATTATGAAAAAGTAAAACAAAGTTTTAATATTAGTTATTCACAAGCTTTTAGAAGAGTTAAAAAGCAAGGTTTCATTAACATCCAAATGACAAGAAAAGGTAAAAGAGAATCTAGAAAAATTAGAAGATTGCTTGAACAAGAAATTGGTGAAAAAACTTCACTTTTCACAAGAATTGGTTCTTTAGAAATAGATGAACGTGAGAAGAAAAGAAAAAGCGTTTATCAAGCTAAAAATATACATTTAAAATTTGGTGAAAATGTTGAATTAGATGCTTGTCAAGAAATATTTTTCGGGGATAAAAAAGTTTTCATTTACCACGCAATTGATTCAGCTACAGGTAAATTACTTGAACTTCAATGTGAAGAGCAAGAAACAAATGTGGGATACCAAAAGCTAATTGATAAACTCTTTAAAAAATATGGATTTCCTTCAAATATAACAACAGATCGTAGAAGAACTTTTTGAGGTTCGGAAAAAACATACACAATGTTTGAAGAGGCTTTAATCGATAGAGGAATTACTTTATTTGTGTCGTCTAACCCTAAAGATAAGCCAAATGTGGAAAGATCTTTTGCTAGTGCTCAAAATTATTACCCTTATTTATTTAAAAATAAAGGTATTGATTCTATTGAAAAGTTAAATAAAAGAAGCGAAGAAATTATTGATGAATATAATAGACATTTTCAAAAAACAGAAGGTAATAAAGAAAGCAAATTTATCAAAAACGATCCTAGTTCAAATATTTACGATTTTTCTTTAAGAATTAGAAGAAGAGTAAATAATGGAGTCGTTATGTATAAAAATAAAATGCTCGCCCCTTACGACGAACATAATAAAAGATTAATGTTTTTTTCACAAAGCGGAAAAGATATTAATTTATGTTTAGATGTAAACCAAAACTTATATTTCGAAATCAATAATAAGAAATATATTGCAAAAGTAGTTGAAGAATCTGAATTGAATGAAACCGAAATTTATGCTTTAGCTAAAGGGTTAGATATTTCTATCCCACAAGTACATGTGATTGCAAAGGCAATTGTAAATTCTAGAAAATTCACTTTAGCACAGTCACAATTAAGACATTTTCCCGACGAAATTCTCAAAAATGAAAATGCACAAAAGATAATCAAAATACTTGAAAGAAGTGAAGAAATTTTGTTAAAACTTTATAACTTACTTGAAAAAGATATAGAGTGAAAAGATAAAGTTGCATTTATTGACAACTAATATCACAAAACATATTTTATAATCAACAATTTCTTTATGAATTTTGAAGTTCTTTTGCTTCTTTTCTGCGAAAGAAAAGAAGGCCCGTGCGGCAGCACAAATATTGAATTTGTAAAACCAAAAACTAACATACACAATTAATTGATTTTGTTAATTCAATACTTGAATTTTATTTCAATAATTAATATCAAAACTGCTTGTGTTGAATTCTTAAGAATTCAATATAATTATATTAAAAGAAACAAACAAGAGTGACAATTCGTTTAATAATTTACAACTTTTTGTATAAACACTATTTTTTAAGTAATAATTCGATTTCTTCTTTGTAAATTGGTCCAAAATCGCTTCATGGTGTTTCTAAAATAATTGGGATATTGTCAAAATCTTTATCATGCACAATTGCTTTTAATGTCTCAAGTCCGATTTTTCCTTTACCAATATTTTCGTGGCGATCTTTTTGAGATCCTTTGTCATTTTTTGAATCATTTAAATGGATAACTTTGATGTGTTTAAGTAAATCTCATTCAATTAATTCTTGTTTAAATTTCTCGTAATTTTTAATGTCATATCCAGCATCTCAAACATGACAAGTATCTAAACAAATTTGAACTCTATCATTATTAATTCAGTCTAAAACATATCTCATTTGCTCAAAGTCAATACCAATTTCAGTTCCTTTACCGCTCATTGTTTCGATGCAAATAACAACATCTTTGGTATTTTCTAAAATATATTGAAGGTTTTCAATTAGAGTATCAAGACCTTCTTGAGGTGAAAATACTGTATATGCTCCTGGGTGTAATACTAAATATTTAGCACCAATATAGTTCATTCTTTGAATTTCTTCAATTAAGAAATTACATGCAAAGGTAGTTTTTTCAGGGTTAGCTGGATTAACAATATAAGGTGCATGCACAATAATATCTTCTTTTGCAATATACTTTTCAAAAAGTTCTTCATATTTATCTAACTGATATTCTGAAGTATCCACTCTTTTTGATGTTTGTGGAGCCCCTAAATAAATCATCATTGTATTAGCTTTATTTGAATAACTTTCAGCAGCTGCACCGTGAAGATAATCAGGTTTTTTAAATGAAACGTGGCTTCCTAATTTAATCATTTTTTTGTTCTTCCTTTTCTTTTATTTGAATTTCTTTATTTTCTTCTTTGGGCTCTTCTTTATTTTTTCTACCAAAAAGCTTGCTTGGTTTTTTGTTTTGTAAATGACTTTGAATATCTGTTAAGAAAGAACCAGCGATGATCCCGGAAGGAATTGCAATAATAGCTAGCCCTAAAAGAGCCATAACACTTACTAATGCTTTTGAAATTGGTGCATGTGGTGAAAAATCTCCATAACCAATAGTTGTTAAAGTAATTGTTGAAAAGTAAATAGCATCTATAAAATTATCAATATATCCAGCTCCAATTGCTTGATAATCAGCAGAGTTTTTAGCCGCTTCAATTGCAGCTTCTTTATTAGCAAATTCTTTATTTGCAAAAATAAAGATTGTGTTATTTTGTGATTTTACATTATCATCTAAGAAATTCTCACGTAATTGATTTACATACTCAAGTTCATTATTTCAAATAATAAGTCCAAAAAGGATAATTAAAATAATAATAAAAAGGAAAATGTAAGTAAGAAGTTTTCTTTGTTTTTCAAATACATTAATAATGATTCTAAATGGAGCAATAAGCTTAAACACTAAAAAGATTCTAAAAATCTTTAAAATGTTAAGTCCTTTTAGGACTCCAAAGAATCCTTTTCCATCCATATTAACACCAATTAAGGATAGAGCGTGCACTGAACTGAACACACAAAGCAGAAGCAAGATTCCAATAAAACTAATTGGGAAAAATAAAAGCGAGTACTTAATTTTTAATGGGCTAGTAACTTTAAAACGATACGTAATTAAGTGTGCACAATAATCAAAGCAAAAGACGAAAAATGATAAGATTTGTCCAATAAACACTAAACTTTTTCCAAATGATCCTAAACTATTTAAGTTAAATAAAGACGCAAACGAAATCGAACATACAAAAACAATTAAACAAGCATAACTTAATTTAGCAAATTTAATTTCGTTTTTGATTTTGTCATATTTTTCGTTAATTTCTGGATTAGATCAAACAATGTCAGATAGAATTTCCAAATTAAAATATTTTTTTAAAAAATTTGTTAATTTCATTTTTTACTTTCTTACATAATTTTAATAATATAAATAATAAAAATGCTATTAATTAGCATTTTTTAAATTATTCTAGCTTTGATTTTCTTTTCTTGTGTAATTCCATCAACATTGTTTAAAAGAATCATCTTTTCAATTTCTACGCCAATAAGTGGGTAATCAATAAACACTTTAGCTTTGTAATGCTTGATGTAATCGTAAATTGATTTATAACCAATGTCAGTTAATCTTAAGCTATTTCCAGCTAAGTTTGCAAGCACAATGTAAATTTCATGACTTGAACACACTACATTAGATATGCCCTCAGCTCTAATGAAACGAATAATTGAGTTAAGATCATTTCCATCTTTTGTATTAACTTCTTTTCTAATGTATTCAACATTTGAAGCTTCACAGCTTTGTACAAACCCTTCATAACGTTCTTGCATTTGCTGTGAATTGATTTTCTTATCAGCAAGGAATAAGATTTTTGATTTATCTTGCACTTCTCTAATGAATTTGAGAGTAACTTCTTCAAAACCTTTTTTCTCATCTACTTTGATTCAATTAAGCCCTGGCACTTCGTGTCCAAATACGACAATTGAAACATCATCAATGTCCTTTAAAAAATCAAATAATTTAATATCATAATTAGCCACAAAAAGAACAATAGAAGTAGGTCTTCATGAAAGAATATATCTAATTGTTTCAATATATTCTTCTGTTGAAATACCTGTATAAGTTGTATTTACTCTTCTTCCATTTTTCTTACATGCTTGCACAATACCGCTAGTAATTGCTAATGAGACATTTTGTTCTCATTCAGGCATAATAACAAAAACAGAGTGATCTTTACCTCTAATCATTCTAGCACCATGATTTGGGTAATATCTATGTTGTTTTACTACTGATTCAATTTTTTCTTTTGTTTTCTTTGATACATATCCATTATTGTAACATCTACTAATAGTTGATATTGATACACCCGCCATCTCTGATATATCTTTATAAGAAATTTGTTTTTTCATAAAATGAATTTTAACAAATTATGGAAAATTTCCATATTTTAAGTTTCATTATTTTTTAAAAAATTCACCTTTTTATCGATATTTGAGCTCAATTAGAAATTAAAATCAACTTTTGTTATTTTTTACAAATTTATAAAATTAAACTATAAAAAATCAAAATCTTTTTTTATTTTTAGAAATAACATTTTTAGTACTGAAATATAGACGCAAAAGGTTAAACTGTTTTTTTAGAGTTAAAAACAAAAAATTTAAAATTTATTATGTGAAATTAATATATTTTTTCATATAAATTGCAAAAACTTCAAGATTATTTGTATAGTTCTATAATTTAATTATATGGATACAATAAAAACACTTTATTTTTGAAAAAGGTAACCATATTTTAAATTTAATAAATACAAATTTTTTATCGTAAAACATAAAAAAAGTATGAGAGAAGGAAAAATGTTAAAAAGAAAATTATTTTTAGGCGCATTGTCAGTTACAGGGTTAGCACCGGTTGCTGCAATGGCCATTTCAGCAGCTGCACCAGCAACTGAAGAAGACGCAATGATTGCAGAAATGAGAGGGAAAATAGATCAAGCTAAAACAAGTTTTGATAGACTTGTTGAATCACAATTAACTCCAGTTTTTACAAAATTCCAATCTGATCACATTGTGGAATTAAATTCAAAATACATCGAATTTCAAAAACAGAAAATGGAATATGCGAAAACATCTTTTGATGAAGCTGCAAAAGAATATAAAGATTTATCTGATGCTCCAGCATTTATAAAAGCAGGTGTAGTAGAAAGACTTGTTCAGACTTTTAGCTTTGCAACTAGTATTTATTCAGATGCACAAAAAGAGTTAGATAAAGCAAAAGCTTTAGCATCTGTTGTTGATAAATATAAAGTTGTACCAACAGAAGGTGAAAATTTAACAGAAGAACAACAGTTAGAAAGACGTAAGACACAAGAAATATACGAAAAATTACTTGAATCTTTAAAACAAACAGAAACTCAACAAAAAGAAGAAAGAGCTAAAAAAGAGCAATATGTCGAAGAAATAAAAACTGAAAGAAAAAAATTAGGTTGAACTGATTCAGAAATTTTTGACTTATTTGCAGAAAGTGAAGATGAACCAGGTAACTACACTTTTACATCAGCTTACTTAGAAAATCTTTCTGTTGACTTCTCAAGTAAATGAGTAGATGCAAATGATGAATTAAAAGAGACTAAAGAAAAGTTAACACTAAAGCTCAAGAATTAGATGCTGAAAAACAAAAATTAATAAACGATCTTAAAGCATCTACAGATAAAGTTCTTGCACTGGAAACAAAAGGAACTGATTTAAAAGCTGAAATTAACAAAATCTTAGAAGGTATGGGTTCAAAAGAAAGAATCGCTGATAATGAAGACACCAAAGACGGAATTAGAAGAATTTTACACCTTCAAAAACAAGAAATAGAAAGCCTTAAAAACGATCTTACTGGAGCTCAAGAATCAAAAGGAAAATTAGCTACTTTAGAATCTAAAAATGCATCACTTTCAAAAGAAAAAGATACATTAAAAGAACAGTTAGCTGCAGAACACAGAAATAGAAATATTTTAGTTGCTATTCTTTCAGCTTGCTTAGCAGGTACATTATTAATGCTAATTTTATTACTTGCTAAATTCTTAAATAAGAAAAAAGAAGAAAAATAAAACTTAGTTAGTTTGCGTAAGACTATTTAGTCTTACGTTTTTTCTTGCCCTTAAAAATGCTTTTAATAATATTATGTATAATATTATTAAATTAATGATATTAGAAAAGAGGAAAAATGAATCGTTCAAGATTAGACAAGCTTTTTACAGAGCATAGCGTAGATGCTTATATTTCTGAAGCTCCACAAACTAGATTATGATTTGCTGGTGTTCAAACCTCAGATGGTTTAATTGTTATAGAAAAAGATAAAGCTACATTATTCGTAGATGGAAGGTATATTGAATACGCACAAAATCACGCTAAAAACGTTGATATTGTGTTAATGCAAGGTAATTCTACAAAGGAATGATTTGCTAAAAAAGGATTTAAGAAAATTGCTCTTGACAATAACTATTTAGTAAAACAAGTGCAAGATCGTATTTTATACTACACAGGTAAAGATGTACAAATTCACTGAGTAGATGCACAAGAACTTAGAATTGTGAAAGATGAAAAAGAAATTGAAACACTTCAAAAAGCTATTAATATCTCATTAAAAGCTTATGACAAACTTATGGAGTGATTAAAACCTGGTGTAACTGAAAAAGAAGCAGCAGCTTATTTAAATTACCAATTAAAACTTAATGGATGTCAAAAAGAAGGGTTCACAGAAATTATTGCAACAGGTGCAAATAGTGCTGAACCACACCATCATCCAACTGATAAAGTTATTGAAAACAACACTTTATTAAAAGTAGACTTTGGTGGTGAATATAACGGATATACAGCTGATATTACAAGAACAATTATTTTAGGCGGAGAAGAAAATGCTAAAGATCCTAAAATGGTCGAAATTCTTAATATTGTAAAAGAGGCGGCTGCAGCTGGTAGAAAAGCAGTTCGTCCTGGTATTAAAACAAGTGAAATTGACAAAATTTGCCGTGATTACATTGCAGAAAAAGGGTATGGGAAATACTTTGTTCACTCAACAGGTCATGGATTAGGAATTGATGTGCACGAATATCCAAATGTTGGTGCAACTTCTAATTTTGTTTTAGAACCTGGAATGGTTATTACTGTTGAACCTGGTATTTACATCGAAGGACTTGGTGGTGCAAGAATTGAAGATGATGTTCTTGTTACTGAAAATGGACACAGAGTATTAACTCGTCCAAATGAATAATAAAAACGTAAAGTTTAAGGAAAACTATTTGGAGCTTGATTCAAAAACCAAAATGTGGTATGCCACATATGGTAATCCAAAAGGTTTTCCTATTTTAGTAGTCCATGGTGGCCCAGGTAGCGGATCTCCAACTGCAATAACAGATTTTTTAGATGTTAAATTCTTTAGATACATATTTTTTGATCAAAGAGGATGCGGAAAAAGCACTCCACATTTAGAGTTAAAAAACAATAATACACACCAATTAGTTGAAGATATGGAAGCTTTAAGAAAGCATTTAAAGCTTGATAAATTAACAATTTTTGGTGGTAGCTGGGGAACAACATTAACTTTAATGTATGCCATTAAATACCCACAAAATGTTGCTACAATGATACTTAGAGGTGTGTTTTTAGCGCGTCAAGAAGATGTGGATTTTCTTTATGAAGGAAAAGGTGCTAATTGATTCTTCCCTAAAGAATATGAAGCATTTCAAAATGCAGTAGCTAATTTAAAAGGAAGAACAAATATTGCTAAGTATTATAAAGCTTTAACGAATAAAAAGCTTGATCTTGAATATAGAAAAAAACTAGCTCTTGATTTTTATAAATGAGAATTTTCTCTTGTTAGTGTTAGAAAACGTGATTTTAAAAAAGAATATGAGCAGGAAGCTTATGATCTAGCTCTTTTAGAAAGCCATTATTTTTATAATAAATCATTCTTATCAAGCGATAACTATATCTTAGAAAATGCACATAAATTTAAACATATACCAACCTATATTATTCATGGGCATTTTGACATTGATACTCGTTTAATTGGAGCTTATTTATTAGAGCAAAAGCTCGATAATGTTAAAACTTATTACAACCACATGGCAGGGCATTCGCTTTTAGATTCATCTAACTTGTTCGCCCTTAAAGATATTTTAGAGCAATTAAAAAACAAAGCTAGTTAGTTAGCTTTGTTTTTTAATTGGTTTGATTTGAATTTGGATAATTATAATTCGTTAACTGATCCACCAGCTTTTTCTACTGCTTCTTTTGCGGCTGCACTTACTTTGTGAAGTGAAACTGTAACTTTTTTAGTTAACTCTCCATTTGCAAGTAATTTAACAGGTAAGTTTCTTTTTGCTAAGTTTTTTGCTTTTAATGTTTCAACTGAAACAACATCATTATCATTAAATCTTTCTTGAATATCTGAAAGGTTAACTACTTGATATTCAACGTGATTTACGTTTGTGAATCCACGTTTACCAATACGACGGAATCATGGTGTTTGACCCCCTTCGAATCCAAGTCTGTGTCCTTTACGTTTGTTTTGCCCTGATTGTCCTTTACCAGCTTGTTTTCCTTTTCCAGCAGCGTGTCCACGACCTTTACGGTGTTTTTCTGGTCTTGAACCTTCTGTGAATTTAAGTGAATGTAATTTAATAGCCATAATTATATTAAGTCCTTTACATCTTTATCTCTAATAAAAGCAATTTGTTCAGGTGTTCTAAGTTCTTGTAAAGCTTTAACAGCAGCCTTAACTGTATTAGCTTTTGAACGTGAACCGTATGTTTTTGTAACGATATCTGAGTATCCTGCAAGTTCTACAACTGCACGCACTGTTCCAGAAGCAATAAGCCCTTTCCCTTTAGGTGCAGGTTTAAGCATAACTTTTGATGATAAGAATTTTGCTCTTGTTTCGTGTGGTACTGTTCCATTTAAAACTGGAACTTCTACTAAGTTGTTTTGTGCATCTTTGATAGCTTTTTTAATTGCATCTGGAACTTCATTTGCCTTACCATGTCCATATCCAACGCTACCTTTTTTGTTTCCAACAACAACAAATGCTGAGAAACTAAACCTTCTTCCACCTTTAACAACTTTTGTAACACGAGCAATATCGATAACTTTTTCAGAGTATTCTGAAACTGCTTGTTCTGCTCTTGACTTACGAGGTTTTCTTGAAAATTCTGAACGATTTGAACGAGGTTTTGTTTCTTTGTTTGAATCTTTAGCAAAAGAATTTCTTGGTTGTTTTTTAGCTGTAACTTCTTGTGTTCCAGCAGCAACTTTTGTTTCTTTTTGGTTTTCCATTAGAACTTAACTCCTTTTTCTCTTACTGAATCTGCAAATGCTTTAACTCTACCGTGGTATAAGTAACCTGAACGGTCAAATACAATTTCTTTAACTCCAAGAGCAACAATTTTGTCACCCATAGCAAGTCCAAGTTCTTTAGCAGCAGCGATGTTTCCGCTGTATTTTGAATCTTTTAATGTTGATACACTAGCAAGTGTAACACCTTTTGTATCATCGATAAGTTGAGCATAGAAGTTTTGGTGTGATTTAAACACACTTAAACGAGGTTTTGTTGCTGTACCAAAAATGTTTTGACGTAAACGAACGTGTTTAACTTTTCTAGCAGCGTTTCTTGATAAGTTTGCCATATGTAATACCTAAGCTCTAAATTATTTAGAAGCTGTTTTCCCTTCTTTACGTCTAATTTTTTCTCCTCTATAAGAAATACCTTTACCTGAGTAAACATTAGGTTTTCTTACAGCACGAACGATTGATGCAAATTGTCCAACACTTTGTTTGTCAATACCTTCTACAGATACTTCTGTTGGTTTTGCAACTTTAACTGTAACATCACTTGGTACTTGTAATTTTACTGTATGTGAGTATCCAGCAGCAATTTCTAAAACATTACCTGCAAGAGTTGCTTTGTACCCAACCCCTTTAATGTCAAGTTCAATTTTGAAACCTTCTGAAACACCTTTGATCATATTCGCAATATGAGCATTTGTTGTTCCATGTAATTGTTTTGTGTGTTTTTCTTCGTTTGCACGAGTAGTTGTAACTTGTCCGTTTTCTACATTAACTGTAATTTTATCGCTAAAAATTCTTTCAAGAGTTCCTAATTTTCCTGATACTGTAACTTTTTGTCCATCTACTGTAACAGTTGTTCCCGCAGGAATTGTTAAAACACGATTTCCAACACGTGACATACTATTACCTATCAAATGATGGTGATAGCTTCACCACCAACATTTTCTTTCTTAGCTTGTTTTCCTGTCATAAGACCTTTTGATGTAGACATAATTACTGTACCGTATCCTGAAAGTACTGAAGGAATTTCTGTTGATTTGTAGTAAACTCTAATTCCTGGTTTTGAAACTCTTTTGAAATCTTTAATAGCAGCTTGGTTACCTTTGAATTTTAATGACACAACAAGTTTTTTCTCTGTTTTTTCACCTGTAACTTCGTATGATGAAATGTATCCTTCTTCTTGAATAAGTTTAACAATAGCTTCTTTTTTTCCTGAGTAAGGAATTTCTACAGTTTTGTGTTTTCTCATGTTCGCGTTTTTAATACGAACGATTAAATCTGAAATAGGGTCTGTAATAAACATAATTATCAGCTCGCTTTCTTAATGCCTGGAATTTTACCTTCATGTGCAAGGTTTCTAAAACAAATACGGCATACTTTATATTTTCTTAAAACTGCATGTGGACGTCCACACAATTCACAACGTGTATATGCACGTGTAGAGAATTTAGGGTGACGTTTAGCTTTTTCAATTAATGCTTTTCTAGCCATTATTTAACTCCCTTTCCTTCAAATGGAATTCCTATGTTTTCAAGAAGTGTTTTTGCTTCATCATTTGATTTTGCTGTTGTTACGATGATAACATCAAGTCCTTTGATACGACGAATTTTATCAAATTCAATTTCTGGGAAGATAATTTGCTCTTTAATTCCTAATGAGTAATTTCCTCTTCCGTCAAATGCTTTAGGGTTTGCTCCACGGAAGTCACGAATACTAGGCATAGCAACATTAATTAATTTGTCTAAGAATTCTCACATTCTTTCTCTTCTAAGTGTAACTTTTCCACCCATTGGCATTCCTTCACGAAGTTTTCATGAAGCGTTTGATTTTTTAGCAACTGTTTGATATGGTTTTTGTCCTGAGATTAATGTAAGTTCGTTAAGAACTTCTTCAATAGCTTTTGAGTTTGAAACTTCTTTACCAGCTGTCATGTTGATTACTACTTTTTCAATTCTTGGCACTTGCATTGATGAAGAATAATTGTATTTTTCTTTAAGAGCAGGAACTGCTTTTTCTAAATAAACTTGTTTTAACATAATTAAATTTCCTTCTTAGTTTTTTTAGCAATTCTAACTTTTTTGCCATCTTTGTTTAATGAGTAACCAATTTTTGAATATTGAGCAGGTTTATCTTTGCTAGCTTTTTTAACTAAAATAGCAACATTTGATGCGTGAATTGGAGCTTCGATGTTTGAGATTGAACCATCTTGGTTTTGTTGTGAAGGTTTGTTGTGTTTTGTAACGATGTTTAAGTCTTTAATAATAACTTTGTTTGCTTTGTGTAATACTTTTTCAATTCTTCCTGTTTTCCCTTTTTCTTTTCCAGCAATTACGATAACTTCGTCATTTTTCTTAAATTTAACTTTCATCATAACTCCTTAATTAAAGCACTTCTGGTGCTAATGAAACGATTTTAGGGTATTTTTCACGAATTTCACGTGCAACAGGTCCAAACACACGTGTTCCACGTGGTGTTCCATCTTCTTTAAGTAATACAACAGCATTTTCATCGAAACGAATGTATGACCCGTTTTCACGAGCAATACCGTATTTTGAACGCACCACAACAGCTTTTACAACTTGACCTTGTTTAACGTTTCCATTAGGAATAGCTTTTTTAACTGAACAAACAACAACATCACCAATTTTTGCAACTTTTTTCTTTGATCCACCTAAGATACGAATAACACCAATTTCTTTAGCACCTGAGTTATCTGCAACGTTTGCTTTTGATAATTCTAATAACATTATTAATTATCTCCTTGTGCTGATTGTTTTACTTCTACTAATCTAAAACGTTTTGTTCTTGATAAAGGTCTTGTTTCCATAATAACAACAATATCATTTAATTTTGCTACATGGTTTTCATCATGAACTGCGAAACGTTTTGTTGATTTATAACGTTTTGAGTAAAGTGGGTGTTTTTTGTATGTATCTACTGCAACAATAATTGTTTTAGGTGTTTTGTTTGCTGAAACAACTGTACCAACTAAGGTTTTTCTTGTATTTCTTTCCATAATTATTTAGCTCCTTTTTCATTTAATGCTGTAAGAACTTTTGCTATGTCTTTTCTGATACTTGAAATTTTGTGTGTTTGGTCTAAACTACCTGTTGAGTTTTTGAATCTTAAAGTTCAAAGTTCTGCTTTTAAATCATTAACAAGTTTTAATAACTCTTCTCTTGATTTAGCTTTAATGTCTTTGTATAACATTATTTATCTCCTTCTTGATTCTTTGTAATAATTTTTCATTTAACTGGAAGTTTGTGACCTGCAAGTCTAAGAGCTTCTCTAGCTCTTTCTTCTGAAACACCACCAATTTCAAACATAACTGTATTTTCTTTTACAGATGCATATCATAATTCTGGAGCACCTTTACCTGATCCCATACGAACACCAATAGGTTTTGATGTTTTAGCAAAGTGTGGGAAGATACGGATAATAACTTGTCCTTCACGTCCAAGACTACGTGTAGCAGCAATACGAGCTGATTCGATTTGTCTTGATGTAATAAGTGAAGGTGTTGCGGCTTGAAGTCCGAATTCACCGTATGATACTGTGTTTCCTTTATGAGCTTTACGTTTGTTTGGGTTTACTAAAAATGGTTTACGATATTTAGTTCTTTTTGGTTGAAGCATGTTTTCTTTCTCCTTCCAAAATTTCTCCTAATGATACTCAAACTTTAATTCCAATTGCACCATATGTTGTTCTAGCTGTTGCTGTTGCATAGTCAACATTTTGTCTAAGTGTGTGAAGTTTCATTTCTCCTTCAGAATATCCTTCTGTACGAGCCATATCAACACCGTTTAAACGACCACTAACGGCTGTTTTGATTCCTTTTGCTCCAGCTCTAAGTGCGCTACGGATAGCGATTTTTTGAGCTGAACGGAAGCTTTCACGGTTTTCTAATTTAGTTGCGATCATTTCTGCAAGTAATTTTGCATTAAGATCTGGGTTTGCAAGTTCTACAACTTGTAAATTAACATTTAAGTTTCTGTTTTTTAAGAATTTCTTTAATTTTAAAGTTAATTCTTGAATGTTTTTACCTTCTTGACCTAAAACGGCAGCAGGTTTAACTGTGTGAATATACACTGTTACTTTGTTATCTTGTGTTCTTTTTACTTGTACTTTTCCGATTTGGTATTGACGTACTAATTTATCAAAGAATTTGTAAATTTTAGCATCTTCAACTAAGTAGTTTCCGAATTGCTCTTTACCAACAAATCAAGTTGAGTTATGTGCTTTAGTTACTCCGTAACGAAAACCATTTGGATTAACCTTTTGTCCCATATTAATTTCTCTCCTCTAATGTTATTGATAAATTTGATGTACGTTTTAAAATTGAGTAAGCTCTACCTTGACTTCTAGGTTGGAATCTTTTAAGAGTTGGACCTTCATTAACATAAACTTCTTTAACAAATAATTTTGAAGCATCCATACCATGATTGTTTGTAGCATTTGCAATTGCTGAGTTTAATAATTTAACGAAAATTGGAGCAGATTTTTTGTTTGTGTTTTTAAGGATTCCTAATGCTTTAACAACATCAAGTCCTCTAAATAAGTTAGCAACTAAAGCTGCTTTTGAAACGCTAACTCTTTGGAATTTAACGTGTGCTTTTGCTTGTTGTGCCATTATTTTTTCTTACCTTTATCTGCACCATGACCTGAGAAGGTTCTTGTTGGTGAGAATTCACCAAGTTTGTGTCCTACCATATCATCTGTTACGTATACTTCGTTAAATACTTTTCCATTGTGCACTGCAAATGTAAGTCCAACGAAATCTGGGAAGATTGTTGAACGTCTTGATCATGTTTTAATTGGTTTTTTAGGTGCTTTACCTGATATAATAGCATCTACTTTTTTAAGTAAGTGCTCATCAGCGAATGGACCTTTTTTAAGACTACGTGCCATTATTTAGCATCCTTTCTTCTTCTTAAAATTAATTTGTTTGAAGATTTCTTAGTTTTTCTTGTCTTAACTCCAAGAGCTTTTTTACCTCATGGTGTAAGAGGAGCTTTACGTCCAACAGGTTGTTTTCCTTCTCCCCCTCCATGTGGGTGGTCTACAGGGTTCATAACTGATCCACGAACTGTAGGTCTGATTCCTTTGTGTCTGTTAATTCCAGCTTTACCAACGTTTACAAGTAAGTGTTCTTCGTTCCCAACAACTCCAATTGTTGCACGGCAACGAGCTAAAATACGACGTGTTTCACCTGATTTTAATCTTAAAACAACGTATTTTCCATCTTCATCTTTACCAAGAATTTGAGCAGAAGTTCCAGCACTACGTGCAATAATACCTCCACCTCCTGGTTGCATTTCAATGTTGTGTACAAATGTTCCTTCTGGGATGTTTGCAAGTGGTAATGAGTTACCAACAACGATATCTGATTCAGGACCTGAAACAACAACTTGTCCTAATTTGATACCTTTAGGAGCTAAAATGTATCTTTTTTCTCCATCTGCATAAGCTAATAAACAAATGTTTGCTGATCTGTTTGGATCATATTCAATTGTTTTTACTGTAGCAGGAATGTTATCTTTATTACGTTTGAAATCTACAAGTCTGTAGAAACGTTTAACACGTCCTCCATGATGTCTTACAGTAATTTTACCTTGGTTGTTACGCCCTGCATTGTTTTTTAAATTCACAAGAAGTGATTTTTCAGGAGCGTGACCTGATAAGTTCTGTTTAAAATCAAGAGTAGACATGTTTCTACGACCATTTGTCGTAGGTTTATAGTGCTTAATAGCCATATTATTTGTCTCTCCTTTGCTTAAAAATAGTTGCGGATCTTCTTTTAAGCATGCATAATTCCGCATTTATCGCAATTTTAAATCTTGATTTAAAATTAGATTATTTATTATTCTCCACCAACTTTTCTTGATGAAGTTGATTTTTTAACTGATGATGTTTTGTTTGTTTTAGTTGCTGTTGCTTTTTTATTAAATTTAGCAGCTAATTTGCTTTCTTTTTCAGCAACTTTTGCTTTTGTTTCTTTTGATGAAGCTTTTGCTTTAACTTCTTCTACTTGTTGTTCTTCACCTGGGAATAAGTTAATTACTTGTCCTTCAGCTACTTTAACGATTGCTTTTTTGTATCTGTTTGTAAATCCGTGGAAACGACCAATGTTTTTTGGTTGTTTTTCAACTTTGATTGTATTTACACTAACTACTTTCACTTGGAAAATTGTTTCTACTGCTTGTTTAATTTGGTGTTTGTTTGCATGGTAATCAGCAATAAAAGTATAAACACCATTACTCATTTGTGAGTTTGTTTTTTCTGTTAAAAGAGGTGCACTAATAACTTTTGTAAGTTCCATTATTTAGCCTTCCCTTCTAAAATTTTTAATGATTCGTTTGAGATGATCATAACATCTGCTCAAATAAGTTCTTCAACGCTAATTGAGTTAGCTTTTGTTGTTTTAACATTTTGAAGGTTTCTTGATGAGTAGAATACATTTCTATCTTCTGTAACAACTAAAACATGTTTTAAGTTTGCTACTTGTAAATCTTCAAGGTGTTTTACTAAAGCTTTTGTAGAAATTGATTCAAGTGTAAGGTCGTTTACAATAACAGCTTTATCGTTTGCAAGAAGTGTTAATCCTGAAACAAATGCAGCGTATCTAACTTTTTTGTTAACTTTTAATGAATAGTTTTTAACTGATTGAGGACCAAATGCTCTACCTCCACCAACTCAAATAGGTGAACGCATTGAGCTGTGACGTGCACGTCCTGTTCCTTTTTGTCTTCAAGGTTTTTTACCACTACCGCTTACTTCAGCACGGTTTTTAACTTGGTGTGTTCCTTGTCTTACACTAGCTCTTTCTGACATAATTGTGTCAAAAATTGCTTGTTCGTAAATTTTTTCACTGTTGAAAAGGTTTTTTGGTAATTGAACTTCTACTGATGGTTTTGCAACTTTAGCTGTTTTTTGAACTTTAACTGCAGCAGGTTTTGAAGGTTTTTTAGCAGCTGATGCGCTTTTAGCTTTTGCAGCTGGTTTAGCTTTTGTTGTTGTTTTTTTAGTTTCAGCCATGATTATTTGTCCCCTTCTTTTGCTTCTGCTTCTTCGATTAATTGTTTAAGTTCACTTGAGTGCATTCCAACTGTAACTTCAATGTTGTATTTTTTAGCTTTTTCAACAAGTTCGTTCATTAAAATAACTTCTTGTACATCAACAAGTTTAACTGCTTCACGGTTTGGAAGCCCTTTAACAGCTTCTTTAACCATAACAAATGATTTTTTAGGACCTGGAATTGATCCTTTAACAAGAATGTAATTGTTTTCTACATCAACCTTTACAATCTCTAAGTTTTGAACTGTTGTTTTAACATGTCCAAGGTGTCCAGGCATTGTCATACCTTTGTAAACACGGTTACCTGAAATATCTCCAAGTGATCCTGTTTGTCTAACTGGTTGACTACCTCCACCTCCACCGTGAGATTTAGGTCCAATGTGTTGATTGTGTCTTTTGATTGTTCCAGCAAATCCTTTACCTTTTGAGATACCTGTTACATCAACAAGTTCTCCTGCAGCAAATAAATCAGCTGTAACTGTAGCACCAAGTTCGTATCCAGACATATTACGAACTTCTTTTACGAAGCGCTTAGGTGTTGTTTGCGCTTTAGCAAACTGACCAGCATCTGGTTTGTTTGTACGTGAAGCTTTTTTATCAAAAACTGATAATTGAGTTGCAACGTAACCATTAACTTCGTCAGTTAAAACTTTAGTAACAACATTTGGTTGAACTTCTATAACAGTAACTGGTATTCTTGAACCAGTTTCGCTGAAAATTTGAGTCATCCCAACTTTACGTCCTAAGATTCCTTTCATTCTAGTCTCCTTATTTTTTATAAATAGATTTTAAAATCACAAAGTGTGATTATTTAACTTTAACTTGAATTTGAACACCAGCTGGTAATTCAATTCTTTTAAGTTTTGCAAGAGTTTCTTTTTCGTTTGCAAATTCTGAAATTACGATTAATCTTTGATGTGTTCTGCTTTCGAATTGTTCACGAGATGGTTTGTTAATGTGAACAGATCTTAAGATTGTAATTTCTTCTCTTTTTGTAGGAAGAGGAACTGGTCCACTTACCTTAGCTTTTGTTTCTTCTGCTAATAAAACAATTTTTTTAGCAGCTGCATCCACTAATGCGTGGTCGAAACCTTGTACTTTAACATTTAATTTATTCATGTTGTCTCCTTTGTTCTTTTTTGAACATAGCTCACTATAAAAACTCAATAAACCCTCAACAACTTTTTTTGGTGTATTGACAACCTTATAGGTCCTCGCTATATTGCTAATTAATTATAAGGTAAAAAATAAAAAACGGAAATGAAAATTCCGCTTTTTTTATTTGAACAACTCCTCTTGGTGTATTGAATGCAAAAATTAATGTAAACTTTTCTCAATTCAACTTTTTAACACAGGCGCAGGAATATATTCATACCCTTTTTCTAAGATTTCTTCGTTTTTAATCAATAAAATTGTAGGGACTTTTAAAACTTTTCATTTAGTATCTGGGTTTCTAAAAAGTTTTGCTTCTTCAGCGTCTACATTAATAAATGAAATGTTGTTGTTATCTTTATATTCGCTTGCAACTGAATCTACAACTGGCTTCATCATTTTGCAATCACCACATCATTCTGTAGTGAATTCTAAAAAGATCAATTTATTTTTATTTGATGCAAGAAACTTTTCTGCATCTTTTCATAACATTTTTTCAAACATAATTATTCCTCGTTATTAATAATTGGTGAATGTTTTTCTAATATCTCAAAAACATTTAGGACTTTTTTATCTTCATTTTTTTGTTCTAAGTTTTGTTCTAAAGTTTCATCAGTTTTGTTAGTTATTAAATAACTAGTAGTTGCTTTTTCTGCTTCAGATAAAGAATCCATTTCTTCTTTTGATAAGTTACGTTCTACTTCATTAAATTTAATAAGCTCTTGAATAAGCTTTAAAAAACTAATTGAGTTGTATTGTAACTTTGCATATTTTGCATTTTTAAAAAATACATCAAATCATTCCACTGTTTTTTCAGTTAACACAAAAGGAAGTTTTCTATTTTTAAGTTTTGAATAATATTCAGTAGCTGTAATTTTGTAGAGTTTTTGCTTAAACATTTTAAATGGAAAAATGAATCTAAGTTTTACAATAATAAAACCTAAAAATAAAATTAAGAGAATAATTGAAAAAACAAACGCAAGTGGTAAGTAATATAAAATGTTAAAAATAGTATCAAAAAGAAAACCAATATGGTTTCAGAAGAAGTTTTCTTGAACTACATATTGCTCTCAAAATCCTGTTTTAAAGATATTCTCAGTTAAAATGATTTTAAATTGAAAATCCTTGTTATATGCGTAATTTAAAATCATATGATCAAAAAAGCTTCAAAAAATAAAGATGTTTCAAATGAAAATAAGAATTTCTCTTTGGGCGTGGAAAATAGAAACTTTTCGATATTTTCCAAATCACGCTACACATTTACCATTATAAGCATTACTTATAATAAGCACACTACAAGTAGCATAGCCACATAAAATTAAAGGTAAAACTAAGTTACCAAAAATTAAATCAATGGTGTAAATGTAAAACTTCACAAATCAATATGAAGCACCAAAAGAAGCATTTAAAGCAAGTGCAGTGATGTTAAAAAACAAAAGAAAAGTTGTAAGTGAAAAAATAAGAGCAATTTTTCATCTTTTGTTCTTTTCTACGAAAGTTCGATAATCTTTAGGTTCATCTTCAATTTTAAGATTTTGAATTTCTTTATTTATATCTTTTAATTTCATAATTAAATAGTTGTAAATGTAACTGCAACCATTGGGTCTTTATCAGTTAATTTAAAAATTCTCTTTCTTATGCTTTTTCTAAGTTTTTCAGTTACTTCTTTTAATGAAGTGAAGTCATTTTCTTGGAATACTTTAATTATTGTTTCTTTAACTAAAGTGTCAATTTTATCTTTATCAGATTCATCAATTACACCAATGTAATTAATGTGTAAATTACTAATGATTTTCTTTGTTTTAGGAGAATAAATAGAGTTAATAATCACCACCCCTTCTCTACCTAAAGCTTCTCTTTCAGAGATAACTTCACTTGAAATATCTCCTACTCCAAATCCGTCAATAATTAAATCACCAACTGGTTTTACTTTACCATTTGTACTAAATAATTTGCCATCTACAAAGTGAGAGATTCTTCCATTTGATAAAGAAATAGAGTTAATTTTTTGATTCTTTTTAAGATTATTTTCAACATACATTATTGCGTCTGCTAAATATCTATAAAGACCTTGAGTTGGAATAAAGTGTTCAGGCTCCAGCATATTAACTAAGTTAGAAATATCTTCTTTTGTAGGTCTATTTCTGTAATATTCATTATCCGGAATATCGTATAAAATTGGAAAATTCTTTGCAATATTATCAAGCACAACAGCTGCTGTTGACTCAAGACCATTTACTGGTGGAGCAAGCATTAATACTGTATCGGTTGGTAAGATTTTTAAATAAACATCTTTTTCATATGTAATTCTCATGAAACGCAAATATAAACGCTCAATTGAGCCAGTAACTAAAATAACAGCATTTTTGTGCTTTGAAACTTTCTTATAATCAATAAATTCAGGCATTTCAAGTTCTGGATTTGCTTTTTTAAGCAAATCAAGCAATTGACCATAAGTTTTTCCATAAGGAGCTACAGGACGATTGTATTTTTTAGCAAGATCTAATATTTGCTGTAAAACAACCATTTCTTCATCATAAGCACCAACAATAATTCTGCTTTCTTTATTTGTTTTTTCGAAAATGTCTAAAACTTCAGAAGGAAGCTGCAGTTTATCAATTGCTTTTCCTGAAAAATTACTTTTACCAGCATCAGAAATTAAAGCAACTATTTTACGATTATTTAAAAGCTTTTTAAGGAAAGAAAAACTTGTTCTTCCATAAATCCCAAGATTCCCTTCAACATAGTTAAACATAAAAAGGTAATCTCCATTTGGTGTTATGAAATCAAAAGCATTATTTCCTGGCATGCTTCCGGTAAGCGGAATTGGCATAACTTCTAAAGAACCAATTTTAGTTCTAGCATTTAAAATAACAATTTTGTAATCTTTTGGATTGATTTTGTATTTATTTAAACGATCAATAATCATTCATTTATTAAATGCTGATGTATAGATAGTTAAATTAGGAATTTTAAGCACAAGTCAAGGAAGTGCGCTAAAAGTTTCGTTTTTAACATCAGAGATAAAAATTCCCTTGATTTTCTTTCTTTTTGATTCTAAGTAACCAAAATCTGGAATTAATGTATCAACACCATTTTGAGAATTAATCGGAATTTTCACACCCGCATTGATTACAAAAATTTCATCATTGTATTCAAACACGTATGAATTTTTACCATTTTCATCTTGCCCACCTAGGGCAAAAATATTTACATGATTCATTTTTCTCCTTTAAAAAAATTATTTATGTGAATTGAGAAAATATTTAATTTATTAAATAATTAATTTAATTATAACAAATGAAAAAATAATGTGAATTTTTAAATTTTAGAAATGCTTTTTTACTCTTTCAAAATTTTCATTTTTTTCTTTAAAGGCCTAAAATATAGTATAATTTGTACAATAAAATTCATTTAGGAGAGAAAAAATGACAAAAAAAGAATTTATTGCTCAAGTAGCAGAAAGAGCTCTATTCACACCAAAGGAAGTAGAGAAAGTTTTTGACTCAATGGTTTTTGTGCTTAAAGAACAATTAATCGCTGAAGAAAAAGTTCAATTATCACATCTTGGAATCTTCTCAACAGTAATTAAACAAGAACGTACAATTACAAATAGATTTACAGGTGCAGAACAAGTTGTTCCACAAAAACGTGTGATTAAATATAAACCTTCTAAATATTTACGTGAAACAGTTGATATTAGAAACGACTAATATTAATTTGTAAAAATTTAGTTTTTTTTCCAAAAATTATAAAAGTAGCGTTTTGCTGCTTTTTTTACAAAAATGACAATAAACCTGGAAATTCTAGTTCTAAATATAAACAATTGCTTTTTACATCATTATAACTAATATGTTTTTTACCTTCTTTGATTGCCTTCTCAATAAACTCTAGACCTACCTTTCAAAAAGTATTATTGTGTGAGAAAAACAAAACTATAAAAGATTCTCCACCGCTTTGTTTAATAATCCTTAAATATTCTAATTGGTGCTTTTGAATGTTTGCTAAATAGAAATTATCTTCATTGCAGGTCTTAGCTTCAAAACAGACAAAAATACCTTTATAGCACCCTATATAATCAACGGTGCTTTTTCCTGATAAATAGGCTTTTGAAACATTTTTCTTTTCTCCATTTTTAGTTATGTCAACAAATTTTATTGGTATTTGTTTTTTCTCAATATAAGCGATTTTATTCTTTCAATAAAAATCGATTGTTTTGTTGATTATTTTCTCAAGTAACATTCCTTTATTTTTCATAACACTATTAATATAATTTTTTTATCTTTGCGCACATTTTGTAGGAAAATTTGAATTAAAAAATGTTTCCTAAAAAAAGAAATAATTAATAAAGCAACAAAGATAATTAGAAAAACAATTCTTGTTTGAAATTATGTGGTATATGCATTTTAAATAGAAAAAATCAAGCTAAATAAAATTTGAAAATTTTCTTTAGCTAAAGTATCAATTTTTTAAGCCTTATTTTCATAAAAATTGCTTAAAAAATTTCGTTATATTTGTATAATAATTTAATAACAAATGAAAATATTTTAAGGAGTCAAAATGCGTAAAACAGTTATTGTTGGTAACTGAAAAATGAACAAAAATTTTTCTGATACTAAAGCTTTTTTAGGGCAATTAGAAAATGTTTTTGAACAAAATAAAAACAAAATAATTGATAACCTTGACTTTGGTATTGCAGCACCTTTTCCAAATTTAGCTGCATTTAAAGAATCAAAAGTTGAAGGTTTAAAACTTGCGGCACAAGATATGTCACAATTTGACAAAGGTGCTTACACAGGTGATACATCTGCAGATATGCTTTTAGATTTAAATGTTAAATATGTAGTTTTAGGTCACTCAGAAAGAAGAGCATACCACTTTGAAACTGATGAAGTTGTTAATGCAAAAGCTGCTAAAGCTATTGAAAAAGGTTTAACACCTATTGTTTGTGTTGGTGAAACACTTGAACAATATGAACAAGGTAAAACAAAAGAAGTTGTTAAAGAACAAGTAGAAAAATCATTAAAAGGTTTAGATTTATCTAAATTAGTGATTGCTTATGAACCAATTTGAGCAATCGGAACCGGTAAAGTTGCTACTCCTGAAGTTGCTGAAGATGTATGTAAATACATTCGTTCAATTACAGCTGATCATGCAATTATTCAATATGGTGGATCTGTTTCACCTAAAAATGTTGCTGAACTTCACTCAATGCCAAATATCGATGGTTTTCTTGTAGGTGGAGCTTCATTAGAAGCTGATAGCTTTGTACAACTTTTAACATTAGGAAAATAAAAGATACTGAATTGTTATTATTTTTAATAGCAATTGGTATTTTTTTATAACAAATGAAGAAAAAAATAATTTATATTGATTTTGAAGCTATTACAGAAAATTATCTCAGCCCTTTAGGGATTAAAAAAATTCATGATTTACCTTTTATGTACACCATCGGACATTACAACAAAAATAATAAGTTTATAACTAAAACATCTTTTTTTAAGTTTGATAAGCTTGTGAAAAAAGTGAACGATCAAAACAAAGCTAACTGAGCCTACATCAAAGAGCACATTATTAATTCAATTAATACTTTAATTCATGAAAATTGAACAGCACAAGAATTAGAAA